>SSTB01000158.1 GCA_009469665.1 Azonexaceae bacterium | reverse complement strand
TTTCAAGGAAGCACTGAAGTCCGTAGCCGAGTACCTGCGTGTCGGCATCATCGCCAGGCCGTTTGGCGGGAGAACCATTTCTCGCCAGACCCGGAAGGGCGACGATGACGAAAAGTCTCGCCAGGCGCTTAACCGGGTCTGGACCGAGTCGATCGCCCTCTCTCATCCCGATGCTGAACCGGCCCGCTTGTATCTGGCCCGAAGAGGTATCTCGATCCGGCAACCGGAAACACTCCGTCTCCACCCATCGCTCGCGTATTTCGAGGACAGAAAGGAGATCGGCACGTTTCCGGCGATGCTGGCCATGGTGCAGGGTCACGGCGGCAACGCCATCACCATTCATCGTACCTACCTGACGGCGGACGGCTACAAGGCACCCGTCGAGTCTCCCAGGAAGCTGATGCGGTATCCAAGTCAGCGGAAGCTGGCGGGCGGAGTCATCCGACTGGTGGAGGCGGGCGCCGTGCTGGCAGTGGCGGAAGGTCTGGAGACGGCTCTCGCGGTAATGGAAGGGACGAAGATGCCGGTCTGGTGCGCGGTCAATGCGTATCTGCTGGAGCACTTTTACCCGCCACCCGGCGTGAGTCAGATCCTGGTCTTCGCCGACAAGGACCGGCCTTCGGCGCAACATCCAAGGGGGCATGGTCAGGAATCAGCCAGGCGGCTGGTCCAAAGGCTCTGGGAGCGGGGTATCAAGGCCAGTGCCATTGTCCCTGCGGGCGAGATTCCTGCCGGTCAGAGGTCACTGGACTGGCTCGACATCCTCAATCGTGATGGCAAGGCAGGTTTTCCTTCCTTGCAATCCGTTGAACATGCCATGCGTCGCGTTGCGTGAAGGCGGTGACGCCATGGACAGGAATGCTGACGTCAGCCCGGTTGATATTGAAACCCTGCCCGGATGCATTGGGTCGGAGATCCCTCGTAACAGGAGGGCATCATGAAATATCAGTACATGGGGCCACAAACCGTCGCAGAACTCGCGGACGGGAAACGGGTGCTTCTCTGCAAGGGATCGGTGCTTCTGGTCCTGATACTTAGCGCACAACTCAAGGCGCTCGTGGAGAAGGGGCTTCTGAAGGAAATCGCATGAAACCAGGGCCCGCCGAAAGGCGGGCTTTCCAGAGCGCATCGCGAGGTGCGCTGCGGAAAGCGAAATTGTCGCTCCCGGGTAATCCAGGAGTGTCATAGGCGGTAGCTGGCCGCTCGAAACAATCAGCAATCAACGACGCTCAGGCAACTGGTCGTCATTCACAACCCCGCCGGGGCATTGACCCCGGCGACGGGCTTGGTGCCTTCGGCGGTGTTTTCGTCTGGAGGCAAGCATGTATCACTATGAAGATGGAACGACACGCTGGCGGCGGTTCAATGGACGCGGCGATGTTCGTGCCTGCCGCGCTCCGCGCGGATGGCAAGCCAGTGCCGACTTGATCGACGTTCACCCGGTGACCGGGAAGTATCTCGGTGTATCGGATTGGTGGATCAAGGAAGTCAGGGAGGCCGGCCATGGAAAAGCCTGACTGGAACTCCCTGCTTCAACAGGCACTGACGCTACCGGGAACGCTGTCAAAGGCGTACTCGGTATTTCACGACTACTCGCTGGGCAACGCAATCCTTGCGGCATGTCAACTGGCGGCGCGTGGTCTCCCACTCGCCCCTATTGCCAGCTTCACTCGCTGGAAGAATCTGGGCCGAAAGGTCAGGAAAGGCGAGAAGGCCCTTTCACTCATCATGCCGGTCACGGTCAGGAGAAAGGACAAGGACGAACACACTCCGGAAGAGGGGACGGGTGGTGCTTACATGATTTTTCTGTTGAAGCGCAACTGGTTCAGTCTCGACCAGACGGAAGGCGAGGCTCTCCAGCCGGAGGTGTGGACGCCGGAGTGGGATAAATCAAGGGCGCTTGTCGTGCTGGATATTCGGGAAGTTCCGTTCGAGATGATCGACGGCAACTGCCAGGGGTATGCCAAACGCAGAGTCCGCGAGGTGGCCATCAATCCTGTTGCCGCGATGCCATGGAAGACACTTTTCCACGAAGTTGCGCATCACCTGCTTGGCCACACGGCCACGGGCGACGAGACGGGAGCGATGGCCGACGGCCCCACGATGCCGAAATGCATCAAGGAGGCGGAAGCCGAGGCAACGGCCTACCTGTGCTGCGCGACCCTCGGGTTGCCAGGCATGGAGGAAAGCCGGGGCTACATCCAGAACTGGCTCGACGGGAAGGAATTCCCGGAAAAGTCGGCGCGTCGGGTGTTTGCGGCGGCGGACAAGATTCTCAAGGCGGGTACCCAGGCCTTGAAGGAGGTGGAGATGCGCGAGGAGTAATTCGCGTATCGCCTTCCATGTTCATGTCTGGCATGGATGGCAGGCAGCACGTTTCAAAAAGATGGGAGGGCTTCGGCGGCTTCCCTATTTACACCCTCAGGGGCCGTATGCGCCCCCTGGGGATGCTCACGGCCCCATTTCCTGAAAGGCAAATGAAATGGAAATGCGCACCATTGAAATGACCAATGCCGATTTGCTGGCGGTTCTCTGTGGCCCGGCGGGTCGCGCCCTGTCAAAACTTCCCCTCTCGGAAATTTTCGGGATCAGGTCGGCGCGACAGGCAAGCCTCATTGCAGGGGAAGAGCGGACGTCCTACGCGGCACAGCCGAAAATCGCCGCCGCGAAGGAGCTTTACCTCCGGGCAATGCAGGAAGACATGAGCAGTACGGGCATCAATCTGGCCTCGCCCAGTGCGGCCTCGACATTCCTGTGTGGCCGGATCGGGGGCTACGAGCATGAAGTATTCATGTGCCTGTGGATGGACGCCAGGAACCGGTTGATCGTCGCGGAAGAACTCTTTCGCGGCACGCTGACCCAAACATCGGTCTACCCGCGGGAAGTGGTCAAGCGAGCGCTGGCGCAGAACGCGGCAGCGGTGATAC
>SSTB01000157.1 GCA_009469665.1 Azonexaceae bacterium | reverse complement strand
CCATCTGGGTCGCCCACGGCTACTCCAACGACATGTTCCGCGCCCGGGAGGACGCCAAGGCCGCCCGCCGGCCCTTCGCCATCGGCTTCGCCATCCCCAAGGAGGGAGCCGTGCTGGCGGTGGACAATTTCGTCATCCACACCTCGTCGCGGCGACCCGACCTCGCCCACCGCTTCATCGATTTCATGCTCGACGGCGCCAACGCGGCCGATGTCTCCAACCTGATTGGCGCCGGCAATCCCAACGCCGCCGCGGTTCCCCACATCCTGCGCGAGGTGGCCGCAGAGCGGGGGCTGTTCCCGACTCAGGACGACCTCGCACGCCTGGAAATGCTGCGGGACCTTGACCCGAAGCAGCGCCGTCTGATGTCCAGGCTCTGGACCGAAATCAAGGTACGCTGAAGCGAAGCTACCAGGCAAAACCCAGGGTCAGGGCGACCTGGCGGTAGCGGCTCTCGAAGAGGGGCGAGTTTGCTTCGTTCCGGGCGAAATTGGCTTCGGCTTTGACATAGGCGCCTTCGCCGATGTCCCGGGAGACCGACAGGTCGAGGGAGCGAAAGCGATCCCTTCTGGCCGGCAACGGATCAAGCACCGTGGCATCGAACCGCGAGCGCTGGGTCATGCCCCCCAGGGACCAGTCGTAGCCCCATCGCTTGCCGGCGAGGGTCACGCGCAGATAGGCACTTCGACTCCCCAGCTCCGGCAGCCCCGCGCGATTGCGTTCGCGCAAGAGGCCGCCCTCGAGGTCCATGGATTCGAGGCCGGGCAGGGGATCGCTGATTCGGCGCTGCAGACTGACCAAGGCGATAGCACTGTTGAAATCGGAGTTTTCCCCCGAGTGCTGCGTCTGCGCCCAATCGCCGGCCAGGGACCAATGGCCGCTCCCATCAACGCGAAGCGCGTCTGCCTGGACCCCAACGGTATCCCGAAACCTGCGTCGCGCGACCCAGAGTCGCTGGACGCTCGGTCCGATGCCCCAGGTCGCGCCCGCCCAGGGATGGCGCAGCATCACGTCAGCGGCGGCGATTCCCCAGTCCAGATCCGGAGCAGCCGGCGCGCGCAGGACGTCACCCCGCGCCGAAGCGGAAATGCCGGTGCCGCCGTCCAGGGTCCAGTCGCGGAGGACGGAGCCATTGATGCGGAGGCTGCTGCCCGCCAGGCGGTTGAGCCCTTCCACTCGCAACAGCGGGCCGGAGGGAGCCACGCGCACCAGCGGACTGGTGAGTTCTTCGTGGCCGGCCGCGATTTCAAGACTCCCTTTCAGAGGCGAATCAGCCCAGGCAACCGGTCCACCGAGTGCCAGGAAAAGAACCAGGCACCGGGCGTGACCGGCGCGACGCGAACCGATGATCAGACGCCTCGGCGGCACACCTGCTGATAGACGTTGTTCCCGCCGACAGAAGAGACGAGCACCCAGGTGCATTTGACACCGTGGCCGCGAGAGACGGAATTGCCGGCCATCGCTGGGCTCGCGAGCAGAAGGGAAATGACGCCGGCGCCTAAGAGGGTAAGGATGCTGCGCAAGGGCTTGTTCATGGTCGATGACTCCTCAGGGAATAGGGGGGAGGGGGGAGGGAACCCTCGGCTCCCTCCAGTGGCCTGCTTCAGGCGCCGCGGCCGCCGCGCCGCTGACGATCGCCGGGACGCTCATTGTCGCGGCCGCGGGGGCGCTCGGTCGCCTCGCGGGCCAGTTGCGAATCCACCTCGAGGGCGCCGATTCTTTCGCGCTTTTGCGGCTTTTCGGGTTTCTCGGGCCGCTCGGCACGGGCGATGCTCAGGTCGAAGCTCGCGGGAGAATAGGCGGTGGCGGGCGCCGCAAGGCTGATTGCCAGGGCGAAGGCGGAAAGTGACATCAAAGTCTTGGACATTTTGGGTCTCCTTGAAAGGTTCTCGGTCGGGACAAGGCTTGCATGGGAGCGGCTGACGCCGAATTCATTCCCATGCTTCCCATGCAGCATGGCCCGTGCCAGCCCGAGTGATTTCTCTATGCCTATGATTATTTGGATATTCCATCGCGTCCGAGGCCCAAGGGCGCAGCAGCCTGGGTCAAATGACAAGCCCAAAGGGGCATATCCCCCTGCGCCGCGGGCGCTCCCCCTGGATCGAGGCGCCTCAGTTCGGGAGTCCGTTACCCCGCTTGGCCAAGCCGTGCTTGTCGATGCGATAGCGCAGAGTGTCCCGGGACACTCCCAGAATGCGCGCCGCATGGGTGACGTTCCAGCCCGTACGGTCGAGGGCCTGGACCAGCATCTCTCTCTCGAACTGATCAAGTGTGAGTCCGGCGGAGACGGTCTCGGGCACGGCCACTGCGGCCAGCGGTGCTTCCCGCTGCGCTCCGAGCGTCGTACAGAACGGCAGAGCCGCGCTCTCGATTCGGCTGCCGTCAGCCAGCAGCACGGCCTGCTCGATGGCATTGCGCAGTTCGCGGACGTTGCCGGGCCAGGCGTAGGCACGCAGGGCGCCTTCCGCGGCCGCGGAGAAAGCGAGTCCTGCCTTGCGGTAGCGCCCGCTATGCAAGGCGAGGAAATGCCGGGCGAGAACAATAATGTCGTCACCGCGCTCGCGTAGCGGAGGGACCGCCAATTCGACGATGCGCAGGCGGAAATAGAGGTCGGAGCGGAAGCGCCCCTCCCGCACCAGTTTTTCCAGGGGCTGGTGGGTGGCGGCGACGATGCGCACATTGACTCGCTGGTCGCGGATGCTGCCCAGACGCCGTACGGTCTTCTCTTCCAGAAGCTTCAACAGCTTGACCTGAAGCGCCGGTTCCATATCGCCGATTTCGTCCAGGAACAGGGTGCCGCCGTCCGCCGCTTCGACCAGGCCGATCTTGCGCTCCCGGGCGTCGGTGAACGCACCCTTTTCGTGGCCGAAAAGTTCAGCCTCGAGCAGGGTGGCCGGAATCGAGCCGCAGTTGAGTTCGATGAAGGGCCCCTTGCCGCGGGGCCCGTCGTGGTGCAGGGCGCGGGCCACCAGTTCCTTGCCGGTCCCGGTTTCGCCGGAGATGAGCACTGCAGGGGGCTCGTCGTCGCCCAGGGCCGCTTCGGCCTCGCTCAGGCGGGCCAGGGTATTGCGCAGTTTCTGCATGACATCGGATTCGCCCAGGAGGGCCGCGACGCCGTGACCGCGAAAATCCCGCTCGCGGTAATAGGCGAGGGCGGTTTCGGCGCGCTGGCCGCCCACCACCTTTTCGATGGCCAGGCGCAACTTGCTCAGGACCAGGGGCTTGGTGAGGAAATCGACGGCCCCCAGTTTCATGGCCTCGACCGCCAGATCGACGCTCCCCTGACCCGTGAGCATGATGACCGGAATACCGCCGCCCAGGCTCTTCAGGATGGCGAGGAACTCGAGCCCGTTGCGGCCGGGAAGCTGGTAGTCGAGCAGGATGACATCGGGCCGGAATTCGGCGATCAGACGTTCGCCTTCCTCGGCACTTTCGGCAGCACGAACCTCGTAGCCGGAGCGTTCGAGATAGAGACGGATGTTCTTGGCGAGGACGACTTCGTCATCGATGATCAGGATTCCCGCGGCCATGAGCTACTCCCAAACCGGCAGGTGCAGGCGAACGAGGGTTCCTTTACCGGGAGCGCTCTCCAGTTCCACCGAACCACCGAAGCGCTCGACCAGGCGGCGCACCAGGGGAAGCCCCAGCCCGAGCCCCTTGGGCTTGGTCGTGTAGAAGGGCTTGAACACGCGGCCGGCTTCGGCGGGGGTGATGCCCGGACCGTCGTCCCGCACTTCCGCAATGCATTCCGCTCCCAGGCGGCGGCCGGACAGGACGATGTGACCCGAACCCGTCATGGCTTCTCCGGCGTTGACCACTAGGCTGCCCAGCATCTGGGTCAGCAGGGCAACGTCGCCCCGCACCTTCGGCAGATCCGGGGCAGCCTCGACGCTGACGCCGATGCCTCGCCGCTCCAGATCGCGCCGGTAAGTCTCGGCCACCTCGGCGAACAGAGCAGCGAGGTCCACCGGCTCCAGGGCCGCGTGGGCCGGCTTGGCGTAGGTGAGCAACTGGCGCACCCAGCCTTCGAGGCGATCAACCTGGGCAACGATATCCTGGGCGCACTCCCGGGCTTGATCGGGGAGGGGGCTCTCCAGGGCGAGTTCGGCCGAGGAGCGGATGGCAGCGAGGGGATTGCGCAGACCGTGGGCGACTGCCGACCCCATCTCGCCCACCACCGCAAGGGATTCCGATTCCACCAGCCGGTCACCCTGAATTTCGATGATGCGCTGGGCGCGCAAGACGATCCAGAAAAGCGCCGCATAGAGAAAGGCCGCGGCCACCACGGCCGCCAACCAGATCAGGCGGCGCCCCTCGGCAAGGGTTTCGAACAGGTCGGCCGGCACCTTGTACAGTTCGACCACACCCACGATACGGCGTCCGTGCACGTCGAAGATCGGCACGTAACTCTCGACGAACTGCTTGTGCCCGTCCCCCAGGTGCTGGTGCTCCGACTTGACAAGATGGCTGGGATCGACGACGCCGCTATGGACGACCAGATCGGCACTCAGCGCTTCATCCAATTCTTCATTGTGCTCGAAACGCTTGCCCATCAGGCTCGCGTCGCTCGACCAGACCATGCGTCGATCCGCCGAATAGACGTTGATGCGCAGCACCCCGGGAATACGATTCACATGACCGAGGAAATCCTGGAAGGGCTGGGTGCCTGCACTGGTGGCACCACTGAAAAAGTCGTAGGCGTTCTCGGTCGCCACGATGCTGCGGACGAAGCCCGCGGTGATCTCCGCATCCTGGCGGATCATGCGATCGGTGAGAAAGTTGGCCAGCGCCCACGCTGCAACCGCACTCACGGTGACCACCGACGCCAGGGTCGTGAGCGAGAACCAGCGGATCAGATTGAAGTCATCGTGCACGCGAGCACCAATACGGGCCATTTTCACTCTCCGGCATTGCTCTTGACCGACAGCGCAACGTCCATCAGGCTAGTCGTCAGTCACGTCGGATCGGCAACGTACGCCTCCGCTCACCCTCGCCATGGCTTTGGTCATGGCTGCGGTTCACTTGGCGCGATCCGGGCGCGGATGCGCCTCGGCATTGGCCCCAACCTGTTTGACTGACTCCTGGATTTATTCAACCGCGGCTCCCCTGCCGCGCCCATTCTCGTAACCTGGCTGTGCAAACATGTTTTTCTTGCGTTTTATTCCCTCCATTATCCCCTTCCCGGCTCGGGTCGTGTTTGCCCTCCTTGCGCTGGCCCCCCAGGGCGCATCCGGGCAGACCACCGTGAGCCTCAATCTGGACTACGCCGAAGGCAGGTACGGCGAGCGTGAGCGCTCGACCGCCTGGACACTGCCCCTCATCTTCAAACATCAGACCGGGCCTTGGGTGTGGAAACTTCATCTCCCCTACGTACGCGCAACGGGCACGGCGAGCGCCGGCGGCGACCGATTCAGTCCCGTCCGCCAGACCCAGGAGGGTTTCGGCGATCTCACCGCAACCGTGCTGCACGAGATCATCGACCAGGGAGAGGAGGGACTGCAGGCCGACCTCGGATTCAAGGCCAAGTTTGCCACTTCGGCCCGGCGCAACGATCTGATCACCACGGGCCGCGATGATTACTCGCTCCTGGTCGATTTTCTGCTGCCTCTGGGTGACGCCCGTGCAATGATGACCCTGGGCAGAACCTACAAGCAGGATCCGCAGGGCGTGGATTACCGTAATCCCTGGTTCGGCGCCCTGGGCCTAGGGCACAGACTTGGGGGAGAGGCCGAAATCGGCGCTTACTACGACTACCGCCAGGCGCTGACCGGCAGCGGTTCTCCGGTCAGCGAAGCCACCCTGTACGCGGAATGGCGTTTCGGTCCGGGCTACAAGGGTCAGGTCTATCTGGTCAAAGGCTTTGCGGACGCCAGTCCGGACTTCGGCGCCGGCCTGACACTGAGCGTACGCTTCGACTAGCCCGGAACATGAGTTTTCGCAGCCCGGATGTCCTTTCCCGCTACCTCGGCCTGGCGTGGTGCGGACTTCTCATTTACGCCAGCCTCCACCCCTTTTCCGGCTGGCGCGATACGGGGGCTTCGGCCTTTGCCTTCCTTGAGGCGGGCTGGCCCCGCTACTGGACTGCTTTCGACCTTGCGACCAATGTCGCCGTCTACATCCCCTTGGGATTTCTGTGTGCCCTCTCCCTGATCCGACTGCCGGGCCGCTGGACGGGAGCGGTACTGGCGACACTCATCGCCGCGAGCCTCAGCCTCGCCCTGGAGTGCATCCAGACCTGGCTGCCCTCTCGCGTACCGTCCAACGTGGACTTCGCCTGCAACGCGGCAGGGGGGCTGCTGGGGGCAATGCTCGGCACCCGGAGCGGTCCCCGCCTCTTCACCCGCATCAAACATTGGCAGCAGGGACTCTTCGTTTCCTTGCGCCACACCGAATTCGGCCTCACGCTCCTGGCTCTCTGGCTACTCGTCCCCCTCTCGCCGGAAATCCTCCTCTTCGGTGCGGGAGACCTGCGGCAACCCCTCGGTCTCCCGGGGGCAGTCCCCTTTGCGGCGCCCAGCTTCATTTTGATCGAGGCTGCGGTAACCGCCTGCAACCTGCTGGCCGTTGGCTTGGTGGCAGCCCTGCTCGCGGCGCGCCTGAGCGTTGCCTACGGTCTGGCCGCTGTGCTCCTGCTGTTGGGACTGGTGGTACGCACCTTGGCGGCAACCATCCTGGTCGGCCCCGGCGAGGCCCTGGCCTGGTTCACCCCCGGGGCTCAACTGGGACTTCCGGTCGGCACCGCCCTTCTGGTCCTGACCCTGCCGCTGCCCCAGATCGGTCGCCAGATGGTCTCCGCCATGGCCCTCATGGCGGCCACCGTGTTGGTCAACCTGGCGCCACCCAATCCCTACTCGGCCGCCGCCCTTGCCGTATGGAGCCAGGGGCACTTCCTCAACTTCAATGGACTCACCCGCCTGGTCGCCACCCTGTGGCCCTTCCTGGCCCTGCCTTTCATCCTGCTCTCCGGGCGACGCAATTGAGAGCCTGTGAAAATTTCATTCACCCCCGCTCGTCATGCCCAGCTGCGCCCGCTCAGCGTTGCAAATGCTCGCCATAGTCCGAGCTATGGCTGTGCTTTGCGCCTTGATCGTGCACACCTGGGCACGCCGCTCGGGCGCGCCCGAAAAATTCACAGGCTCTGAGTTCTCCGGTCCGGGGCGCCGGCGGGCCTGTAGCACTGAGGAAGCGCTTCAGGGGGGCGCGGAGGTCCTGGGCAGAAGGCATGCGAGGCATCTGCAAGCGGTCACCCGAGGTTTCCAGCATAATGAGCCCCCCACAGGAGGCCCCCATGAGCCACTTCAAATATCACGTCTTTTTCTGCTGCAACCAGCGCGACCCCGGCGAGATCTGCTGCAACAACCATGGCGCTTCGGATGTGCAGACCTACGCCAAGGACCGCGTCGCCAAGCTGAAGTTGAAAGGCCCGGGCAAGGTACGCATCAACAAGGCCGGCTGCCTGGACCGCTGCGACCAGGGCCCGGTGATGGTGGTTTACCCCGAGGCGGTCTGGTACACCTATGTGGATAAGGAGGATGTGGAGGAAATCATCCAGGAGCATCTGGTCCACGGCCGGATAGTGGAGCGCCTCAAAATATGAAGGTCGTGGAAGAGAAAATCCTGGTCGATGGCCCGGTCGGCAAGATCGAGGTCATCATGGAAAAACCCGATGCGCCTAGAGGCATCGCCCTGGTGGCCCATCCGCACCCCATCGGCGGTGGCGCCAATACCAACAAGGTGGCCTACACCCTGGCCCGTACCTTCGTCAGTCTGGGCTACGCCGCCTTCCGCCCCAATTTCCGGGGCGTCGGCGCCACCGAGGGGGTGCACGACGAGGGGATCGGCGAAACCGACGACCTGCTGGCCGTGCTGCACGATGCCCAGCGCCGCTGCGGCGACCTGGCGGTGGCCCTGGCCGGCTTCTCCTTCGGCGCCTACTGCCAGACCCGGGTCGCCAGACGGCTGGCCGAAGCCGGCCACCCGGCCCAGCGCCTGGTCCTGGTGGGCACCGCCGCCGGCTTCGTGGAAGGCACCCGCAGCTACGACACCGAAGCCGTGCCCCACGACACCATCGTCATCCACGGCTCGGCGGACGAAACCGTGCCGCTCCAGAACGTTCTGGACTGGGCTCTGCCCCTGGACCTGCCGGTGATGGTGGTGCCCGGCGCCGACCACTTCTTCCACCGTCGGCTGCACCTCATCCGCGATATCGTCACTCGGGCCTGGCGGCACTGAGGAACGGGGCAGGGTAGGGACCAAGGCGACCCTCGCGCTGGAGGGGTGTCATCGGACTTCAACCTAGAAACCTCAGTTGGACGAACCCGTTGGTGCGCTCGGGCGGGTATCTGGCGCCAAGCGACGACGCGGCAGGCTCATGCCTGCAAGGAGGAGCGACAAAGCCAGGCGCCCGCCCGGATGCGCCAGCGGGCTCGTAGCGATGGACCCGACGGGTGCGCGTTGTTGAGGTGCACGGAGGTTCAAGGCACAAGGCATTCCGGGGACTGACAAGCGGCCAACCGAGGTTTCTAGGTTCAATGGGGCTACGGATCGGCCTCGGCGGGAGTCAGGACAGGCGCCAGCCAGCGTTGCAGAGCCTCTGGGTTGAGGGGCGGGCTGAAGTAGTAGCCCTGGGCCAGACGGCAATCGAGGGCGTCTAGGAAATCCCGCTGTTCCTCGCTTTCAACACCTTCGGCCAACACTTCGAGGTGAAGATTGCGGGCCATGGCGACGATGGTGCGGACGATTTCCTCATCCGCTTCTCCTCCCGGAACATCACGCACGAAGCTGCGGTCGATCTTGAGCTTGTCCACCCGGAAGCGCTTGAGGTAGGCCAGGGACGAGTAACCGGTGCCGAAGTCGTCGATGGCCAGGCGCAGCCCCAGGGCCTTGAGCGCCACCAGTCGGGACTCCGCCTCGTCACCAAGGGCCACAAGGGCGTTTTCGGTAATTTCCAGTTCCAGCACCGAGGCGGGCAAGCCGGTTTCGGCCAGGGCGGAAGCCACTTCATCGACCAGGAAGGGATTGCGCAGTTGCACCGGCGATAGATTGACCGCCAGGGTATCCAGGGCGTAGCCCGCCCTGCGCCAGGCGCTCACCTGGGCGCAGGCCCGGCGCAACACCCAGCCCCCCAGCGGCACGATGAGGCCGGTTTCCTCTGCGTGGGGAATGAAGCGATCCGGCGGCACCCGCGGCTCGCCGGGGGGTTGCCAGCGCACCAGGGCTTCGACTCCGATGGTGCGCCGGTCGCAGAGATCGACCAGGGGCTGGTAGTCGAGGGTGAATTCCTCCGCCGTGAGGGCCCGGCGCAGGGCCGCGTCCAGGGCCAGATGACGGCTAGCCTCCTGGCCCAGGGCCTCGGTATAGAAGTGAAAGCGGCCGCGACCGGAATCCTTGACGTGGTAGAGGGCCGCATCGGCGTAACGCACCAGTTCGTGGGGATCACGGCTGTCGGCAGGGTACATGCTGATGCCGATGCTGCAGCCGAGATAGACGGATTGGCCGGAATCCAGCTCGATGGCCATGCGCAGTTGCTCCACCAGGAGTTGGGCGACACTGGCCGCATCCTCCGGCGAATTCAGCTCTTCCAGGAGCACGACGAATTCGTCGCCGCCCAGGCGGGCGAGGGTGTCGGATTCGCGCAGGCGGCTCTTCAGCCGCCGGGCGACCTTCTGCAGAACCTCGTCGCCCACCGGATGTCCGAGGCTGTCATTGACGTGCTTGAAGCGGTCCAGGTCGATGAACAGCACGGCACCGCCACGGCCGCTGCGCTCACCGTGAGCGACGGCGTGCTCGATGCGCGACAGGAGCAGGAGCCGGTTGGGCAGGCTGGTCAGGGCGTCGTGGTGGGCGAGGAATTCCATCTCGGCCTCGGATGCCTTGATGCACGAGATGTCAGTAAAGACGCCCACATAGCTGGTGGGTTCGCCGCGCTCGTCAAAGACCGTGCTGATAGTCAGCCACTCGGGATAGACGGAGCCATCCTTGCGCCGATTCCACAGTTCCCCCTGCCAGCTTCCGGTCTCGGCCAGGGATTGCCACATGGCCTGGTAGAAGGCCGCGTCGTGGTGGGTGGATTTGAGCAGGCTGTTGCTACGGCCCTGGGCCTCCGCCGCACTGTAGCCGGTAATGGCGGTGAAGGCCGGATTGACCGCCACGATGGTGCCCTTGAGGTCGGTGAGGACAATGCCCTCCCGGGTATTGCGGAAAATCGCCTCGGCCCGCCGCAGTCCTTCCTCGGCCCGCTTGCGCTCGGTGATGTCGCGAGTGACGCCGAGAAGCCCGGTGCAGCGCCCCGCCTCGTCACGCAGGGGAGCCATGTGGGTTTCCATCCAGCGGGGCGTGCCCTTGAGGCCGGTAATCTCAAATTCCAGGCGGCCGCTCTCGCCCTGGGTGACCTTCCCGGCCAGGGCGGCAAAGGCGAGGCGGTACGGGGCCTGCACCAGTCGGGCCAGGTCTAAGCCGAGCACCTGTTCCAGGGATTCGGCCTCGATCATGGCCAGGCCGGCTCGGTTCATGGACTCCAGGCGACCGTCCAGGGTCAGCACCTTCACGCATTCCGGCTCGGCGTCGATGATGGCATGCAGGCGGGCCTCACTTTCGCGCAGCCGGGCAGCGCTTTCTTCCAGGGCCTTTTGCTGACGTTTCTTTTCGGTGATGTCGCGGGAAGCGCAGTAGGCCAGGTGACGGCCATCCATGTGGAAGAAGGTGACGCTGATCTCCACATCCTGCAGGCTGCCGTCCCGGCGCCGGTGGATGGTCTCGAAGGTGACGTCGGTCCCGGCGGCAAAATTGTGCGGCAGGACCTCGTTCAACAGGGTGTCGGCATCGAACTGGGCGTTCCAGTCCGTCACGTTCATGGACGCCACTTCCTCCGGGGTCCGATCGAGCATGGCGGCAAACTGGCGATTGGCCTCCACTACCCGCCCCCCTTCGTCGAGGATGGTGATGCCGTCGCTGGCGCTCTCCAGGAACATGCGGTTGCGCACCGCCTCGGCGACCACGCGCTCGACCAGACGCAGGAGCAGCACGGCCGCCGCGACGGAGAAGAGGGCGAAGGCGCCGGCCAGCAGCCCGGTGCGGCGGACTTCCTCCTGCCACGATCCCAGGTAATCCTCCGCCGCTACGCCGACACTGACCATCAGGGGCGCCCGATCGAGGCGGCGCAGGGTAGTGACCCGTTCCAGGCCATCCACCGCCACCACCGAGCGATAGGTGGCTTCGGCCACACCGGATTCCGCCAGGCGGCGCAGTTCCGGCGAAACGACCGTGTTCCCGGGCCGGCTGATTTCCGCCGCGCCCGTATCGGGATGGCGGGCGAGAAAGCCGAGGTCCGCGGTGCGTAAGGTGATGATGCCGCGGGGCCCGGCGTCGAAGGCGGTGAACAGGCGAGCGACTTCGTCCAGGGGGACCGAGGCGTAGGCGATGCCGGCGAAGCGACCGGCGGAATCCTCGTAGCGGCGGGAAAAGGTGACCAGCCAACGCCCCAGGATGCGCCCGAAGATGGGCTGTGACATGACCAGACCGGCCTTGGCATCCGCCGCCAGGGTCTGGAAATAGGGGCGGTCCGCCAGATTGACCGGGTTGGCCGCATCCACCCCCGGCCCGTGGATCACCCGGCCGGCGGCGTCCGTGACGCGGATCCCCGCTGCCGCTGGAACCCGTTCGGCGTGGCGGCGCAGCAGGGCCTCTACCGCAGGTCCGTTTAGAACGCCGGAGGCCTGCTGGTGTTCCAGCTCATCCGTAATGGCCAGCAGGCTGAGATCGATGCGGTCCACTGCGCTGGTCACCGCCTGATCGATGGCCAGGGCCAGGGTCTGCGAGCGGGCCTCGGCCCGCTGCTCGTAGAGTTGGCGGCTCTGGCCGACGAACCAGCCGGCCAGAGCAACCATGATCCCGTTGGCGATCAAGCAGCCGAAAATGACGAGCAATCGATGACGGTCTACGGGCAGCACATCCCGACCCCCGAAAAGGCTATTACTTTCATCATAGACGCTTTTTCATGGCAGGGGTTCATGGGGGCCCGGGCAAGCCTCGGATAAAATGACTCGTCCCCGCCCCCACATCCCATGCCCCAGCTCGCTCCCGCCCCGCCCGCCCTGGAAGTCACCCACCTCAGCAAGCACTTCGCTGCCACCCGGGTGGTGGACGACCTCTCCTTCGCCGTCGCCGGGGGGAGTTGTTTCGGCCTGCTGGGCCCCAACGGGGCGGGCAAGACGACGACGCTTCGCCTGTGTCTCGGGCTCGCGAATCCGGACAGCGGCAGCCTCCGCCTGGGCGGGCACCCCATTCCCGCCGCCGCTGCTGCGGCGCGGGCCCGGGTCGGCGTGGTGCCCCAGTTCGACAATCTCGATCCTGATTTCACCGCCGCCGAGAACCTGCTGGTCTTCGGCCGCTACTTCGGCCTCGACGACGCGACCATCCGCGGGCGCATCCCCGATCTGCTCGAATTCGCCGGGCTGGCAGGAAAGGCCGACGCCCGCATCGCCACCCTCTCCGGGGGCATGAAGCGCCGCCTGACCCTGGCCCGGGCCCTGGTGAACGACCCGGACATCGTCTTTCTCGACGAGCCCACCACCGGCCTCGATCCCCAGGCCCGCCACCTCATCTGGCAACGCCTCAAGCAGCTCAAGTCCCGCGGCAAGACCCTCATCCTCACTACCCATTTCATGGACGAGGCGGAACGCCTGTGCGACCACCTGCTGATCCTGGACCGCGGCCGCGCCATCGCCGAGGGCAGCCCGCGGGAACTCATCGAGACCCGGGTCGAGCCGCAGGTCATCGAAGTCTACGACGAGGCGGGGGGCGACCTCGACGCCTTCGTCGCCGCCCACCGCCCCTTGGCAGGACGGGTCGAGACCAGCGGCGAAACAGCCTTCTTCTACTGCCGCGAACCCCAGGCCCTGCTCGGCGCCCTGACCGGGCGTGCAGGGCTACGCTATATCCACCGCGCCGCCAATCTGGAGGACGTGTTCATCCAGCTGACCGGTCGGGAGCTGCGGGATTGAGGGGCAGGGCCGGCGCCAGCCCGAGAGCGGTCGCCAGTTCTGCTGCGGGAACCGGCCGTCCGAAGAGGTAGCCCTGCACTTCGTCGCACCCCCGGGCCACCAGGAAATCCCGCGTCGCGGCGTCCTCGACCCCTTCGGCCAGGGTGCGCAATCCGAGTCCCCGGGCCATCTGGATGACGGCCTCGACGATGGTTGCATCTTCCGGGTCGCTGGTGACATCTCGCACGAAGGAACGGTCGATCTTGAGCCGATCGACGCGAAAGCGCTTGAGGTAGGCGAGGCTGGAATAGCCGGTGCCGAAATCGTCGATGGCCAGCCGAATGCCCAAGGATGTGAGGCGGCCCAGGGAATCCAGGGCGGCCGCGGCATTGTCCATCAGCACGGACTCGGTCAGTTCCAGCTCCAGCCCCTGCGGGGGAAGGCCTGCGTCGGCCAGGGCGGCCTCGACCTGGGCCACCAAATCGGCCCGGCGAAACTGGACGGCGGAAATATTGACCGCAACCGTGAGGTCCGGCGCCCCTGCCCGGCGCCATGCGGCCGCCTGACGGCAGGCTGCGCGCAGCACCCATTGGCCCAGGGGAACGATCAGGCCGCTTTCCTCCGCGACCGGGATGAAACGATCCGGGGGCACGCTGCCCTGTTCGGGATGATCGAGGCGTAACAGGGCTTCCGCCCCGACGATGCGGCCACTGGCGAGGTCCACCTGAGGCTGGTAGTGGAGGGCGAATAAGCCCATGTCCAGCCCCTGCCGGATCCAGCGACGCAGGAGCAGGCGCTCCTCGGCTGCCTGATTCATGGATTCGGCGAAGAATCGGTAGGTATTGCGACCCTCTTCCTTGGCCTTGTACATCGCCGTGTCGGCGTTCTTCAGGAGGCTTTCGAAATCCTCGCCATCCTCGGGGTAGACGGCGACCCCTATGGAAAGCGTGGTGAACAACTCCTGCCCCTCGATGGCGAAGGGTTCGCCGAGTCTTTTCAGGATGTCCTCGGCTACCTGGGCGACGGACTCACCCTCGCCGAGGTCGGGGAGAACGATGAGGAATTCGTCGCCACCCTGGCGACTCAGGGTATCGGTTTCCCGCAGGCCGGCCCGGATGCGGCTCGCCACCGCCTTGAGCAGGGCATCGCCCACGTTGTGGCCGAGACCATCGTTGATGCCCTTAAAATTGTCGAGGTCGAGGAAGAGGAGGGCGACTCGGCCCCCGGCCCGGTGCGCGTGGGCCAGGGCCTGCCCCAGGCGATCCCGCGCACAGACCCGGTTGGGCAGGCCGGTAAGCGCGTCGTGCAGGGCGAGGAAGCGAATCTGCTCCTCGCGCTGGGCCCGTTCCCGCGCCCAGGCCAGTTGCCGCCCCAGAGACCAGCGATAGACGCCGTAGCCGCCGCACAGCAGCAGGACCGCAAGCCCCAGAGCAAGCTGGATCTGCCCCAGCCATTTCTGCCGCGCATGGGTGACCGGAGTGGACACGAAAACCGTCACCGGGTAGCGGGCCAGCCGCTGGAAGGCCCACAGGTAGTTGGCCTTGGCGACGCTGTTGTAGCCCTCGATCATTCCCGCCTGGGGGAAATTATTCTCCCGCAGATGGCGGGCCAGATCGCCGTCCCGGGGTTTGCCGTAGGCCTCCTCGTAACTCATGGTGGTCGGTGCGGGGTAACGGCTGACCAGATACATGTCGTCGCGCAGGAGCCCGATGGACGAAGCCGTCGGCAGGGCGAGGCCACTCCAGAAACGCTGCTGCACGCTCACCGGCAGTATTCCGGCGATGACGTAGGCCAGGCTGCCGTCGGCCCGGCGCACGCCGACCCGCAGGGGGATGACCCAGGAGCCATCGACGATGCTCTTCGCTGTCCAGCCGATGGAGAGCGTCTGGCCCCGCGCCAGTTCCTCCACCGCAACCCGGTAGGAAGGACTGTTGCTGGCCGCCGGCAGGGGCGCCCCAAGGGGAATGTCGTCGGTCATCAGCAACCGGGAATCGGGCAGGGTCAGGCCGATGCGCCGCAAATCCGGATTGGCACGCACCACCTCCTGCAAGAGTTGCTGGACGCCCGCCGGGTCGGCGCTCGCGTCCCGGGTGGCCAGCTTCTCGGCCAGTTCCACCAGAACCCGCTCGTAGCGGGCGAAGTACTCGTCCAGCGAATTCGCGGTGATCTTGGCGAGGGAAGCCAGGTAGAACTGCTCGTGCTCCTTTTCGACTTCCCAGGAGCGCCATCCTAGGGTGGCACCGGCAGTCGCCACCAAGACCGCCAGGGCAGCGAAACCCAGGCGCAGGTTACGGATGACGCGCCGGTCGCCAGCGCCGACATCGCGGGGAAAAGAGGTCACCATGGATTCGCCATTGTAGGGCCGCTCAGGGGAGGCGGGGAGTAGAATTCCCCCACCCCACCCGGAGCCCCCATGTTCGTTTTCCCCGCTCTCGGCGGTTGGCTTCCCGTCTGGCGCCGCAACTTCCTGGTCTGGAGGAAGCTGGCCATCCCCTCGGTCCTGGGCAATCTGGCCGACCCGCTGATCTACATGCTCGGCCTGGGCTACGGCCTGGGAGCCCTATTGCCACCCCTCGACGGACAGCCCTACGTGGCCTTCCTGGCCGCTGGAACGGTGTGCGCCTCGACCATGAATGCCGCCACCTTCGAGGCCCTGTATTCGGCCTTTTCACGCATGCACGTGCAGAAGACCTGGGACGGCATCCTCAACACGCCGCGTAGCCTGGCCGACGTGGTGGCCGGGGAAATATTCTGGGCGGCGACCAAGTCGCTCTTTTCCGGCGCCGCCATCCTGGCCGTCGTGGCGGCTCTCGGACTGACCCATGGTTGGATGGCCTTGTGGGCTTTGCCGGCGGTGGTCCTCACCGGCCTGGCATTCGCCGCCCTGGGACTAATCTGGAATGCCCTGGCGCCGTCCTACGATTTCTTCATGTATTACTTCACCCTCTTCATCACGCCGATGACCCTCATTTCCGGCGTCTTCTTTCCCACCGATCAATTGCCGGGGTGGCTGGCGACCGTCGGCACAGCCCTTCCCCTGGCCCAGGGCGTCGCCCTGGTACGCCCCCTCCTCGCCGGGCAGGTGCCGCCGGACGCGCCAATCCACATCCTGGTCCTCCTGGCCACCGCCGCGGTTGCCTTCGCCGCAGCCCTGGCCCTCACCCGCCGGCGGCTCCTCAAGTAGAATTTGGCGATGGAATCCCTGCTTGTCGTCACCAACTGCCCCCATCGGGACTGCGCCGAGGACATCGCGCGGGAGCTAGTGGAGGCCCGGCTCGCAGCCTGCGTCAACATCCTCGCGCCCTGCCTCAGCATCTATTCCTGGGAAGGCCGCGTAGACCAGGCTGAAGAAGTCCCCCTGCTGATCAAGACCACCGCGGCCTGTTATCCGGCCCTGGAAGCCGCCATACGCCGACGCCATCCCTACGAGGTGCCCGAAATCATCGCCCT
>SSTB01000156.1 GCA_009469665.1 Azonexaceae bacterium | reverse complement strand
GGTGATGGAATCGAGGAATTCCCGGTCGTGGCTGATGACGATGAGGGTGCCGGCGTAGCGCTTGAGCCAGGCTTCCAGCCAGACCAGGGCGTCGAGGTCGAGGTGGTTGGTGGGTTCGTCGAGGAGCAGCAGGTCGGAGGGGCACATCAGGGCCCGGGCCAGTTGCAGGCGCATGCGCCAACCGCCGGAGAAGCTGTCCACCGGCCGATAGAGCTCGTCGACCCGGAAGCCGAGGCCGAGGATGAGGGCCTGGGCGCGGGCTTCGGCGTCGTGGGCGCCGGCATCGTGGAGGGCAATGTAGGCTTCGGCCATGCGCATGCCGTCCTCGCTGGCCTCGGCGGCGTCTACCTCCTTCTGGGCCGCCAAGAGGGCGGTATCGCCTTCGATGACGAAGTCGGTGGCGCTCTTCTCGGTCTCCGGCATGTCCTGGGCCACCTGGGCCCTCCGCCAGTGGGCGGGAATGGAATAGTCGCCGCCGTCCTCGTGCAGGGTGCCGTTGAAGAGGGCGAAGAGAGTCGATTTGCCGGCGCCGTTGCGGCCCACCAGGCCGACCTTTTCGCCCGGATTGAGGGTGACCGAGGCCTTGTCGAGGAGAATCTTGGCGCCGCGGCGCAGGGTGACGTTCTTAAGGGTGATCATGGGGCGAATCGGCGGCTGACGCGGAGGACACCTGCCGCAGGCGAGGGGAGGTGTCAGTCCTTGCGGCGGCGGGCCGGCAGAGGCTTGCGCTGGCGTTGACCGGGACGCTGCTTGTCGCCATCAGGCTTGGGCTTGGGTCCCAGCAGGTTCTTGGCGGTGCCCTGGGCAGCAGCCCGGTACTCGGTGATGGCGGCGGTCAGGAGTTCCAACGCAACGATGACGGGGGAGTGGTCGCCCCTGGAGGCGTAGGCCGCCAAGTGCTGCCGGATGCCGAACAGGCGTTCCGCCGTTTCCGCCTTGCGAGGCTGGTCGGCGATCATCCGCTGGGCGGCGGAGGTCAAGGCCAGGCCGCCGTCGGACTCGACCAGCAAACCGTGGCGGGACAGGCGTTCGAGGGTTTCGGCAAGCTTGTTCGCGGTGGGAAGGGCGGGCTGGAGGAACTCGACGGCAGCGACGATGTCGGCCAATTCGGCCGGCCGCCGCTTGGAGGCCTGGGCCGTGGCCAGCAGGAGAAGGGCATCAATGTCGTTTACGGGGTGCATCGGGGGCCTTGGGGAGGATGGGGCGGAATTGGCCAGGCGCGGAGTGTACCCGTTTGTTGCGGCAGGCGTTGGCGATTCCCCATTCCCTTCAAGGGGGCGAGGGCGGGGTTTCGCAGAGCACTGCTCCGCGCCGCCCGAGCGGGCTGGCTGCGCGAAGCCAGCCCTGGACGGGCTGGGGTGGGGATGAGGGAAGTAGGGCGAAATCCTTCCGGACGCGTCCCTTCAATACCCCATCCGCCTCCCTCTCCTTTGAAGGGGGAGGGGATTCGGCGTGTCACGCTTTCACGTGCAGCCCGCACTCCTTGGATTCGATCTTGGCTTCGGCCGCCGCGAACGCGGCTTAACATTTGCTACGCAAAGTTAGCCTGCGCCGAAATGCCGCCTTTACGGGGTGGCCTTCAAATGAAGGCCACATTCCTTGGTGTCGGCATTTTCCCACCACCAGCGTCCCGAGCGGACGTCCTCTCCCGGCGTGACGGCCCGGGTGCACGGCGCGCAGCCGATGCTGGGGTAGAACTTGTCGTGCAGCGCGTTGTAGGGGACGTTGTTCTGCTTGATGTAGACCCAGACTTCCTTCTCGCTCCAGTCGGCGAGGGGATTGAATTTCTCCAGGCCATTGCCCTCGTCGTATTCCTGCACTGGCAGTCCGACGCGGGTGGCCGCCTGCTGGGCCCGGAGGCCGGTGATCCAGGCCTTCTTACCGGCCAGGGCCCGGCGCAGGGGTTCCACCTTGCGCACGTAGCAGCAGCCTTTGCGCAGGTCGACGGAATCATAGAAGGCGTTGATGCCGTTGGCGCGCACGAAATTCTCGACACCTTCGCTCTGGGGGAAGTAGACCTTGAGCTTGAGGTCGTAATGCTGCTGCACCGCGGCCATGAGGTCGTAGGTTTCCAAAGGAAGCCGTCCGGTATCGAGACTGAAGATCTCGATAGGCAGAGCGGATTTGACGATGAGGTCGGTGAGCACCATGTCCTCGGCACCCAGGCTGTTGGCGAAGGCGGCGGGGGACCAGTCGCCGGCGATGCGGGCCAGAGCGGCCTGGACCGCAGTGGACTTGGCGGCGACGCTGGCGGTCAGTTCGGGAGTGAGCTTGAGCAGGTTCGGGGACATGGAAATCAGGCGGCGCGGCGGCGGAAAGCCGGTAGCGGCTGGTCGGTGGAGCCCTGGTAGCGTTCGCTGAAGGTGGTGAAGCCGGCGGCCAGGGCGTGCTCGGCGCTCTTGTCGTCACGCAGGGCGAAGGCGTCGAAGCCGACGCGAGCCATGAAATAGAGCTGGTCGTGGAGCACCTCGCCCACGGCCCGAACTTCGCCCTTGTAGGCATAGCGCTGGCGGAGCAGGGCGGCGGTGGAGTAGCCGCGACCGTTGACGAATTTGGGGAAGTTGACGGCGATCACGGCGAACTTGTCGAGATCGGCGACGGCGTCCTCCACTCTGTCGTCGTCCTGAAGGAAGAGGCCGATGGGCTCGCCGCGGGCCAGGATTTCGTCCTTGCGGGCGAGCCAGACGGGCAGCGGGAAGAGCACGGGGCCGGCGGGCAGGGCAATGGCTTCCGGGGTTTCGCCTTCGGCCAGGGCCAGGGTGGTCCAGCCGTCTTCGATGACGGCGCCGTTTTTGATCAGGTGGGCCATTTACGCCACCTTCCTTTCATTGGCCTTGGCCTTGCCGTGGGCGCGGCCTTCATAGACGCGGTTCTTGAAGGGATCGACGCCGATGCGGTCGAAGGTATCCAGGAAGCACTCGTCGGCGTGGCGGTTTTCAACATAGACCTGAATGATCTTGCTGATCACGTCGGGCATTTCGCCGGCGGAGAAGGAGGGGCCGATGACCTTGCCGAGCTGCGCATTGTTGCCCTGGCGGCCGCCCAGGGTCACCTGGTAGAACTCCGCCTCGTTCTTGTCCACGCCGAGAACGCCGATGTTGCCGACATGGTGGTGGCCGCAGGCGTTCATGCAGCCGGAGATGTTGAGTTCGAGCTCGCCCAGGTCGAAGACATAGTCGAGGTCGTCGAAGCGGGCCTGGATGGCCTTGGCGATGGGGGTGGACTTGGCGTTGGCCAGGTCGCAGAGATCGCCTCCGGGGCAGCAGATGATGTCGGTAAGGAGGCCGATGTTGGGCGTCACCAGACCCTGTTCGCGGGCGGCCTGCCAGACCGCGTAGAGGTCGGACTTCCGCACGTCGCCCAGCACCACGTTCTGCTCGTGGGAGACACGGGCTTCACCGTAGCTGTAACGGTCGGCCAGATCGGCGATGGTGTCCATCTGCTCGGCGGTGATGTCGCCGGGGTTCTGGCCGTGCTTCTTGAGGGACAAGGTGACAGCGGCGTAGCCGGCCACCCTGTGAGGATGAACGCAGCGCTCGACCCAGCGGGCGAAAGCCTGGTTGTCGTGCTTGTGCTGTTCGAGGCCGAGGTCGTCGGCGGGCAGGGTGTCGTAAGGGGGTGGCACGAAGTGGGCCGCGATGCGGTCGAATTCGGCCTGGGTGAGGGTGTCCGGGCCGTCCTTGCGATAGGACCATTCGTCATCCACCTGGCGGCGGAATTCCTCGATGCCGAGCGCCTGCACCAGGATCTTGATGCGGGCCTTGAAGGGGTTGTCACGCCGGCCGAAGCGGTTATAGACCCGCAGAATGCACTCGCAATATCCGAGGATGTGCTGCCAGGGCAGGAATTCCCGCACCACTTCGCCACGGATGGGCGTCCGGCCGAGACCGCCCCCCGCGATGACGCGGAAGCCGATTTCGCCGTCCTTCTTCTGAAGATGAAGGCCGATATCGTGGAACCAGGTCAGGGCGCGATCCTGCTCGCTGCCGGAAATGGCGATCTTGAACTTGCGGGGCAGGTAGGCGAATTCCGGGTGGAAGGTGCTCCACTGGCGGATGATTTCCGCGTAGGGGCGTGGATCGACGATTTCGTCGGCGGCCACGCCGGCAAACTGGTCCGTGGTGATGTTGCGAATGTCGTTGCCGGAGGTCTGGATGGCGTGCATTTCGACATCGGCCAGGTGGGCGAGGATGTCGGGGCAATCCTCGATCTGTGGCCAGTTGAACTGCATGTTGTGGCGGGTGGTGAAGTGGCCGAAGCCCTTGTCGTAGGTGCGGGCGATGAAGGCCAGCTTGCGCAATTGGGCGCTGGAGAGCATGCCGTAGGGCACCGCGATGCGGAACATGGGTGCATGGCGCTGGACGTAGAGGCCGTTCTGCAAGCGCAGGGGGCGGAATTCGTCGTTGGTGAGCTCGCCGGACTTCCAGCGGCGCACCTGGTCCCGGAACTGGGCGACGCGCTCCTGCAGGAACTGGCGGTCGATGGTGTCGTATTGATACATAAGAACTCCGTTGGGGAACGGTCAGGCGAAAACGAGTTTGCCGCCGATGAGAATGAGCATGGAGGCCAGCAGCTTGCGAAGAATATGCTCGGGAACCTTGGCCGAAACGTGGGTGCCGATCCAGATTCCGGGCAGAGAGCCGATTAGGAGGCTGCCGAGCAGTGCCCAATCGACGCCGCCCAGCATCCAGTGACCGAGGCCGGCCACCAAAGTCAGGGGTACGGCGTGGGCCACATCCGATCCGACAATGCGTACCGGAGAAAGTTTGGGATAGAGGAAATAGAGGGCGGCGACGCCCAGGGCGCCGGCCCCGACTGAGGAAACGGTGACCAGCACGCCGAGGATGGCGCCCACCAGGACGGT
>SSTB01000155.1 GCA_009469665.1 Azonexaceae bacterium | reverse complement strand
CTGGGCGCCGGTGCGCCAGACCTACGGCGGATTCCTCGAGATCGATTCCGAGTGGGTTTCCGAGCACCTTGCGGAAGTTCAGATTCTCGACGTTCGCAGCCGCGAGGAACTTGGCGGCGCCCTCGCTCCCATCGCCGGTGCCTTGTGCATCCCCCTGGCGGAACTGAAGGATGCCCTGGGCGCGGTGCCCAAGGAGCGGCCCCTGGTCGCGGTCTGTCACTCGGGTATGCGCTCCGGGCAGGCGACGGTGCTGTTGCGGCAGGCGGGCTGGGAGCGGGTGGCCAATCTGCGCGGAGGCATGCTGGCCTGGCACAGGCTGGGACTGCCGGCCGCGGATCGACCCCGCTGACCGCGCCGGTCGCCGCTTACCCTTGCCGCAGCCGGGCGGCATCCTGCCCCGGTGGCGCGCCGAACAGGCGCCGGTACTCCCGGCTGAACTGGGAGGGGCTTTCGTAGCCGACGCGGCGGGCGACGGTGGCCGCATCCACGGGTTCCGCCAGCAACAGGCGGCGGGCTTCCTGCAGGCGGATGTGCTTCTGGTATTGCAGGGGGCTCATGGCCGTCATGGCCTTGAAGTGGTGGTGCAGGGACGAGGTGCTCATGTTCACCCGGTCGGCCAGGGCGTCGATGGAGAGCGGTTGCTGGAAATTGTCCTTGAGCCAGCCGATGGCCCGGGCGACCCGGTGGCCCTGGCTGTCCGCCAGCAGGGTGTGGCGCAGGCGCGCGCCCTGTTCGCCCAGCAGCAAACGGTAAAGGATTTCCCGCTCCGCCAGGGGGGCGAGGACCGGGATGTCCCGGGGCGATTCCACCAGCCGGGCAAGGCGCAGCATGGCGTCGGCCAGGCCTTCATCCAGGCGGCTGACGCCCATGCCGCGGGGCAGCGGAGCCGGCGTCGGCAGTTGGGCAAGATCACCCATCAAGTCGCCCACCTGGCGCAGGTCGATGTCAAGCACCGCGCAAAGGAGGGGCTGCTCGGGCGAGGCCTCGATCACCTGGGCCATCACGGGCAGATCCACCGAAGTCAGCAGGTAGTGCTGCCGGTCGTAGATGTAAGCCTCCTCGCCCAGGGTCACCCGCTTGGCACCCTGGGGAATGACGGCCAGAACCGAGCGATAGACGCCGCACATGGGCGCCTGGGTGGTCGTCTTACGGTAGAACGCAAGGCGCGGCACCGGGGTTTCGTGGAGATCGTCAATGCCGCCGCAAGATCGTTCAATCAAAGCCGCGAGTTCGTCCTGGTGCCGTTCAAGGGTTGGAGCGGAGTCGGCAGTGCGGTCGCGCGTATTCACAAGGATTTCCTCGTCCGATGCCCAGCCGTGAGCTTAACGGGGAATGCCGGCCCGCTGGGAGGTACTCCAGGCCGATTTGCAGAATCAGGCAAGAAATGCGCAGGATCGGGCAATGCCGGCGTGTTCGTCATGGGATAGATTTTCCCCGTCCGAAGTCTGAATCGTCACCCCCTTCCGAACCACCCCCCCGGAGTCCCCCATGATCCCCCTCCACATCAACGGCAAGTCCCATCAGGTAGACGTCGCCCCCGACACGCCGCTCCTCTGGGTGCTGCGCG
Organism: Azonexaceae bacterium; assembly: GCA_009469665.1. The sequence continues at coordinate 2,826 of SSTB01000155.1, read as the reverse complement.
ACACCCTGCACCTCACCGGCACCAAGTATGGCTGCGGCCAGGCCCTGTGTGGCGCCTGTACGGTCCATGTGGATGGCGTGCCGACCCGGTCCTGCAGCGTACCCGTTTCCTCCGTCGCCGGGCGCAAGGTGACCACCATAGAGGCGGTGGATCACGAGCGTGTCGGCAAGGCGGTGCAGGAGGCCTGGCGCAAGCTGGACGTGGTCCAGTGCGGCTACTGCCAGTCCGGCCAGATCATGAGCGCGGTGGCCCTGCTGGCCACCAATCGGCGCCCGAGCGATGCCGACATCGACAACGCCATGGCCGGCAATCTCTGCCGCTGCGCCACCTATCAGCGCATCCGGGCGGCGATCCATGAAGCCGCACGCACGCTGGCTTGAGGAGATGACCATGACCGAACTCGCCATCGCCAACCTCAGCCGCCGTCGTTTCCTCCAGGGCAGCGCCGGGCTCACCCTCGGCTTCGTCCTGCCTACCGCCATCGCGGCCAACGCCGGTCCCGGCAAGGCCGGGGAGGGGCTGGCCGCGCCCGTCACCTTCGAGCCCAATGCTTTCCTGCGCATCGGCGCCGACAACACCGTCACCGTCATCTCCAAGCATCTGGAAATGGGGCAGGGCACCTACACCGGCCTCGCCACCCTGGTCGCCGAAGAACTGGATGCGGACTGGAAGACCGTGCGCGTCGAAGGCGCTCCGGCCGACGCCAAGCGCTACAACAACCTCTTCTGGGGCCCGGCCCAGGGCACCGGCGGCAGCACCGCCATGGCCAATTCCTGGGAACAGATGCGCAAGGCCGGCGCCGCCGCCCGTGCCATGCTGGTGAGCGCCGCCGCCCAGCAGTGGCAGGTACCGGCGAGCGAGATCGTGGTGCGTGACGGCGTCGTCAGCCATCGGGCCTCCAAGCATCGCGCCACCTTCGGCCAGCTGGCCAAGGCCGCGGCGGCCGAGGCCGTGCCTAGCGACGTCACCCTCAAGGACCCCAAGGACTTTCGGCTCATCGGCAAGAAGGCCAACCGCCGCGATTCCGCTGACAAGACCAACGGCAAGGCCCAATACACCCAGGATGTCTTCCTGCCCGGCATGCTGGTGGCCGTGGTCGCCCACCCGCCCCGCTTCGGCGCCACCGTAAAATCCTTCGACGCAGCCCGCGCCAAGGGCGTGAAGGGCGTCGTCGATGTGGTGCAAATTCCCCAGGGCGTCGCCGTGCTGGCCACCGACACCTGGGCCGCCAAGAAGGGCCGCGATGCCCTGGCCGTGGTCTGGGACGACGGCAAGGCCTTCAAGCTGGGCAGCGCCGAAATCCTCGACCGCTACCGGGAGCTGGCCAAGACCCCCGGCCAGGTGGCCCGCAGCCAGGGCGATGCCGACGCCGCCTTCGCCAAGGCCGCCAAGGTGGTGCGGGCCAGCTACGACTTCCCCTACCTCGCCCACGCCGCCATGGAACCCATGAACTGCGTCATTCGCCTCTCCGCCGACGGCTCCGAGGTGTGGAACGGCGAGCAGATGCACACCGGCGACCAATACGCCCTGGCCGGCCTCTTCGGCCTCAAGCCGGAGCAGGTCACCATCCACACCCTCTACGCCGGCGGCAGCTTCGGGCGTCGCGCCAGCAAGGACGCCGACTACGTGCTGGAGGCCGCCGCCATCGTCAAGGCCATCAACGGCAAGATATCTGGCAACCCCGCGGTCAAGCTCGTCTGGCTGCGGGAGGACGACATGCGGGCTGGCTACTACCGGCCGCTCTTCCACCACGCCCTGGAGGCGGCCATCGACGCCGACGGCAAGCTGGCCGGCTGGCGCCACCGCCTGGTGGGGCAGTCCATTCTCATGGGTTCCCCCTTCGAGAAAATGCTGGTCAAGGACGGCATCGACGGCGTCTCCGTCGAAGGTGCCGCCAACCTGCCCTACGCCATCCCCAACCTCAAGGTAGACCTGCACACCCCCAGCGACATCGGCGTGCCGGTGCTGTGGTGGCGCTCGGTGGGCTCCTCCCACACGGCCTTTTCGACGGAAGCCTTTCTCGACCAAGTGGCTGCCGCCACGGGCAAGGACCCGGTGGCCCTGCGCCTGGAACTGCTGGCCGCCCACCCACGCCACGCCGGCGTCCTCAAACTGGCCGCCGAGAAGGCCGGCTGGGGCACGCCTCTGAAGCCGGGCAAGGCCGGCGAGCGGCGGGGTCGGGGCGTGGCGGTCCATGAATCCTTCCACTCCTACGTCGCCCAGGTGGCCGAGGTGACCGTGGCCAAGGACGGCAGCCTGCGGGTGGACCGTATCGTCGCCGCCGTGGATTGCGGCGTCGCCATCAACCCGGACAACATCCGCGCCCAGGTCGAAGGCGGCGTCGGCTTCGCCCTCTCTGCCGTGCTCTACGGCGAAATCACCCTTAAGGACGGCCAGGTGGAGCAGGACAACTTCGGCAACTATCCCCTGCTGCGCATCAACGAAATGCCCCGGGTGGAAGTACACATCGTGCCCTCCGCCGCGCCACCATCGGGCATCGGAGAACCCGGCGTGCCCCCGGTGGCGCCGGCCATCGCCAACGCCATCCTGGCCGCCACGGGCAAGGCGTTGACCCGGCTGCCCCTGCGTACCGTCGAACTGGCGTCCTGAAATGAAACGACCCCCACGCTCATCGGTATCGCGGAGGGCTTGCCCTGCATGGCAAGCCCGTCTCGGCGGCGCAAAGCAGCACTTTGCCAATTCCCGCCTCAACTCCCCCAAGGGGGTGCAGGCGTTCCACGGCCAGCGATGCATGGCTGGCCGGCTTCGCTGGCGCGGAGCAGTGCTCCGCGAAACCCCAGCTACGCCCTTCGGGGCGGCCCTTCT
>SSTB01000016.1 GCA_009469665.1 Azonexaceae bacterium | reverse complement strand
TGCGCGTCCGCTACACCCTGGAAGGCTGCTTCCACGAAGGCGACTGCCGCAAGGTCTGCCTGGTGCCCCACGTGCTGGACACCGTCATCAAGGGCCGTGCCGTCGCCCCTCAAGTCCCCATCGGCCCCGACTGCACCCGCTGCGGTCTCTGCGTGGACGCGTGTCCCACCGGATCCCTGAAATTCGAAGTCAAGGGACTCTCCAAGCTCCTGTAAGCTTCACAGCGGGTCTGCCGCAGGAAGTAAACGGTAGCGCGACCCGACCGGGTCCGGCGGTCTCGTCCGCCTTGGACCGCCCGCTGGAACTCATCGCCGCGCTGGCAGCGTGGCATCCTCTGCACCGCGCCGAAGTCTCGGTCGTTCTCGCCCGGGCCAGCGCCTCGCTGTGGTCGGGCTTTGGGCTGCGGACCGTGCTCGACGCATGCGGCGCCCAGCCCATCGATCGCTCCGCAGCTCGCCTTGACCCCACGAGTGCGCCGGCTGGGGTGGGCCGGTAGCTCGGCATCCAGGATCGGGGCCGGAGCGGGCCGGAGCACCCGAAGTCCCTCGCGGCACCCAGGGACTCGCGATGGGTTAAGCTCACCTTAATCACCTTGCCCGTAGAATGGTGCCCTCTTTTCCACGCCGCTTAGCCCTCAGGAGCACTTTTCATGTCCCAACCCGCCCGGGCTGTCAGCCTGCGCACCTACTTCGCCCTTGCCTACGGGGCGATCTTTCTTGCCCTGGCGTGCTTCTGGCCCTTTGTCGAAGTCGCCGACGGCAAGGGGTGGGTCTTCATCTTGGCTGCCACCGCCGGCTACGCTGGCTTCTACCTCCTCCCTGCGATTCTGGTTTGCCTGCTCCTCGACCGCTTGTTGCCGGCACGCTCCCGGGCGCCGCGCTGGCGCAACGCAGTCCTGCAGACGGCGGCTACCATCATCACGGCAGCAGTGCTGCTGATCCTGTACGCCGACTATCGCCTCTACGAGTTGTACCAGTTCCATATCAACAAGTTCGTCCTCAATCTCGTCTCCACCCCTGGCGGAATCGCCGCCCTGGGCGCCACGTCGGCCACCGAGCGCAGCGTGGCGATCCAGGTGGCCCTGCTGCTGGCGGCAAGCGCGGGACTCCTGGCCCTGGCGCGAAAACTTCCGGGCTTCAGAGATCACCTGACCCGACGGCGCCTGGGCGTCGCGTTCTCTGCGCTGACCTTGATCTTCATCGGACAGGAGCTCGCCTTCGCCCACGGAAAATACGCCGGGGACGACAAGCTCCTGGAAGTGGCCGACGCGACGCCTTTCCGAATTCCACTCAAGCTCAGTTCGCTGTTCAAGGCGCTGGGCGTCAAGCACACCGCCCGCTCGGAACTGCGTCTGGCCGGCGGCACGGTGCGCTACCCGGCGGCCCCCATCCACCAGGACAAGGCCTCCCCATCCCCCAACGTCATCATGCTGGTGGCGGAGTCCTTCCGTTGGGACTTGCTCGATCCCGAAATCACGCCCAATCTCTGGCGCTTCTCCCAAGGGGCAACGCGCTTTGAGCGGCACTACAGCGGCGGCAACCGGACCCGTATGGGCCTGTTCTCGCTCTTCTACGGAATTTACGCCCCCTATTGGTACAGCTTCGAAAAGCAAAGGGTCGCCCCGGTTCTCATGGACACGCTGCGCAGCCGGAACTACCAGTTCGCCATTCACACCAGCCAGAGTTTCGATTACCCGGAGTTGCGTCACACGACCTTCACCCAGGTTCCCGAGGAGTATTTGCAGGAAATCAAGAGCGGCGAGCCGTGGCAACGCGACATCCAGAACATCAGCGACATCATCGCCAAGATCGAGAAGCGCGACACCAAGCGTCCCTTCTACAGTTTCATGTTCTTTGAGTCGACCCACGCACCCTACAGCTTCCCGGCCCAGGACGCGCTGCGCCGCGAATACGTGACCGAGCTGGACTACATCAAGCTCAACCTGCGGGAGAACATCGGCGGCATGTACGCCCGCTACGTCAACGCGGCGCACCACATCGACCGGGAGGTCGCCCGCCTGCTCCAAACGCTCAAGGAACAGGGCATGCTGGACAACACCATCGTGCTCTTCACCGGCGATCACGGCGAGGAATTCCTGGAAAAGGGGCACTGGGGCCATGGCCACGGCACCACCTTCACCGAGGAGCAGATTCGCGTGCCGTTCATCCTAGCGATCCCGGGCCAGTCTCCGGCCGTCGTCTCCCATCGGACGTCCCATCTGCAGGTGGCGCCTACCCTGATGCGCGCCCTCGGAGTCACCAACCCTCCCTCGGACTACAGCTCCGCAGTTCCCCTGGACCAGACCCTGCCCTACTTCGTCCTCGGCGAGTACGACCTCATGGGCATCATGGATGACGAATACAAGATCAGTTTCCCCTACACGGGCAGCTTCCTCTTTCGCTACACGGTGCAGGACATGAACGATCACCCGGTCGCCGTCGACGAACGGAAACAGGCCTTGGCCAAGCGCGACGGACTGCTAAAGGCCGTAGCCGCCGAAAGCCGGCGCTTCGTGGGCGGCGGCTAGTAGTCAGTCACACAGGTTTGCGTGGATGCCGAGGCGCGCCTCCGCGCCCCGGGCGCGCGAAGCGAACCACAGCCATAGCCGAAGCTATGGCGAGGATGAGCGACAAAGCGAGCGGGGATGCGGGGCGGGCCGAACATAGCGGAACCTGTGTGACTGACTACTCGGTCCGCCCAGCCGGACCGCAGCGGGCGCGTGTTACCTGCCATTGTGGTCCTCCGGCCCTCGCATTTCTGTACCAGACGCCCGAATGGCATCACCGGCACACGTGGTAATCCCGCGAATTGGAGGGCCTCTAGGGCGTGTTCACAGTAAGTGACCGGCCGTCCCGCCGGTTGGTGGGAACACACCTAAAAAGCAACCCAGAACAGCCGCTCCCAATATCAAATCAACACCGGGGTCCTTCAGGTTAGCCCGAATTTAGCGCGGCTTTCCTGTTTCCAGTGGCTGCCTCTCGACCAGCGTACCGATGTCGAGCGAGTCAAGTTCTCTGAGCGTCTCCACCGGCTTCCCCGGGTCGACGACCCTCGGGACCAAGGTCGCACCGGAGCCGCGGGTAATAACCCACTGCCCGATCGGCATTGACCGAGGTATCGGCCCAATCTCCGCAAATTCGATCTCTCCGGAAGCCTGGAAGACAGCTCCGGAAGCACGCTGCTCCTCGGCTGTGAATTCGAAGGACAGACCCACCCGATCCGGCAATTGCGCAACGTAGCCATTCAGGACAAAGTCGGCCTTGCCGGACCGAGGAATTTCGGCAAGCAGGTGCCTCCCCGCTGGCAGGTCGCACGGACGTGAGATGCGCTGCGCAAGCAAGTTCAGAAGTATCCCCACTGGCATATCCAGCATCAGGAACGGATTCCTCTCGCGTCTGCTCGAAGGGTCGTATCCCTTGAAGAGGGAGTAGCCGCCCTTGAGTTGGAGCATTTCCCGCATCGAGTCCCCTTCCCCCACTTGCGCATGATCGGCATCGGAAAATCGGCGCAGCGTGACCCTAGCGCTTTGACCGCTTTTGAAGGAAATCGTGGAAAAATCCGTCCAGCGCTTTTCCTCCGGGCAAGCTTGAGCGCCCCAGGACGGAAGAATCATCGACAATGCTGCCAAGACAGCCAGAACAGGTCGCATGCCTGTCGCACCAAGCAGTCCGCGCGCCCAAGCGCGTGGACTTACGCAATTCAACTCACGGGTGCCACGAAGGAGCGTGCCGGGCCAGTGTCCGCGGCGCAGGTGATCAACGGTTCGGATCACGGCGAGAGCGTTCACGGCTGTTTAACCCCCTGAAGGGCGAGGCAACGCTCGCCGCCATCGCGTTGCTGAATTCTGAGCACGCAAGTTGTACGAAGTCTTTCCTCATTCAACTGGTCCCAGCGCTCGTACGCGGACTTGACCGACATTTTCCCGCTATCGACAAGAGGAGCGAGCTTGTCCATTTCTTCATAGACATCCCTGACTTCCCTCTCCTTTCCCGGTCCATAGGCATATATTTCAATCGGCATCACGCGGACTCGCCGACAATCCAGATACCGGCCAAACCAATCGCTCACGCGCGCCCTCTGGTCGACGAACGCCTGGTCATAGCAAAATCTCGATTCCCGTTTGAAATCGGCGTTGGTGTAAGTGCCTCCGCCGGTGGCGCACGCAAGCAAGCTCAGGGGACAGACTAAGAGTACGGCATTGAGCTTTTTCATCGGTTAGACCGTCATTTCCCTTGCGCTCGATCCGGATGGGCCGACCATCAGATCGCTGCGAAAGTATCCGGTGCTCCCCTGCACCCCGCCGAGGAAAACGCACATGACATATTTCGGATCATAGCAGTTCCCACGCCAAGTCAAAAAGATTTTCAGGACTGCGTGTCCCTCGGACTTACGTTACGAGCAATCGGAAGAACGCCGCTCCCGCCCGATTTTTGATGGATGTTCAACGCCCGGCTTGCACCGCCCCCTATAATCCGGGCCATGATTCGTCTCCACAATGTCGCCAAGACCTTCCGCCGGGCCCGCGTCCTCGACGGCATCAGCCTCGACATCGGCCTCGGCGAGCGGGTGGCCCTCATCGGTTCCAACGGAGCCGGCAAGACCACCCTGATTCGTTGTCTGTTGGGGGAATACACCCACGACGGCGAGGTTTCCGTCGCTGATCGGGATCCGCGCAGCCATCGCACCGCGGTGCTGGGCAGCATCGGCTTCGTCCCCCAGTTGCCGCCGCCGCTCAAGATGCCCGTGGGGCAGTTGATCGATTTCTCGGCCTCCTTGTGCGGCACCGATCCCCGGCGCATCCACGCCATCGCCAAACGCCTGGGCCTGGACGTCGAGGCGGTCCTGGGACGCCAGTTCGTGCGCCTTTCCGGCGGCATGAAGCAGAAGCTCCTGATTGCCATCGCCCTGGGCCGGGAGGCCAAGGTGTTGATCATGGACGAGCCCGCCGCCAACCTTGATCCGGAAGCGCGCAAGATATTCTTCGAGCTGCTGGCCGAGCGCCAGGACGACACCACGATGATCATTTCCAGTCACCGCCTGAACGAGGTGTCGACCCTGGTGAATCGCGTGATCGAACTGGACATGGGCAAGGTGGTGCTCGACGATCGGGTGGCGGACGATGTTTCCCTGGCCGGTGTCCTGGCCTGCCGCATCGTCGTCAAGCGCGCTGAACCTGCCTTCGCCAAGGCCCTTGGCGCGTGGAATTTCGCGGACCGCGGCAACGGCCTGGTGTGGGAAGGAAACGTCTCGGGCCCGGACCGCCTGCGCTTCCACGGCATGGTCTCCCGCTACGTCGCCCTCATCAGCGACATTTCCCTCACCGAAACCGCGTGAAGTCTCATCCCATGGTCGATCGTACCCGCCGTCTCCTGCTCGGCCGAACCGCGGCAGGCGCGCTGGTGGCTCCGTTGGCCGGGTTCCTCGCCGCCTGCGGCGGCAAATCCGGCTGGCCGGAGGGCATGGCCGAGATCAAGTGGGACCGCGACGTCTGCGCCCGCTGCAGCATGGTCATTTCCGACCGGCGCTTTGCTGCCCAGGTGCGGGGCGGCCCCCGCAACGAGGCCTTCAAGTTCGACGATGTCGGCTGCCTGGTTTTCTGGCTGCGGGACAAGGCGAAAGACCTGCCGTGGCTGGCCGAAGCTGCCACCCGGCTCTGGGTCGCGGACCACGGCAGCAAACCCGAGACCCTGGTCTGGCTGGATGCCCGCAAAGCCCAGTTCGTCGGCGGCAAGCACTCTCCCATGGGCTACGGTTACGCGGCCTATTCGCTGCCCCAGGCGGGCAGCCTCGATTTCGACGCCCTGCGCGAGCACGTCGTCCTGAAGGGCAAATGATATGAAGCAATTGTGGCTCACTGCCCGGCTCGACGTGGTCGAGTCCCTGCGCGCCCGCTGGTTCCAGATATACACGCTGGTGTTTGGTGGCATCGTCGCCCTGCTCTTCGTCTTCGGCCTCACCGAATCCCGGGTGCTGGGCTTCATCGGGCTGTCGCGCCTGCTGGTCACCTACATCCAGCTCACCATGGCCATCCTGCCCATCTTCGTGCTCATCACCACGGTGCGCTCGGTGGCCGGGGACCGGGAAGCGGGCGTCTTCGAATACCTGCTCTCACTGCCGGTCTCCCTGGGGGCCTGGTTCTGGGGCAAGATTCTCGGCCGCTACGTCGTCGTCTTCGCGCCGGTCTTCCTCGCCATGCTGGCCGCCGTCTGCTGGGCCACCCTGCGGGAGATCGAAGTGCCCTGGAGCATGTTCGGCTACTACACCGCGCTGCTGGCCGCCATGGCCGCCTGTTTCCTCGGTATCGGCATGCTGCTCTCCTCTGTCGCCCGCAGTACCGACATGGCCCAGGGCGCGGCCTTCCTGGTCTGGCTCGTTTTCCTACTCTTCCTCGACCTCATCCTCCTGGGGGTGATGATCCAGGGCAAGGTGAGTCCCGACGTCGCTGTCCTGGTCGCCCTGGCCAATCCGCTGCAGGTCTTCCGCACTGCCGCGCTGGCCCTCTTCGACCCCCAACTCATTGTCCTCGGCCCCTCGGCCTACGTCATCCTCGACAACTTCGGCGTGGCCGGCTACAAGGTCTTCGCACTGGCCTACCCTACCCTGCTGGGACTGGCCTCGGCCGCCCTGGGCTATTTCATCTTCCGCCGCGGCGACCTGCCCTGATGCGCTTTCTGCTATTGCTGCTCTGGCTCGTCCCAAGCCTCTCCCTCGGGGCGGACGAAACGCTGCCCCCCACCACGCCCCTGTTTGCGGCCACCCTGTGGGATACCGACGACAAACCCGTGGCCCTGGAGCGCTACCGCGGCCGCCCTCTCATCGTCAATTTCTGGGCCCGCTGGTGCGGACCCTGCCGCCAGGAAATCCCGGAACTCGTCCATCTGCGGGCCGCCTACCGGGGACGCATCGAGGTTCTGGGCATCGGCCTGGAAGACAAGCCGGAAGCGGTCAAGGAATTCGCCAAGGCCTACGATATGGATTACCCGGTATTCCTGGCCAGGGACAAGGCCCTGCCCCTGATGCAGGCCCTGGGCAACACCCGGGGCGCCCTGCCCTACACCGTGGTCATCGACGCCGAGGGCCGCATGCTGTCGAAGAAGCTCGGCGTCCTCAAAAAGCCCGACCTGGACGCCGCCGCGGCCGCCCTCCTGGCGAAATAGCCCCTCTCGTACCACTTCCCGGGGGGTCGGCGGGCTTTCCTGGTGTCAGCGCCGCCCTTCCCCGCACCTGGGCGCGAAGGGCGAGAAGACCCCGTCAAGAGGAAAGTTGCTTCGTTCCCGTGGTCCCTATACCTGCGATGCCTTGGCGGGAGCATGACTGCGGGAAATTTTTGCGGGGTTGCGCCGTATCTCCGCATCCCGGATAGGGGCGTGCAGAACGGCCGCAAGCAGGCCTATCGCAACGCTCAGTTGCCACATGAAATCGTAGGAGCGGGTCAGGTCGAAGACATAGCCCCCCAACCAGACCCCGAAAAACGAGCCCAACTGGTGGCCGAAGAAGACAAATCCGAAAAGCGTGGCGAGATAGCGCAGGCCGAAAATCTGCGCCAGCAGACCGTTGGTGAGGGGTACGGTACCCAGCCAAACCAGGCCCATGACGGCGCTGAAGGCGTAGAGGGAGGCCGGATTGAGGGGGAACCAATAGAAGGCTGCGATGGCGCCGGAGCGGATGACATAGATCCCGACCAGCAGAAACTTGCGTCGCAGGCGGCTGCCGAGCAAACCGCAGAGATAGGTACCACCGATATTGGCAAGGGCGATGAGGGCGAGCCCGGTCACCGCCGCGTTGGCGGTCATGCCCTGGTCACGCAGGTAGGACGGCAGGTGATTGGCGATGAAGGCCAGATGAAAGCCGCAGGCGAAGAAGCCCAGCAGCAGAAGCCAGAATCCGGAATGCGCGAAGGCCTCGGCCAGGGCGTCGCTCAGACTTTGCTGCGCCCCGCACTCGGCGCCGGGGGAATCGTTTAGTTGCAGCGCCAGGGGAAGCAGAGCGACGCAGGCGACCGCGAGCGCGATGAGGGCGCCGTTCCAGTTGAGGGTCTGGATCAGGGCCTGGGTGGTCGGCACCAGCAGAAACTGTCCCAACCCGCCCGCGGCGCCGGCCAGCCCGAGGGCCCAGCCCCGGCGCTCCGGCGCCACCAGGCGGCTCAGGGCGCCGTAGATGACGCCGAAGGTGGTACACGCGAGGGCCAGGCCTACGGTCAGGCCGGCCGCAAGGGTGAAAGCCAGGGGCGTGGTGGCCCAGGCCATGCCGGCGAAGCCGCCGCCATAGCAGACCAACCCGGCCAGGACGATGCGCCGCGCACCGTAGCGGTCGGCCGCCATGCCGACCAAGGGTTGAGCCAGGCCCCACACCCCGTTTTGCAGGGCGATGGCAAAACTGAAGGTCTCCCGGGGCCAGCCATTCTCGAGGCTCACCGGCCCCAGGAAGATGCCGAAGGCGTGGCGCACGCCGAGGGTCAGCCCCATGACGGCGCCGCCGGCGAGGACGATGGCCAGCGGGGCCCGCCACCCCGACCTGGCAGCCTGCCCTGCGTCCTCAACGGACGTGGTCATGGCCGCCTCCATCATCCGGTTGGGACGGGGGGAAGTGGAAGGCCGGGTACCCGGCGGGCAGCGTGCCCTCCCGCAGCCAGCGGAGGGCATCGGCCCACAAGGGAGTGGCGAAGCGGTCGTGAAAATAGGCGAAGTGACCGATCTCACCGACGCCGATGGCCTGGGGCCGGATTTCGATGCGCGTGCGCCGGGCATTGCGGTAGTAGGCCAGCAGCCGCTCCAGGGCAGCTGGCGTGCCGAAGGGGTCGTCGCTGAGGCCGATGGCCAGCATCTCGCCGGTCATGGCCGGGAAATGCCGCAGCGGGTCGAGACCATCGCACCAGTGGCGACGGTAGGCGTCCTCTAGCCGCGCCGGGCGGAAGGCCCATTCGTAGGCCGCTCCGGCCGGCAGGTCTTCGTGCCAGCCCAGGCGTCGGGCGGGAAAGTAGCCGAGGATTGCCGTCACCAGCGGCATCACCCCATGCCAACGCAGGGCCATCGCCAATCGCCCGGCGGCCGCGTAATCCCGCCAGTAGGCATACTGGGCGCCCACCGTGAGGCAGCGGCGCACCTGCCCGCCGTGGGCGGCCAGGCCGACCAGGAGCCCACCGATGCTGTGGGCCACGACGTCGAGGGGCTGGCCCGCAAAAGCATCCAGGGCCCACTGCAGCGCCGCGTCGCAGTCGCAGGCCCCCCAGCTGAACTTGTCGAACCCGGGAGTCGCCCGGGGATGCCTATGGCGGGAGGCCCCGATGCCGCGGTAATCGTAGGTCAGCGCCGCGTAGCCATGGGCGGCGAGATAGCGCGCGAAACGATGGTAATAGGCAGCCTTCACCGCCGTTGCCGGGTTGATGATCACCGTGCCGATCTGCGA
>SSTB01000154.1 GCA_009469665.1 Azonexaceae bacterium | reverse complement strand
CGCAGGTTGGTCTTGGAAGCCAGCGCCGCCTTGGCTTCGGCGGTGAAGGACGGGGCGATCAGCACTGCGACGAAGTGCTTCCTTTCGTTCATGGCGTTGACCACGTCGAGCCCGACCTCGCCGTTGAAGGCGATGATGCCGCCGAAAGCGGAGGTGGAATCGGTCTTGAAGGCCTTTTCGTAGGCGCCGAGCAGGGTGCCGGCTATGGCCACGCCGCAGGGGTTGGCGTGCTTGATGATGACGCAGGCGAGTTGGCCAACACTTGCGTCGAAGGCCTTGACGCATTCCCAGGCAGCGTCCGAATCGGCGATGTTGTTGTAGGACAGTTCCTTGCCCTGGATCTGGGTGTAGGCGGCGATACTGCCGGCCAGCGGCGTGGTGTCGCGGTAGAAGGCGGCCGACTGGTGGGAGTTCTCGCCGTAGCGCAGGATTTCGACACGATCGAAGGCCAGTTGGAGCTTGGCGGGGAAGACTGCCGGCGTCGGCGCGGCGTCGGCCGGCTTAGCTTCGACGCCTTCATCGAGACCGGTCAGCCAGTTGGCGATCATGCTGTCGTAGCGGGCGGTGTGGGTGAAGGCCTTTTTGGCCAGGCCGAAGCGGGTCTCCAACTTCAAGGTGCCGGCGTTGGCCTTCATTTCGTCGAGCAGCGGCTGGTAATCGGCCGGGTCGGTGACGATGGCCACGCCAGCGTAGTTCTTGGCCGAGGAGCGGACCATGGCCGGACCGCCGATGTCGATGTTCTCGATGGCATCTTCCAGCGTCACGCCGGCCTTGGCGATGGTGGCGGCGAAGGGGTAGAGGTTCACGCAGACCAGGTCGATGGTCGGGATGCCGTGCTGTGAGAGGGTGGCCATGTGTTCGGCCAGGTCACGGCGGGCCAGGATGCCGCCATGCACCTTCGGATGAAGGGTCTTGACGCGGCCGTCCAGCATTTCCGGGAAGCCGGTGTAGTCGCCGATTTCGGTGACGCACAGGCCGGCGTCACGCAGCAGCTTGGCCGTGCCGCCGGTGGACAGCAGCTTGACGCCCTGGGCAGCGAGGCCCTGGGCGAATTCGAGTACACCCGTCTTGTCGGAGACGGAAATCAGGGCTTGCTTGACGGTCATGGGAATCTAAAGAAGTTGGTATTCAGTGAGTTTCTTGCGCAGGGTGTTGCGATTGATGCCGAGCATGTCTGCGGCCAGGGTCTGATTGCCGCTGGCCTTGGCCAGGACCACCTGCAGCATGGGCTTTTCCACGCTTTTAAGGACCATGTCATAGATTGCGGCCGGTTTTTCCCCATCCAGGTCGTGAAAGTACTGCTCCAGGGCGCCCACGACGCACGCCGATATGTCTTGTTGGCTCATGCCGCCAACTCCTCCCTTGTATGGATATATTGCAGATGCTCGGACCGTCCGGCCAGGTCGTAAAAGAAATCGTTCACGGCCTGGCGTTGCAGCTCGATGCTGGGCAACTGGTTCATGTAATGGCGAAAGGCGGCTGAACCTGCCAATCCTTTCGTGTACCACGCAATATGTTTCCTCGCGACCCGAAAGCCCGTCTCCAGCCCGTAAAAGGCGTAGAGGTCTTCCAGGTGCTCCTGCAGGATGCCGTGGATTTCATCGACCCGGGCCGGCGGCAGATGCTCGCCGGTCTTCAGGTAGTGTTCGATTTCCCGGAACAGCCAGGGGCGGCCCTGGGCGGCGCGGCCGATCATGAGGCCGTCGGCGCCGGTCTTGTCGAGGACTTGCCGGGCTTTTTCCGGGGTGGCGATGTCGCCGTTGGCGATGACCGGAATGTCGACCAGGGTCTTCACCAGGGAAATGGTGTCGTACTCCGCTTCGCCGGTGTACTGCTGGCAGCGGGTGCGGCCGTGGATGGCCACGGCCCGCACGCCTGCGCTCTCGGCGATGCGGGCGATGGAGGGGGCATTCCTGTTGGCCAGGTTCCAGCCAGTGCGGAACTTGAGCGTCACCGGAGTATTCGGCACGGCCCCGACTACGGCGTCGAGGATGTCGCCCACCAGCTTTTCGTTCTGCATCAGGGCCGAGCCGGCCATGACGTTGCACACTTTCTTGGCCGGGCAACCCATGTTGATGTCGATGATCTGGGCACCGTTATCGACGTTGTGGCGGGCGGCCTCGGCCATCATCTTCGGATCGGCGCCGGCGATCTGCACCGAGATTGGCGCCACCTCGCCCTCGTGGTTGGCGCGGCGCAGGGTCTTGGCGCTGCCGTAGAGCAGCGAATTGGACGTCACCATCTCGGAAACCGCCAGCCCGGCGCCCATTTTCTTGCACAACTGGCGGAAGGGGCGATCAGTGACCCCGGCCATGGGCGCGACGAAAAGGTTATTGCGGAGCTTGAAACCGAGAAAATCCATGGGCGCGCGCTGGCCGGTAAAGCAGGCGGGGGGAGAGGCGCGATTCTACCTCAAGCGGCGCCTAAGAAATAGTCAGGTGGGGGTATTCCCGGAGGGGCTGGGCATAGCCGGCGGCCCTTGCGGGGGCGCTTGGGCTCAGCTTGCGCGGAGTGGCGGGACGGTCGCATCCCGGTCGGGCGAAGCGAACAGGGATGCGGGCGGCGCCGAAGGGAATTTTCGCAGGCTTTCAGGCAAAGCTGACCTGCTCGCCGTCCGGGCGATAGGCCAGGAGATGGGAAACAGTGCCCCCCTGGATCGACTTGACCATGGTCTCCAGGGCTTGCTGCGCATCGTCGTCGCTGGGGCCGTGGCCGTCGCGGCCGCCCAGGCAACCGACGAACACCAGATCCCAGGATTGGCCGGTATGACGGGATTCCTCGACCAGTTCCGTGAAGCTCTGCAGTTCGCTGGTCTTCTTGTCCACGAACATGACCGGCGCCAGGGCGCCGCCGCGGCCGCTCTCGAAGCGTCGGACTTCCTCGGGGCTGGCGTTCTCAGGCAATTCGGCGCGGGTGAAGACGAAGAGCAGGCGCTGGGGATTGGCTTGCTGGCGGGCGGCGGTGAGAAGGTCGGTGAAGCTGGCGATGGTCACGGGAAAGTCCTTTGCGGCATTGGAGGGACGGGGAAAGGGATTCAGAGCACGAAGGCGACGGCGAGCAGCAGGGCGAAAACGAGTTGCAGGCCGGCGGTGTTGGCCAGCAGGGTGTTGAAGACGGGTCCCGCCGGTTCCCGGCAAAAGCGGCGAACCAGTCTAAGACCCAGCGGCAGGGTGAATAGGGGCAGGGTGCTTGCCGGCCCCAGGCTGGGAACCAGAAGCCCCAGGCCGACGTAGGGGGCCAGCATCTCGGCCCGGTAAATCTGCTGGGTGGCGGGCCGGCCCAGGAGCACGGCCAGGGTGTTCTTGCCGTTGCGGGCGTCCCCGTCCAGATCACGGTAGTTATTGACCGTGATGACCGCTGCCGCGTGGAGGCCGACCAGGCCCCCCGCCACCAGGGCCAAGGGCGTGAGGGAGAGGGTTTGCAGGTAGTAGCTGCCGCCCACGGCGACCAGGCCGAAGAAAAGCCAGACGAAGACTTCCCCCAGGGGCCTATAGGCAATGGGGAAAGGGCCGCCCGTGTAGGCCCAGCCGGCCGCAAGCGACGTCAGGCCGATGGCCACGATGGGCCAACCGCCGTGGAAGGCCAGGTAGATGCCGCATAGCAAAGCCAGGGCGAAGGCTCCCCAGGCCCCGCCCCTGACCTGGCGGGGGGCCAGCCAGCCCTGGGCGGTGGCTCGCGGCGGACCCAGGCGGTCCGGAGTGTCGGTACCCCTCAGGAAATCACCGACATCGTTGAACAGATTGGTGCCGATCTGGATGAGGGTGGCGGCCAGGAGAGCGGCCAGCAGCGGTTCCCACAGCAGCCGCCCGCTGTCGTGCCAAGCCACCGCTGTCCCCACGATGACCGGTGAAAGCGACACGGTCAAGGTCTTGGGGCGAAGCGCGAGGAACCAGGCCTGGAGGGGGGGCATCGGGACAGGGGGGAAGGGAGGTGAAGGGCGCGGCGGGAGGGTATCACCCCTCCCATGTCTTCAAGGCCAGGCCCGTGCTCCCCAGATCATGCGCTTGGCGACGAAATGCCGGGCTGGCGGGCACAGGTCGAGGGCCAGCAGTCCCAGGCCCCGGACCAGCTTGAGGGGCGGAAAGTCGTTGGAGAAGGCGCGCACGATGCTGTCGGTGAACAAGGCGCCACCACGCCGATCGAGACGCCGCTTCGCCGCGTGGCCGGCCAGGGTGGCTGGCTCTGGCCCGTGCTCGAGGAGGGCCTCGGCCAGTTCACGGGCGTCGCGCAAGCCCAGGTTGAAACCCTGGCCGGACACCGGGTGCAGGGTCTGGGCCGTGTTGCCAACCCACACTTGGCGGCCGTCGGCGAGCTTGTTCCGCAGGCGCAGGGCCAGCGGAAAACGGTTGCGGGGGCCGGGGTTCGCGAAGCGCAGGCGGCCGCCGAACTGCTTCTGCAGGGCCTGGGTAAATCCGGCGTCGTCGAGGGCCATGACCCGGTCGGCTTTCTCCGGGGGCAGGGTAAAGACCACCGAGTAGTCTTCTCCCAGGGGCAGGAGGGCCAGGGGGCCATCGGGGGTGAAGCGTTCCCAGGCGCGGTGCTGGTGGCCCGGTTGTGGTGTGACTTCGGCGATTACCGCGTGCTGGTGGTAGTCGCTGACTGAAACGCCGGGATCGTCGGCCGGCGTGCCTTCGGCGTGCACCAGGATTTTCGCGGCAACGCGCCGAACTTCGCCGGCCTGGCGCAGGGTGACCGCAACCTGGTCGTCACCGGGCGCGATTTCGAGGATTTCGCTTTCTTCCAGCACGCTGCCGGCAGGCAGGCGGGCTGCCAGGGCGGCGGCGAGATCGCGGTAGCGCAGCACGTAGCCCAGGGCGGGCAGGCCGAGGTCGGCGCGGTCCATGACAGTGCGGCCGAAGCCGCCCTTCTGGGAAACGTGGATGGTTTCGATAGGTGTTGCCGAGCGGGCGGGCCAGGCACCGAGGGGTTCGAGCAATTGCCGGGCGCCGTGGGAGAGGGCCAGGGCCCGCGGGTCGCCGGCCTGGGCAGCCAGGGGGCGGCGGTCCACGAGGCGCACGGTGTAGGGGCCACCAGCCAGGGCCAGCGCCAGGGTCATGCCCACCGGGCCGGCGCCGATGACCAGGATGTCGACGGACTCAGTCACGGCGCATCACTTCCTCGATCTCGGCCACGGAGCGGGGGGCGGTGGTATAGACGTCGCAGCCCAACTCTGTGACCCGCACGTCGTCCTCGATGCGAATGCCGATGCCAGCCAGGGCCAGCGGAATGTCGGCGGCGGGGCGAATGTAGAGGCCGGGCTCCACCGTCAGGGTCATGCCCGGTGCCAGGGGCGTCCAGTCGTTGCCGATCTTGTAGTCGCCGGCGTCGTGCACGTCGAGGCCCAGCCAGTGGCCTGTGCGGTGCATGTAGAAACGCTGGTAGGCCTTGCTGTCGATGAGGTTATCGATGTCGCCGGCAAGGAGTTTGAGATCCACCAGGCCTTGGGTAAGCACCCGCAGGGCCGCCTCGTGGGCTTCCATGAAGTGGCGGCCGGGGGCGATGGCCGCAAAGGCTGCGCTCTGGGCAGCCAGCACGATTTCATAAACGTCTTTCTGGGCGGCGCTGAAGCGGCCATTGACCGGGAAGCTGCGGGTGATGTCCGAGGCGTAGCCCTGCACTTCGCAGCCGGCGTCGATGAGCACCAGGGTGTTGTCATTTAGCACCTTGTCGTTGCTGACGTAGTGCAGCACGCAGGCGTTGGCGCCACCTGCGACGATGGGGGTGTAGGCGTGGGCGTCGGCGCCGCGGCGGCGGAATTCGTAGGTCAGTTCCGCTTCCAGTTCGTACTCCGCCATGCCCGGGCGGCAGGCGCGCATGGCCCGGGCGTGGCCGGCGCTGGCGATGTCGGCGGCACGGCGCTGCAGGTCGGCTTCCGCACCGTCCTTGATCAGGCGCATGGCATCGAGCT
The DNA here is from genome assembly GCA_009469665.1 of Azonexaceae bacterium. The sequence continues at coordinate 3,999 of SSTB01000154.1, read as the reverse complement.
CGGCCCGCAGGTCATGGATGGCCCGGGGCGCCCGGATGCCGGCCCGGGCCTGGCTACGGACGACGTTCAGCGCCTGGTTGACCCGCGCATCCCAGAGCGGATCGTGGCCGATGGCATGCCACAGGGTCGGGCGGTCGGCCAGCAGTTCCGGCAGGCGCTTGTCGAGTTCGCCGATAGGGTAGGCGGCGTCAAAACCGAAAGCGACCTTGGCGGCCTTGGGGCCGTAGCGGAAGCCGTCCCATATCTCGCGGTCTTCGTTCTTTTCGCGACAGAAGAGGATCGATTTCGGCCGCTTGCCGCCAACCAGCACCAACACCGCCTCCGGCTCCGGAAAGCCGGTGAGGTACCAGAAGTAGCTGTCGAAGCGGTAGGGGTGGTGGGCATCCCGATTGCGGATGACCTCGGGAGCCGTGGGGACGATGGCCACGCCGGAGGCTATGGTTTGCAACAGGCGCTTGCGGCGGGCGGCGAAGTGGGCGTGGGTCATGGGGTGGTTCTCGGTTCGTGGTCGCGCAGTTCGTGGTCCAACTCGGCGAGACGTTCCGGTGTCCCTACGTCGACCCAGCGGCCGCCATGACGTTCCCCGGTGAGGGTGCCGGCAGCGATGGCGGCGTCGAGGAGGGGGCGCAGTTTCATGACGGAACCGGCCGGCACGTTGTGAAAGAAGGCCGGAGCAAAGACGCCAATGCCGGCATAAGTGAGCGTTTCCTCACCGTGGCCGAAGACGACCCGCTCGCCACTCAGGCTGAAGTCGCCGGTGGCGTGGTGGGCCGGGTTGGGCACCATGACCAGATGGGCGAGGCGTCGGGTCAGGCCACGGGCGCGATTGACGTCCCAGTCGCAGTAGATGTCGCCATTCACCACTAGGAAGGGTTCGTCGCCCAGCAGGGGGAGTGCCTGGGCGATGCCACCGGCGGTTTCGAGGGCGCCCGGCGGTTCCGGTGAGTAGCGGATGTTCAGGCCCCAAGGGGAACCATCACCCAGGGCGGCTTCGATCTGGTCGCCGAGGTGGGCGTGGTTGATCACCACGTCGCGGAATCCGGCGCCGGCCAGTCGTTCCAGGTGCCACACGATGAGCGGCTTGCCCCCTGCAGGCAGCAGGGGTTTGGGGGTATGGTCGGTGAGGGGGCGCATGCGCTCTCCTCGCCCGGCGGCCAGGATAAAGGCGCGCATCAGAAGGTGTAGCCGATCTCTTCCTGCTTGCCTTCCAGCGTGTCGAGGAGGCCGAGGAAAGGCTTCAGCGCGAGGTAGCGGTCGGCGACTTTGCGGGCATAGCCCAGGAAGCGGGGCAGGTCGGCGATGTAGCGCTCCTTGCCATCCCGGTACTTGAGGCGGCAGAAGATGCCCAGCACCTTGAGGTGGCGCTGCAGGCCCATCAGTTCGTAGTCGCGCCAGAATTCGGCGAAATCGGCGCGCACCGGCAGGCCGGCGGTGCGGGCCTTTTCCCAGTAGCGGACGACCCAGTCGATTTCCTGTTCCTCTTCCCAGGAAATAAAGGCGTCGCGGAAGAGCGAGACCACGTCGTAGGCGATGGGGCCGTAGACCGCGTCCTGGAAGTCGATGATGCCCGGCACCAGGGTGGCTTCGCTTTCCACCACCATGAGGTTGCGGGGCATGAAGTCGCGGTGTACGAACACCTTGGGCTGGGCGAGGGCCGAGCCGACGAGATGGCGGAACGTGTCTTCCAGAATGCCCTTCTCGTCGTCGCTCAGGGTATGGCCCAGGTGGCGGCCGACGAACCACTCCGGGAAGAGGTCGAGTTCCCTGCGCAGCAGAGCCTGGTCATAGGGCGGTAGGACGCCGGGTTGCGAGGCAAGCTGCCAGCGCACCAGTACGTCGAGGACCGGTCGCATCATGGGGTCGGCGAGTTCCAGGTTGCCCTGCAGGGCTTCCAGGTAACCGACACGACCCAGGTCGGTGAGGACGAGAAAGCCCTGCTCCAGGTCCCGGTCTAAAACGCGCGGGGCGGCGAGGCCGGCGGCGGCCAGCAGGCCGGCCACCTTGACGAAGGGGCGGCAGTCTTCCTTGGCTGGCGGGGCGTCCATGAGGATGCGGGTGGAGCCGTCGGGGAAGCCGAGGCGGAAGTAACGGCGAAAACTGGCGTCGGCCGAGGCCGGGGCGAGGCTGACGGATTGGCCTGGGAAGCGGCTGCTTACCCAGTCGTGAACGAGTTGGTCGCGGGACATCGGGCTGGGGTCGGGTTCGTTGTAAAATGCCCGGATTTTAGCATTCGCGCCGGGGGCATCCCGGCGTCCTGCCCGGATTTCCCAGCCGATGCCCGGATTCCCCCGTCGTCCCCTTGCCGTACTCGTGTGCTGCCTCTTTGCCGGGGTGCAGCTGAGCCATGGCGCGGTCGAAACCGCCCGGGCGGTGGCCCTGGGGGGGGATGGGAAAGCGCCGGCCGGTACAGGGGAGCTCGATTTTTCCCGGGTCGATCTCGAAGCGGTGAACCTCCGGCTGGAGCGCAAATTCGCCGTCCTGGCGGCCAAGAAGGCTCCCGATGATACCAAGGGTTACGCGCCGGTCCCCGTGCCGGGCCTGCAACTCGACCCGGAAATCGAGAAACCGGCCAAGGACAGCTACCCCATGTTCATCACGGCCGACCATATCGAAGGGCGTGAGGATTCCACCGAGGCGGAGGGCAATGTCGAGTTGCGCCGGGTCGATACCCTGGTGTTTTCCGACCGCCTCGAATACCGCTCTATGGCGGACGAGGTCGAGGCCCAGGGCAATGTGGTTTACCAGCGCGGCGATGACGAGGTGAAGGGTCCGCACATGCGCATGAAGCTCTCGGACCGCATCGGCTACTTCGATGACGCCGAGTACCGCTTCCGGCGTGAGGTGCCCAACGAATTTTCCCGGCCGGTGAAAGTCGTGCAGACCGAGGTCAGCAGCACCACCACCAGCGGCGCCCCCCTCATGATCAACGTCCCAGCGAACTATGGGCTGCAGACGACGCTTCCGCCGCGGCGCCCCTCGGATGCCTACGGCCGGGCCAAGCGCATCGATTTTGAGGGCGAGAATCAGATTCGTCTGACGGAGGCCACCTATTCGAGCTGTAAGCCCGGCGAAACCGACTGGTTCGCCAAGGGCGATGAGATACAACTCGACTACGACAAGGAAGAGGGCAAGGCCACCCATGCAACGGTCCTCTTCAAGGACATTCCGTTGTTCTACCTGCCGTCGGCGACCTTCAGCCTCAACCAGCAGCGCAAGTCGGGCTTCCTCACCGGCAGTTTCTCGGCCTCGTCCAAGAACGGCGTCGACGTCACGCTGCCCTACTACGTCAATCTGGCCCCCAATTACGACCTGACCCTCTATCCCCGCTACATGACTAAGCGGGGGTTTCAACTCGGGGCCGAGGCCCGCTACCTGGATCACAACATCCACAGCGAGGCCCGTGGGGAATATCTGCCCGACGACCTGCTCGAGGAGCGCAAGCGGCACGCCTACCAGATCCTGCATCAGCAGAATCTGGGCCGTGGCCTGCATCTCCGGGTCAACCTCAACGGCGTGTCCGACGACGACTACTGGCAGGATTTTTCCTCCCGCCTCCTGCATACCTCGCAGCAGCAGTTGCCGCGTCAGGCTATGCTGACCTACGCGCCGAGTTCCTGGTGGAACAGCTCGCTCCAGGTGCTGACCTACCAGACCCTCAACCCCGATCCGGAAAATCTCGTCGCCCGCCCCTATTTCCTGGAGCCGCAGCTCGGCTTCAGTGCGCGGGCCCGCAACCTCAAGGCGGTCGATCTCAGCGTCTACGGTCAGTTCTCGCGCTTCACCCACCCGGACAAGGTGGAAGGCAACCGTCTGGTGGTCTATCCCCAGATCGCCATTCCCATCGTCGATCCGGCCTACCTGGTGGTGCCCAAGTTCGGTCTGCACGCCACCCACTACTCCCTGCGGGATCCGGGGGCCACGATCGCGTCGAGTCAGAGCCGCGTCGTGCCGACCTTCACCCTGGACAGCTCCCTCGCCTTCGAGCGCGAGACCCACTGG
>SSTB01000153.1 GCA_009469665.1 Azonexaceae bacterium | reverse complement strand
GCTGCCTGGGCGGCGAAGACCGCGACCCAGCCTTTCAGGGCATCGCCGATCAGGGTAAACAGTGCCGCCTTCTTGTTGCCGCTGCGCAGCACGTTGGTGGCGCCGGGGTTGCCCGAACCGTAACTGCGTGGATCGGCGAGCCCGAACACTTTGGAGGCGACCATGGCGAAGGGGATCGAGCCCAGCAAATAGGCGGCGAGCAGGGCGAGGGCAAGTTGGGCGGCGGCGGGCATGGGCACCTGGGGGCTGGGGTAAAATCGCCGCAGATTTTACACTTCCGCCCCCGATCGGCATGGACATCATCTTTATCGAGGAACTGCGACTCTCCACCTGGGTTGGCATCTACCCCAGGGAAAAGGCGCTGCCGCAGACCATTGAACTCTCGCTGCACATCGGCGTCTCCACGGCCTCTGCCGGGGCTTCCGACGACATCCGCGACACCGTCGATTACGCTGCCGTGGTCGAACGGCTGCGTGCCGACCTGGCGGGGGCCCATTTCAACCTGCTGGAAAAGCTGGCCGAACACGTCGCCACCTTCTTGCTGGAGAATTTCGCCGCCCAGTGGGTCCGCGTATCGGTGGCCAAGTTGGGCATGCTGTCCGGCGTCAGGCGGGTGGGCGTCATCATCGAACGTTCCGTCTGATCGTCGCGCTGCCACCCATGGGGTGAGTGACCCCTAGTGGCGCGGCGGTCCGGGGCACAAGGCATTCCGGGATTCGACAAGCGGTCGGCCGAGGGTTCCAGGTTGAAAGGGCGCCGCCGACGATTCTGTCCGAGGGGGCTTCTGCAAGCCTATAGGGCGACTTCCACCGTCACGGGAGCCAGGAGGCGCAGTAAGTCGTGGGGGTGGATGCCCACCAGGAAGCCGCGCCGGCCGCCGTTGATATAGATGAGCGAAAGATCGAGGATGCTCTTCTCCACATAGACCGGCAGCTTCTTCCGGGTGCCGAAGGGGCTGGTGCCGCCCACCAGGAAACCCGTATGGCGGTTGGCCACTTCGGGCTTGCACGGTTCCACTTTCTTGCAGCCAATGCGGCGGGCGAGTTCCTTGGCCGAGACCTTGCGATCTCCGTGCATGAGAACGATGAGGGGTCGGGCGGCCTCGTCCTCGAAGACCAGGGTCTTCACTACGGCGTGCTCGTCTACATTCAGTTCGCGGGCCGACACCCGGGTTCCGCCATGCTCCTCGTAAGCGTAGAGATGGGTGGAGAAAGGCACCCGGTGGGTCTTGAGGAACTGGGTGGCGGGGGTTTCAGGCGGGTGATCGGCTTTGCTCATGGGGCGCACTCTGGGGGAACAAAAAGGATTCTACCGCGGCCAAAAGGGGCATGAATCCCTGCTGTCCCCCGAGCACTGCAAAGGAGCTTTCATGGCCGTATTTTCCTCCCAGGGCCCCCTCCGGGCCGCTTGGGCGTGCGGAAATGTCTCCAGCGGGGCCTGTTGTGCGCCCTGGCCGGGCTGAGCACCTGTCCGACCCCGCGGTATGGAGTCGAAGCTCATTCCCTTGCGCGCCGACACGCTGCGTATCCTCCGCACCATGGGTGAGCATCGGCCTATCCTGATGTTGCGCGGCGATGACGACGGCTACGGAACGCGCTGGTTGCTCGACGGCGAGCAGATTCAGCCCGTGATCGCCAAGTACCTCATGTCGGGAGGGTTTGTCTGCGATCGCGGCTCCACCGATTTCGGGGCCCGCTGCCTCGGGCTGACCGAAGCCGGGCGCAGTTTTCGCGCCCGGGGGGAGCGCTGGTGGTCCGGGCTGGGCTTTTTTGAGCGGCTGGCGGTGACTTTGTTTGGCTGACCGTGGGGAGTGCGCTTTGCTGAACGATGCGGCTCGGCCTTCCTTCTGGGGCAGAGGGTTTTGCTGAACCCAGGGGTTCGGCCCGGATGGCGAGTAACCTATTCTTGCTTCGTGATCTGCAGAAGCCACCCGAACGCACCGCCCGTCCTACAGCGGGTTCAACCTAGAAACCTCAGCTGGATGCGCCAGCGGGCTCGTGGCGATGGATCCGACGGGTGAGCGTTGTGGAGGTGCGCAGAGGTTCAAGGCACAGGGCAATCCGGGGACTGACAAGCGGTCAACTGAGGTTTCTAGGTTAAACCCTACAGAAAGCGTGTGGCGAGAACGCTCCCCCACACGACGGCCAGACTGATCAGTGAGAGCAGGACCGCCGCGCTGCCAATATCCTTGGCACGCTTGGACAGGAGATGGTGTTCCAGGCCGACCCGGTCCACCGTGGCTTCGACGGCCGAGTTGAGCAGTTCGACAATAAGGACGAGCAGCAGGCTTGCAATGAGCAAGCCCCGCTCCAGGCCGCTCACGGGCAGGACAATGGCGATCACCGCCAGGGGAATGCTCAGCCAGACCTCCTGCCTGAAGGCGGCTTCACCCCGATAGGCAGCAGCCAGCCCCGCAAGGGAATGGCCCAGGGCAGCCACCACCCGGTCCAGGCCGGTGCGGCCCTTGCCGGGGGCCACGGCCCCCGAATTCAGCGTTGTGGAACGCTCGCAGTCGTTGTCGCTCAAGAGCCCCTCTCTTTTTCAATGGTCGCTGACACGGGATCCGGAGTACGGGATTCGCAAGCCCACCCGGCGTCTCCCACGAGGCACCAGCGCAGACTGGCGGCAAAGCCACCGCCCTCCAGATTCTCGATCTCCAGACGCGCCCCGTGCAGTTCCGCGATTCGGCGCACGATCGCCAGACCGAGGCCGCTCCCTTCTGCACAGACATCGCGGCCCCGGTAAAAACGCTCCACCAGACGGGCCAGTTCTTCCGGCGGCACGCCGGGACCATCGTCGCGCACTTCCAGCAGCGGCTGGCCGAAATCGGCCCCTGCCCGAACCATGACGCGGCTCCCCCGAGGGGCGTAGGTCAAGGCATTGTGCACCAGATTGCGCAGGGCCGCCTCCAGCAGATCCCGGTCCCCGGGAACCGTCGGTACGGAGTCGGTAGCGACTTGCTCCAGGGCGATGCCGCGCTCCCGCGCAATGCGTTCAGCATCTTCCACCGCATTGCGTGCCAGATCGGCAAGATCGATGGGTCGCGGATCACCGAGTTTCTCCAGGGGGTCCAGGCGGGCCAGGCGCAAGAGCTGCTCGACCAGACGGGTGGCGCGGTCTGCCCCGGCAATCACCTTGGTGACGGCGGTCTTGCATTGCACCGGGTCACCGGTGGCCAGGGCGACCTGGGCGTGAATCTTGAGCGCTGCAAGGGGGGTACGCAATTCGTGGGCGGCGTCCGCCGTAAAGCGGCGCTCGTTGTCCAGAGCCTTGGCCAGTCTGTCCAGGAGCCGATTGAGGGCAACGATCAGCGGGCCGGTTTCCCTCAAGGGGGTGACCGGGACCAGGGGCGACAGGTTGCCGGGGGAACGGGCGGCTACGTCCCCTGCCAGTTCGTCCAGGGGTCGCAGGCCGCGTCGAACGGAATAATAGATGAGCCCGATGAGCAAGGGCAGCAGGATGGCCAGCGGTAGAATCGTCTTGGTGGCGATTTCCAGCGCCTCCTTGTCGCGTTGCCGGATCGACTGCGCGATGAGTGCCCGGTGCCCGCGGTCGCCGGTTTCAAGAACGACGGTGCGCCACAATTGCCCGCCCTGTTCTACATTGCTGAAGCCGAGCTCGCGACCGATGGGGCCGGTGGGCGCCAGATCGGAGCGTGCCAGAACGAGGCCGTCCCCCCGGGTCAACACGAATTCCAGGGCAAGCTTGTTGTGGCGGGGCTTCATCCCCCGTACCGTGGCCAGGGCCGCGGCAAATTCCGCCAGACGGGGTGATTCGTCACGGGCCTGGATGAGCACGAGGCGGCCGACTTTGACCAGTTCACCATCCATCATTTCCTGAACTTCATGGCGGGCCTGGCGATAGGTCAGGAGGGCGGCCACCACGTAGATCACCCCGGTGGCCAGGGAAACCATGACCAGGAGGCGGCGACGCAGGGAAGCCGGCTGCTCTCCCAACAGGGGAGCAGCCGCAAAACGGTTCATGGGGCGCCCTCGTCACCTTCGCCCAGACGATAGCCGAGGCCGCGCAGGGTTCGGATGAAGCCGCTGCCGAGCTTCTTGCGCAGGTGGTGGATGTAGACCTCGACGGTATTGCTTTCCACCTCGCCCCCCCAGGCGTAGAGGTTTTCCTCCAGTTGGCTGCGGGTGCGCAACTGGTTGCGGTGACGGAGCAGATCGTGCAGCACGGCGTATTCACGGGCCGAGAGGGTGACTTCTTCGCCGCCCCGCGTGACTCGTTTGCTGGCGGGGTCGAGGCTCACGTCACCGTGGGTCAACAGCGGCAGGGCGCTGCCCCCCGCCCGGCGCGTGAGTGCCCGCAGGCGGGCCTGAAGCTCCCCCAGGTCGAAGGGTTTGGTCAGGTAGTCGTCGGCGCCGGCGTCGAGACCGGCAATTTTGTCCGCTGCCGTATCCCGTGCAGTGAGCACCAGGACGGGCGTATTGCCGCCCCTCGCCCGCAGCTCGGTGAGGACGGCGAGCCCGCCCTTCTTGGGCAGGCCGAGATCGAGGACACAGAGGTCGTAGGCGTGATCGAGGAGTGCCAGACGGCCGGACTCGCCGTCCCGCACCCAGTCGACGGCGTAGTCGGCCAACAACAGGCCGGCCTGAATGCCGTCGCCCAGGAGTTCATCGTCTTCAACCAGCAGAACGCGCAACTATTTTCCTTCCTTGGCCAATTTGGCTAGAAGCGCCTCGACTTCGCTGCGCCGGCCGCTGTCGGCCAGTTCGCGGCCCGGGCGTGGTGGCGCCTTGAGGGCCGCCTCGAGATAGGGGCGGGCCTCGCCCGGGCGGGATCGGTCCAGGAGATACTCGCCGTAAAAATAATTGGGGTCAATGCCGGACGGGTTGATGGCGAGCGACTTGCGGAACAATTCCTCGGCCCGTGCTTTGTCCCCGAAGCCGATGGGCCAGCCCGGCACCTTGGCGTAGAGCGTGGCCAGGCTGGTATAGGCCGATCCGGCCAGGGCCTTCTCGTCGAGTTTCAGAGCGTCCTCGAAGCGCGCTCGGGCTTCCTTGGCCAGTCCCAGAGCCCCAAGGCCGCCCTTGGCGCCTGCCTGACTGGACAGGGCGATTCCCTCCCAGATGAGGATTTCCGCCGTGCCCGGATGGGCCTCGGCCAGCTTGCGGGCCTGCTGCACCAGGCTCTGATAGGCTTCTTCCTGCTGCTTCTCGGGGGTCTTGTACTTGATTTCCGCCCAGCGGTCCTGAAGGGGGCGAATGAGCTCCTCCGGAGAGGCGGCACCGGCGGTCGCGCTGGCGAAGAAGGCGAGGACGGCGAGAAAACGGAAGAATTTCATCGGAAACTCCAATCAAAGTGAAAGACGCGCAGCGTCTCGTTCATCTCCCTCCTCCCGCAGGGCGGGAGAGGGGCTGGGGGAGAGGGGGGGCTGGGCGTGCCGCTTGATCACCGCCAGCTTGCCTGCCAGACCGCGGTCGATGAGGGCCGGCGCGACGCCGTTGAGCCAAGCGAAGAAACGTTCCGGAAAACCCAGGTGATGCTCGCCACCTCCCCGTTCCAGGGCGGCGACGACCTGGCGGGCTACGGTCTCCACGGAGTCGCTCGGGTTGCCCAGGTCCCGGTTGAGGGCGACCACCGCCGCGCTGTTGAGCGCCGTGTCGATGGCCCGGGGGGCGATGTGGACCACGGCCACCGAGGTGTCGGCCAACTCGCGCCGCAGGGCCTGGGAGAAGCCGCGCAGGCCGGCCTTGGCGGCAGAGTAGGCGGCAAACCCTGCGAAGGGCAGGCTGCCGAAAGTGGAGCCGATATTGACGATGGCCGCCTGGGGTCGGGCCTTGAGCCAGGGCAGCAGGGCGTGGGTCAGGCGCAGGGGCGCCGTGAGATTGGTGGCCAGCAGGGTGTCGATCTCGCCCCAGTCGTGTCGGTCGTAGAGGCCGAAGCCCCCTACCCCGGCATTGTTGATGAGCACGTTGACGCGGAATTCCCGGGCGGCTCCGGCCGCGGCCGCAACGCCTTCGGGCTGAGTCAGGTCGGCCCGCACGGTGGAATGGGTGATGCCCTGAGCCCGCGGCAGGCTACGGCCGATTTCGGCCAGGCGTTCCGGGTCGCGGCCAGCGAGCAGCAGGGCGGCGCCGGAGGCTGACAGTTGCTGGGCCAGGGCGCCCCCCAGGCCGCCGCTGGCGCCGGTAAGCAGGATGCGCGCGCTGGCGAGGTTCATGATGCCCCCCCGGCGAACACCGCGTCGTAGGCCGGCAGGGCGCGGAAGATATCCCCATAGAGGCGGAAGAACACCCGGGCGGCACGCAGCACTTCGGCCTGGTCGCCGGGTTCCATGGCGTCGACCAGAAGGGCCAAGTGGCGCGTGTGCTCCTGATCCAGGGTGCCGTGGGAGCGCAGGTAGGTGAAAGCGCCGTCCGGCAGGCCCAGGGAGGTCTGGATGAGGTCGGCCGCGTTTAGGGCCAGGGCCACGCTGGTGCCTTCTAGCACGTACACCATGCCGAAGAAGCCCGCCGGGTTACCACGGTTCACCAGGTCGTAGGCGTAGGCCACCATCAGTTCGGCGGGCAGGTCGGGGGTGCTGGCCCGTACGGCGGCGGGGTCGCCGCCCGCGACGCCGATGTCGTTGAGAATCCATTCCTCGTGGCCGATTTCCTCCTCGATGTATTCGGCCACCGCCTTGCGCAACCAGGCCAGGCGTTCGGGCAGGCGCCCGCCGAGGAGCATGAGGAGCGGCGTGGTGTGCCGGACATGGTGGTAGGCCTGGGCCAGGAAGGCCAGGTAACTGGCCTTGCGCACGCGCCCCTGCAAGCAGTCGCGAATGATGGGTGCGGCGAGCAGGTGCTGGCGCTCCGTGGCGGTCAACTCGGTGAGGGTTTCATAGAAGGACATCGGCGGTTTCCTTGCGCGGAGTTTCCGGAATCGATTCGTAGAGGGCCGCCAGGGCGGCGGCATGGGTTTCCTGAACGGCTCCGCGGCGGGGGCGCCCATTGCCGGTAGCCATGCCGTTGGCAAAAGTGAGGGGGACGCTGCTCACCCAGCCTCCTACCCGGGCGTAATCAGGCAATCCGGCGTTGGCGGCGGCCACCGCTGCGGCGAGATCGTCTGCCGTGGCCCCGGGGGCCGGCACCAGCACGGCCCACAACCAGGGGCGGGCGTCGCCGCCGACGACGGCCTGCTGCACCGCGGACTGGGCAAGGAGCGCCGCCTCGATCCACTCCGGCGAGACGTTGCGTCCCCAGGAAGTGACGAGCAGGTTACCCCGCCGACCGGCGAGGGCGAGGTGGCCGGTACCGCCGAGACCGCCGAGATCGCCAGTGGCATGGGGGCGGAATCCGGCCGGGTCGGCGGAGGCCGGCTCGCTCCCCAGGTAACCCAGGAAGGCCCGGGTGGCGACGATGACCTCCCCGTCGACGACCGAGACACGCGCGTGGTCGAGGGGCCGGCCGCAGTCGTCGCCGTCGTCGCCGGGGCGATTGAGGCTGACCACGGAACCGCACTCGGTCAGGCCATAGCCCTGGTACGCCGGGATGCCCTGGCGCCTCGCCTGCGCGAGGATGCTGCCATCGACCCGGGCGCCGCCGACGGCGACGAAACGCAGGCTCTCCGGTGCCTGGCCTCCTGTCCTGGCGTGATGCAGGGTCCAAGCCTTGAGCAACTCCGGCACCAGAATGAGCGAAGCCGGCTGCGACTGGGCGATCCTCCCCTCAAGAGCAAGGGGATCGAAGCCGGCCATGCCGCGCCAGCCCAGGGCGGCGAGCCCGGGAAGATGAACTTCCGCCCCGGAAAGCAACGCCGCGTGCAAGCCTGCGACGTTCTCCAGCAACAGGGAGAGCGGCAGCACCGCAAGGTGGCGTTTCAGGTCGAGGTCAGCCAGGCGGGAGGCCACCGCGGCTGCCGTATCGGCGAGACCCTGGGCGGCAAGACAAACCCCCCGGGGCGCTCCGGTGCTGCCGGAAGTGAAGGACACCTTTGCCGTGCCGGAGGGCAGCGCCGCGCACGCCTCCAGGGGCACGCGCTGCATGCGGATCAGGCCCAGATCGCGGCCGGTGATGGCAAAACCGCGATCCAGGGCGCCGATGCGTTCCGGTTGATCGGTGAGCAGGCAGTCGGCTCCCGTGGTATCCAGGACATGGGCCAGTTGGCTGCCCTGGAAGAAGGTAGGCAACGGCACGTGGGGAACGTCGGCCGCCAGGGCGGCAAGCTCCGCCAGCGCCCAGGCGGGACCATTGTCCGCCAGGACCGCCAGGGCGTGGCACCCGTTCAGCCGGGCCGCCAGCTCCTCCACGGCGGCCAAGGCGTCGCCCGCCCGCCAGAGGCTTTGCTCACCCACCAGGACCGGCGCCTCCTTGGCCCGCGCCGTCAGGGCGGCGCGCAGGGGTTTCCAGGCCGGGTTCAACGCCACCTCCCGCTGACCTCGACCCCCTGGCGCACGCGCCCGGCGACCACCACGGGGGCGGCGTCGTAGTAAGTACCCCAGTCGGCGGCAGCGTCACCCAGGCGGGAGGGATCTGCCGGCGCCAGGGCAAAAAGCGGCAGTCCCAGGCGGCTGAACAGCCGGACCAGTTCCGCCGTGGCCGTAAAGACCACCCATTCGAAGCCCAACTGGTCCAACTGGCGGGCCAGGGCCAGGATCACATGGACGCTCCCCCCCGAGCGGGTGGAAGCCAGATTGCCCACCTCGACGATGCGCTGCCGGCTCACCGCCTGGGAGGCGAGATGGCCCAGGGCCTCCTCGACCGGCCGGTCCAGGTAACGTTCCAGAAACAAGGTCTCGTGACCGGCAGCCCGCCAGCCCGTGGCGGCGACGACCTGCCCCGCCTCCTCGAAGAACACCAGATTGGGCGCAAAGCTGCGCACCCGGGCGCCATAGCGCTGGGCGAACACCTCGCGGATGAAGCCCTCGGCGACACTCCGCCGGGGAGCGCCCGGCGGGGCATGGACCGCGGTCACGGCACCGGCGCCGCTCCCCAGTCGGTCGAACAGGCTTTGCCTGGCAGTCTGCATGGCGAATTCCCTTCTGATTGGATGGGCGGAGTGTCGCCCGCCATCCTTAAAGGGTTCTTAACCGTGTCCGCGGGGGAGGTCCGGTGTCGCGGACTGTTCATTGGTTCTCGGCTGGCCCGGAACCGGCAGAAAAATGACCGTACTCGATGGCCACCCCGCCGGCCACTCCATTGGCACGAATGACCTGCGCAAATTGATGGTGCTCGACGAACAGCATGCTCTCCGAACGCCACCTCACGCGAACCTCCGGCCCGCCATGTTGCCCCGGAGGCACTCGCCCACCGTCAAGTTCCGCCAGGAAGAAGCCGCGAGGAAAGCTGCCAGGGCTTTTGGTATCGAGATTTGCGGCAACGATGGCGACATGAGTGTTATGGCCCGTGGTCGCCCCGCAGTCGATTTCGAAAACCACCGCCTTGAGCTTCTTGTACGGTGACGGCACCTCTTCTAGAACATAGGTTCCGCACATTCCTGAGCCGAAACCAGCAGCCGTCATGAGAACAATCGCTGCGGGGATACCTGTCAGTGCAATAGCGCCCCCGAGGACTATGACGGCGGTACGCCAATAAAAAGATAGGAGTGGGTGCATCTAGTCGTCAGTCAGATAGGTTCAGCACTGTTCGGCACGCCCCGCACTATCCCCGGATAAAGTGCAGTCGAATCGATGCCACAGCGTAACGACTTGCCATGCCGCCAGCAAGTCGCTTGCATCACCCTGGTATTCCCGGGGTTGGGCTTCAGGGATGGAGAGCGCTCTGTTCGTCGGAGGTGCGTTTGGCTCCCTGGCTTGCCTGGTTTTCTGAACCCTGGGGTTCCGCCTGGAGGGCGTGTAACTTTTTCTTGCTTCGCCAAGAAAAAGTCACCAAAAAGAAGGCGACCCCAGGGTCGACGCCGGGCTTTGCCCGGTTCCTTGCGCTACTCGGGCCTCCGGGCGGGTCGCTAAACTCGCCTGCGGCTCGGACAACGCGACCCGAAGGCCCCCGGAAGCCCTGCGTTGCTCAGCGTCTTCCATGGGGGGGCGTCCGGCACCGGACAGGTGTTCGACTGCTCCAGCCTGGAGTGTGGGAGAGAATCGAATCGGCCGTTCAGCCCGGCCGCTTCTGGGCCCCTTGAGAGGAGCCGAGCAACGCAGGGGGCTTGGGGGAAGTCGGCTCGCGTTGTCTGAGCCCCCAAAGGGGGCGAGTTTAGCGAGCCGCCCAAGCCCCCGAGTAGCGCAGGGAAGCCCCCGCAGGGGGCCTCCGACCCAGGGGTGGCTTCTTCTTTGGCTACTTTCTTCTTGCCACCAAGAAGAAAGTACGCCCGCGCATCAGGCGCGGAACCCATGGGTTCAGAAAAGCGACTCGACCGAGGAGTTGCGATGAAACTCATGGGTTCAGAAAAGCGGGCATACCGGGGAATTGCGATGAAACCCAGGGGTTCAGAAAGGAGGCCAGACCACAAGGAGTTGGGACGATACCCGCGGCTTCGGAAGCGCAGCCAGGCCAGGGAGGCCTGCAACGAGTCATCCGCTCTCTGCGGAGGCAACGCCCCGCATTTACAGCCCGCGAGCGCAGGTCGATAATTCCCCGATGCCCGCGGCAGAGCGCCGCGCAGGCGTTCTTCAGGGAGAAAGTCATGGCGGATTCAGCGAGCGGACCGGCGAGGCGCCGGAAGACACAGCCGGCGGCGGAGCGGCAGACGGTGGTCCGGCGTTCCCCCCGGCGCAGTGTCAAGGCCGGGGATACGGGGCCGACCGACGCGGCGTCTCACATCGAAGGCTTCACCGTCGGCGAGGCGCTGGATGCGGCTCAGGCGGCACGGCTCGCCGCCCTGCGTGACCTCATCTCCGGAGTGACCCAGGAAGAGTCTGTGGCTCTGCTCAAGGGCCTGCTCAAGCAGCAACGCATGGCTGCCGGCCTGATGACTCCCAATCCCGACGACGAACTGGCGCCGGACTGGCGGGATGGCGGCTACCCCTACAAAAACCTCATGCAGCGGAGCAATTACGAGCGACTCAAATACCGCCTGCAGGTGGAATTGCTCAAGCTCCAGGCCTGGGTCAAGGAGACCGGCCAGAAGGTGGTGATCCTCTTCGAAGGCCGGGATGCCGCCGGCAAGGGGGGTACCATCAAGCGCTTCATGGAAAACCTCAACCCCCGGGGTGCCCGCGTCGTGGCCCTGGAAAAGCCGACGGAAAACGAGCGCGGCCAGTGGTACTTCCAGCGCTACGTGCAGCACCTGCCCAGCCATGGCGAGATCGTCCTCTTCGACCGCTCTTGGTACAACCGGGCCGGAGTCGAACGGGTGATGGGGTTTTGCAGCGAGGCGGAGTACGCCGAGTTCATGCGCCAGGTGCCGGAATTCGAGCGCATGCTGGTGAGGAACGGCACCCATCTCATCAAGTTCTGGTTCTCGGTCAGCCGCGACGAGCAGCGCCGCCGCTTCAAGGAGCGCAAGGTGCATCCCCTGAAGCAGTGGAAGCTCTCTCCCATCGACATGGCGTCCCTGGACAAGTGGGAGGACTACACCAAGGCCAAGGAGGCGATGTTTTTCTACACCGACACCGCCGACGCGCCGTGGACGGTGATCAAGTCGGACTGCAAGAAGCGCGCGCGTCTCAACGCCATGCGCTACATCCTTCACCGCCTGCCCTACACCAGCAAGGACACCGAGCGCATCGGCAACCTGGACCCTCTCATCGTCGGCCGCGCCCACGTGGTGTACGAGCGGGGCGAACACCGGGTCGGGGCGCCGCTCCTTTGACCGCGCTCCAGCCCGCCGCCGACCTGCTGGCCTACATCGACGCCAGCCCCAGCCCCTGGCACGCCGTGGAAAGCGCCGTGGCGCGCCTTGTCGCCGGGGGTTTCACGCCCCTGGACGAGGGGGAGCGCTGGCGTCTCTCCCCCGGGGGGCGGCATTTCGTGCAGCGGGGGGGCTCGTCCCTCATCGCCTTCGTGATCGGCCAGGAATCGCCCGAGCGGGCCGGCTGGCGCCTGGTGGGGGCCCACACCGATTCCCCCGGCCTGCGGGTCAAGCCTAGGCCGGCCCTGGCCGGTGAGGGCAGCCTGCGCCTGGCGGTGGAGGTCTATGGCGGCCCCCTTCTCGCCACCTTCGCCGACCGGGATCTTTCCCTCGCCGGTCGCGTCGTCGTGCGTGGCCCGGCGGGGCCCCAGACCCGGCTGGTGGCCTTCGACCGCCCCCTGCTGCGCCTGCCCAACCTGGCCATCCACATGAACCGGGAGGTGAACGAGCAGGGCCTGAAGTTCAATCGTCAGACCGAACTTCCCCTGTTGCTGGCCGTCGACGGCCAGGCGGCGGAGGGTGACGCGCGCTTCCGCCGCTTGCTGGCGGACCGCCTGGAGGTTTCCCCGGCAGACCTCCTGGCCTGGGATCTGGCCGCCTTCGACACCCAGCCCGCCGCCTTCTGGGGCGCCGAGCAGGAATTCATCGCCGCGGCCCGGCTCGACAATCTCGCCTCCTGCCACGCCGCCCTCAGCGCCCTCCTGGGGGTGGAGGCGCCGCAAGCCTGCGCGGGGGTGGCGCTCTTCGACCACGAGGAAGTGGGCAGCGAAAGCGCCGTCGGGGCCGGCGGCAGCTTCCTGACCGATGTCCTGGAGCGGGTCGGCGCAGCCCTGGGGCTGGACGCCGAAGGCGGGCGCTGCGCCCGGGCCCGCAGCTTCTTCGTCAGCGCCGACATGGCCCACGCCTGGAACGCCAATTACCCCGGCGCCTACGAGCCGGGTCATCGTGTCCTGGTGAATGGCGGCCCGGTCATCAAGACCCACGCCGGGCAGCGTTACGCCACCGGAGCCGACACGGCGGCGCGTTTCGCCGAACTCTGCGCTGCGGCGGGAGTGCCGTGTCAGGCCTACGCCCACCGGGGCGACCTGGGCTGCGGCAGCACCATCGGCCCCTTGGTGGCGGCGCGTCTCGGCATGCCTGCGGTCGATGTGGGCAACCCCCTGTGGGCCATGCACAGCCTGCGGGAGAGCGCCGGCAGCCACGACCACGGGGCCCTCGTCGCTGCCCTGGGCGAACACTTCCGGCGATGAAAACCCGGGCTGGCGGCGCCGTGCCCTCCGGCCCGGGAGTGCCTGCGGGCCGCCGCCTCCTCCCTACGCGGGAGGAAGTCCTGGGCCAGGCCCTGGACAACGTCTTCAACGCCGTCGTGTATGGCCGCGTGATCTTCGACCGGGGGCGTCCGGTGGACCTGGTCCACCTTTACGTGAATGCCGCCCACCAGCGCATCACCCACCTGCGCAACGTGGTGGGCCAACGTCTCTGCCACCTCCTGCCCGATTTTCCCGTCAGCAACGGCCCCGCCCTGGAAGCCCTGGGGCGGGTCGCCCGGGGCGGAGGGCCGGAGATGTTCGAGATGTTCGTCCCCGGTCTCGGGGAGTGGTACGGCGTCTCTCTGTGCTCGCCCCGCCGGGGTTTCGTGTTGGCGGCCTTCGACGTGCTCACCGGAGCCAAGCGCCGCGAGAGCGAACTGCGCCAGGCCCTGGATAGCCTCAACCTGGCCCAGAAGGCTGCCGGCGCGGGAATCTGGACCTGGAACATGGTTACCGGCCGGCTGACCTGGTCGGACGAATTCTTCCGCCTCTTCGGCCTGGACCCGGAGCAGGACGAGGCCAGCGTTGAGACCTGGCGCCGCGTCGTTCATCCCGACGATCTGGCCGAAGCGGAGCACCGGGTGGAGGAGGCGGTGCGCAGCGGTCACCTGGACAATGAACACCGGCTGCTGTGGCCTTCGGGAGAGGTGCGCTGGATCGCCGTCCATGGCCGCACCACGTTCGACAGCGTGGGACGCCCCCTGGCTATGCGTGGTGTCTGTCTCGACATCACCGCCACGAAAGCCGCCGAGGAGGCTGAACGCCAGGCGGCCGCTCAGCTCAAGGAACTGGCCGCCAAACAGTTCGCGCTGCAGGAGGCTGAGCGTCAGGCGCTTTCCAGGGAACTGCACGACGAGGTGGGGCAGTCCCTGGCGGCGCTCCAGTTCGCTCTGGAAAGTCTGCGTCGCAAGCTGGCCGGCGATCCGGCGGCCCTGGCCGACCTGCGGGCGGCCAACGCCATTGCCGGCGGGCTGGTGGATGTCACCAAGCACCTGGCCCGGCGCCTGCGGCCGCCCATCCTCGACGACCTGGGCCTCGCCGCCAGCCTGCGCTGGTTCCTCGGCCAGCTGCCAGCTCGGAGCCTGCCGGTCGTGCGCCTGGAACAGTCGGTGGGCTCGCGCCGTTTTTCTCCGGAAGTCGAGTTGGCGGCGTTTCGCACCGTGCAAGGCGCCGTGGGCAACGCCCTCAGCCACGCCCAGGCCAGCGCCATCGTGGTCGGGTTGTGGATCGAGGAGAGGGCCCTGTGGGTCAGCGTGCAAGACGATGGGGTGGGCTTCGACCTGCGGGAAGCGGCGGAGCGTTCGCGCCGTCTGACGTCCCTGGGGCTGCTGAGCATGCGGGAGCGGGCCGAGGCTGCGGGCGGCGTCCTGCGGCTGGACAGCGCCCCCGGCGCAGGGACGGTGCTGATGCTGAGTTTTCCGCTGCGCGCCGTGCCGGGTGCGTGACCCTGGAGTCAGACGCTTACAGGCGGTCCCGCCCGGCGAGCACCCGTCCCAGGGAGGCCATCTTGGCGCCGAAGCCCAGGCGCTCGTCGGCCAGGTCTTCCAGGAAATCCGACAGGCGCTTGGAGCGGGCCACGGCGAAGAGCACCAGGGCGACGAAGGCGACCGTGGAGATGACGCCGTGCACCACCTTGGTCGTCGGCGACTCTTCGGCGAAGGGGATGATGTTCATGCCGAAGTAGCCCGTCGTCACCGTGGCGATGAGCCCCAGGATGGTGATGACGGTGAGGCGGACGACGGTATTGGACTGCCGGCGCTGGGAATCGCTGTCCAGATAGGCCGACATTTCGCTGATTTCGTCCCGTACCTCGTCGTACAGGGCATCGTTGCGCAGATGATCGGCGCTCAGGCGAAAGATGGCCTGCACGTGGGGGCGTTCCGAAATTTCGTGGAACCAGTAGCGGTGGGTGAAGCGCAGGAAGGTCTCGAAATTGGCCCGGATGCGGCGTTTGAAGCGGCGCACGGATATGTCGTCCCGGATGTCCAGGTCGTTCACCGAATCGACCAGGACATCGGCGAAGACCAGGAGCGCCGCCCGGTGCAGGTGGGCGATGAGGAACACCAGAAAATACTGGTGGCGGAACTGGGCCAGCACGCCCCGCTCCTTGTCCAGGAAGAAGGACTGGCGGGCGTCGCCCACCACGGTGAGGGCGTTGCCGGTGCACAGGAAGCGGGTGTTGGGACCGGCGTCGCTGTCGTTCCAGAAACGATCCTGGCAGAAACGGCTCTCGAATTCGGCCACCGCGGGATCCCGGGCCGGCAGGGCTTCATCGGGGTGCAGGGTGGTGGCCAGGCCGATGCGCACCCAGTCCTCCCGGGACAGGCGGCGAGGATCGTCCACCGCCAGGTAGGCGGTGACCGGCATGCGGTGGTACTCGATCAGGCGGTAGCGCAGATCGCCCGCTTCGTCGGAGTGGGCCAGGACCAGGGGCCGGATGAGGCAGGCCCAGTGTTCCGAGATGCAGGGGCTGCGGTGGGCGCAGACGTAGCTGAGGAATTTCTCCCGCCGTTGGGCGTCGGAACGGGCCAGGACGCGGCCTTGGGCGTCCAGCCATTCGGCCAGGTGGGAGTTGTGCAGGCCGGCGCCTTCCTCGTCCCAGCCCGACGGGTAGGCGCGGCCGAAGCGGAAGAGCAGATCCCGCGCCGTGGCCAGGGGCATTTCACCGGCCTCGACTTCGAGGTTGAGGAGCACCAGATCCAGATCGTGGAAGAAATAGAGGTCCAGATGGACGACATCCAGGAGCAGGGGCTCGGAATCCTTGCGCAGGGTGATGCGCAGGCGGGCCACGTCGCCGCGCCGGAAGACGTGCATGGGCGAGCCCCCCGGCGGGTCGTCCGGGCGCGGGGTGCGGGAGCGCCCCTCGCCGTAGAGAAAGCGCTGCACATAGGGCAGAAAGGAAACGAATTCCCGGTAATGCCGCTCCTTGAAATCCCGCGCGTCGGTGGTGAATTCGTCATCCACGCGGCGCCAGGGGCTGCCCTGCAGGCCAGCCTCGAAGACTTCCCAGTGGCGCCCCTCGATTTCCGGCGAGGCGAAGGGCTCCAGTTGCAGGGGCCAGACCAGATTGGCCCGGAAGTGGCGGACGGCGGGGGGAGCGAAGGGCGGCGCGTTCACGGTCTCGGTCCGTAGGGAGAGGGAGGGGCCAGTTTACCCGAATGCCCCGGGGCCGACCGGCTGCCGCAAGGGAGGAGTCCGTGCGGACTCCCTGCAACTGCGCTTGGCGGCGTACTGCTGCACTTGGGGCGTGTTGTGCGCTGGGTTCCGAGCGGCAAGGGGCTGGCCACCCCGAACGATGAAAAGATCGGCGATGCCCGTCTGCCTCACCGCCGCTCCCTGCGACCGTCTCGGGGCAGGCCCCCTTCCTGCGTTGCGGGCGAGGGAGGAAACAGGAATGCCTTGAGTCTTTCTCGCCAGTACCTTTGCCGACCACCAGCCAGGGGAGAGGGTCAATAATCCGAGCCGATAAGGGCGGCCAAGCCCGCCGCATCGATGACACGGGTGTGGCCGCGGCGAGGCGCGATGAAGCCTTTGCCGGCCAGTTCCCGCATCAGGCGGGCGACCACCTCCCGGGTGGTGCCCAGGTGATGGGCCATCTGTTGTTGGGTCATGGCCAGTTCCCCCGATGCCGATGCATGGACCAGCAGTAAGTTGGCCAATCTTTGGCTCAACTTGTAGGCGTGGACGTTCTCCAGTTCGTCCATGAGACGGAAAACCAGCGTGGAAAGTGCACGCACCGTCAGGTCGCGGACCGCCGGTTCGTCGGCGAAGAGGCGGCGGTAGATGGGACCGGGGATGACGGCGACTGTGGTGTCCTCCTCCGCCTGTACCCAGGCCGGGTAGAGCAGGTCGTTGAACAGGCTGTTGAGGGCGAAGACGCAGGTCTCCCCGGGGTCGATGAAGTAAAGGGTGGCCTCGTTGCCGTTCGGGGCCAGCGAAAAGACGCGTAGACGACCGGCCAGCACGAAATAGGCGCCGGATACGCGCTGGCCTTTGTGCAGGACCGTTGCGCCGCCGGTCAGGCGGTGGTCGGCGAGACCTTGGTGCAAGTATTGCCGGCTCTGCGGCGACAGGGTGTCGAAGGGTTTGAAGCGTTCCAGTGCGGCCAAGGGGCTAAGGCTCTCGCGACGGTCGGAAAAATGACGACATTGTAGGACCGCTGTGGCGGGAGGGGGTATTGAAGCTGTCATCGACTCCGGTGGGATGAGCGGGCGAGGGTTTCGCTGGAGAGGGCTTCCAGGAAGGCGACGATGTCTTGCACATCCCCGTCCGCCAGGGGCGAGCGGTCGACGTGGCCAAGCCCGAGGTCGCTGTCCAGCCAGGCGACGAAGCCCGTTGAACGACCGAGCTGGGCGCCGGCCATGATGCGTACCACCTCCTCCAGGCGATCGACGCTGCCGTTGTGCAACCAGGGGCCGGTCAGGGCCACGTTGCGCAGGGACGGGATGCGCCAGACACCGTGTTGGCCAGTGGCCGTCAGCAGCGGGTACTTGGCTTCGAAATCGGTGGCGCTTGCCGGGAAATAGCGGAAGGGGTTGGTCCCCCCCAGGATGCTTGCATCGCTGAAATTCGGACCCCGGTGGCAAAGGGTGCAGCCAACGGACTCGAACAGCGCCATGCCCCGTAGCTGCTTTGGCGAAAGCGCCCGGGAATCGCCCCGCACAAAGCGGTCGTAAGGGCTGTCCGGCGTGATGAGCGTCCGCTCGTAGGCAGCCAGGGCCTGGGTGATGCGGCCGAAACTGATTTCTCCATCGCCAAAGGCGGCGGCAAAGGCACGCCGGTAGGCGGGATCGCCGGCAAGCCGCCGTTCTGCCTCTGTGGAAGAAGGCAGGGCCATTTCGATGGGGTTCAGGATGGGGCCCGCCGCTTGGGCCTCCAGGGACGCGGCTCGTCCATCCCAGAACAGTACGGATTGAAAGGCGGCGTTCCAGATGGTCGGCGTATTGCGCTCTCCGGTCTGGCCGTGGGCGCCACGGGCTGTGGGGCGTCCATCGGCGCCGGCGCCGCCGAACAAGTCGTGGCAACTGGCGCAGGCCAGCGTCCCGTCGCCGGAGAGACGCTTTTCGTTGAAGAGCTGTCGCCCCAGTGCCACGCGTTCCGGGGTGGTTGGGTTGCCTGCCGGCGCGGGGGCTTGCCGCGGCAGGGCTTCCCAGACATAACGTGCCGGGCGGGAGGGGGCCGGATTCTCAAAATCAAGGGCTGTCGAGGGGAGGGAGGCATCCGGCGGCCCGCTGAATGCCGCCGGATTGCCGGCCAGGGCTGCCGCCACGGCGAGTTTGGCGGCAAAGGCGAGGGTGCCCATGCCGCAGGCAGCGGTCAGCAGCCAACGCCCTCCCGGCCCGAGCCCCGTCGCCAGCTCCCGGCTGACCATGAAGAACAGCGCGGCACCCGCGCCTGCCACAGCCACGGCGCCGATGGCGAAAACTTCCCAGAGTCCTGCGTCCATCGCCCCCTCCTGGTCGTCAGGCCGCCTGCCGCCGACGGAAGAAGGTGTCCCCCGGCGTTGCCGTGGTGACTTCCGTGATGGTGTCGAAGGGTAAGCCCACACGCGCGTGAGCGCGCTTCACCGCCTCCGCATCGGGGGCCATGTTGAGGCAGAAGGCCTGCCCGTCGGCATAGCTCACGTGCGTACGGAGGGGCACGACGCCCTCGGCGTAGCACGCTGCCTCATACTGCTCGTAGAAAGCCTCGAAATCGCTCGGCGTCAGCTGGGCGGGAAAGGTTCCCCGGGCGCGGTCGTGGGTGTCGAGGAAAAAGCGCATCGCTTGCATGGCAACTCCTTGTGGGTTGAGGGGAGTCTGCAGATTAGCCAGCGCGGAGCACCGCATCTGTAGCAATTGTTACATTGGGAGGATGTGCCGGCATTCCGGCGCTTAGACAGAGGTTCAGGCTACTCGGGCTGGATAGAAAAAAGGCGCCGCTTGGGCGCCCTGCCAGGATCACTCGGGCGAACCTTCAGCGCCGACGACGGCCTGCCGTGCCCATCAGGCCGAGTCCGGTGAGGGCCAGTACCAGGGCGCCAGGCTCCGGGACTGCGTGGAGGCGGATCAGTTGATCGTCGCCGCTGGCCGGGTGCTGAACATTGACGTAGGCGACCGAGGGATCGAATTTGTCGAAATACAGTCCGGTCGGCTCGGCACCGAGCGTCGATAAGGACAGCCAGCGGCCCACCGCATCGCCGATCCCGTCGGCATCGAGGTCCTGCAGGAACCAGATGTCGGCCTTGCCGCCATCCTGGTCCTCGACAACGTAGATGTTCCCCGCCGCGTCGATGGCAAGGTTGTCCGGGTTGCTCCAGGCACTGCCGACGGCAAGCCCTGTGGCAAGATCCTTGAGGGTGTTGTCCGCTGCGAGTTTGACGGTGTTCGTGGCCAGATCCAGCGAGTACACTCGGCCCCGGCCGTTGCTTGCGTTGGCATCGTTATCCGAATCCGTCGTGGTGAAGTAGATCAGTTCATGGCCATTTGCCAGGATCTTGATTTCCAGGTCTTCGGGGCGATTGAAGCCCGTTGCGCCCACAGCGGAGGCGGAGGCGCGGCCGTCAATGGTCCCGTCCGCCAGCGCGACAGAAACGCCGGAAAGCGCTTTACCTTTGACATCGGTGATGGCGACCCACGTGGCGCTTCCGGCGATGGCGCTCCCGTTGTTGCCTTCGAATTGGCCTCCGCTGCCGACCTTGAGTACGTAGGTCTGGCCTTCGGCGAAATAGTCGGCGCCCGACGTGGCATTGGGTTTGGCCGACACGTACTTGTAAATACCGCCGCCGTTCAGTTCGTCGACGAAATAGAGGGTGTTGTTATTGTCGAAAGCCAAGCCTTCGTGGGATACCCGCGGAATCACCGTGCGTTGGACAAAGTCGCCGCCATTGGCGCCTGCCGTGGTGGGATTGGTGACCTCAAAGAGGCGTCCCTTGGTGCTGCTGGCGCCCCAGGATTCCTCGGCCGCAAGGTAAGTGCCCCAGGGGGTCCACCGGGATGCATCGCCCGAAACGAACCCCTGGGTGCCGGGGGCAACAATGGTCACGGTCCGGGTGTTGTAGTTGGAATCTTTGAGGTCAACACGTTGAACGCCGCCTCGGCTGGTCTCGAAGGGCATGAAGAGATAGCGGCCGGCGTTGGACCCCGTCTCGTTGGCGGTGATCATGTCCCAATTGCCAGAATTGGAGCCGGGGGCCAGGGAAAGTTGATTGGCCCGATTGGCTAGGGCCGTCTGGCTGAAATTGCCGGATGACAGCTTGAAGGGAGCGCTTTCCGGCAGGCTGCCGGCTGCACTGCCGGAGGTCATGGGGGTGAAGTTGGAAAACGGGGTGAACCCCGCCTGGACGGGAGCGGCAAGAATGGACAAGGCGGCGGCGAGGCCGGCTGCGCGCGTCAAATACGGCATGAACGTGACTCCTAAGTGATTTTGGTGAGAGCAGCGGCGGAATGGAGGAAGCACGATCTTGGTGGGCCCGTGTTACGGGTTGATGTTGGTGATGTTGCCGCTTGTGTGCCGGCAAAAAAAAGGCGACAGCGGTAGCTGTCGCCTTAATACGCGCAAGAGAGCGCTGAGGTGATCGCTTACTTCTTGCGCGACGGAGGAACGTCCGTGCAAGTGCCGTGGGCCACTTCGGCGGCCATGCCGACGGTTTCGCCCAGGGTGGGGTGGGGGTGGATGGTCTTGCCGATATCGACGGCATCGCAGCCCATTTCGATCGCCAGGCAGACTTCGCCGATCATGTCGCCGGCCGACGGCCCGACGATGGCGCCGCCGATGACGCGATGCGTCTCGGCATCGAAGATCAGCTTGGTGAAGCCGTAGTCGGCGCCGTTGGCGATGGCGCGGCCGGAGGCGGCCCAGGGGAACTTGGCGGTCTCGACCTTGCGCCCGGCCTTCTTGGCCTCTTCCTCGGTGATGCCGACCCAGGCTACTTCCGGATGGGTGTAGGCCACGCCGGGGATGACCTGGGCGTCGAAGGCGGCCTTGTGTCCTGCCGCAACTTCCGCGGCCACGTGGGCTTCATGGACCGCCTTGTGGGCGAGCATGGGTTGGCCGACGAGGTCGCCGATGGCGAAGATGTGGGGCACGTTGGTGCGCATCTGGGCATCCACCGGGATGAAACCGCGCTCGGTGACCACCACGCCGGCCTTCTCCGCGGCGATCTTTTTGCCGTTGGGGCTGCGGCCGGCGGCTTGCAGGATCATGTCGTAGCGTACGGCTTCGGCATTGGGCGCGCCTTCGCCTTCGAACTTGACCCACAGGCCGTCGTCCCTGGCGTCCACCGCCACCGTCTTGGTCTTGAGCATGATGCGCTCGAAGCGGTGGGTATTCTGCTTTTCCCACACCTTGACCGCGTCGCGGTCGGGGCCCTGCATCAGGCCATCCATCATTTCCACTACGTCGACCTTGGCGCCGAGGGTGGAATAGACGGTGGCCATTTCCAGGCCGATGATGCCGCCGCCGATGACCAGCATCTTCTTGGGTACGAAGCGCAGCTCCAGAGCGCCGGTGGAATCGACGATACGCGGGTCGCGGGGGATGAAGGGCAGGTGCACCGCAGCCGAGCCGGCGGCGATGATGCACTTCTGGAACTTGATGATCTTCTTGCTGCCGGTTTTGTCCTGACTACTGCCGGTGGTTTCCTCGACCTCGATGTGATGCGGGTCGAGGAAGCTGCCGTAGCCGCGTACCACCTCCACCTTGCGGCCCTTGGCCATGCCGGCGAGGCCGCCGGTCAGCTTGCCGACGACCTTGTCCTTGTGGGTGCGCAGGGTGTCGATGTCGATCTGGGGGGCGGCGAAGGTGACGCCGAGGTCCTTGGCGTGATGGGCTTCGTCGATGATCTCGGCCACGTGGAGCAGGGCCTTGGACGGAATGCAGCCCACGTTCAGGCATACGCCGCCCAGGGTCGCGTAACGCTCGACGATGATGGTCTTCATGCCGAGGTCGGCGGCGCGGAAGGCGGCGGAATAGCCGCCGGGGCCGGCGCCGAGGACGAGCATTTCACATTCGAGATCGGCTGTGCCGCCATGGCTGGCGGCGGTCGGCGCCGCCACGGGGGCAAGCGCAGCTGCCGGGGCCGCGGCCTGCGGGGCCGGTGCCGCCTCAGCCGCGCCGGCTTCCACCTTGATCAGAAGCGCACCCTCGCTCACCTTTGAGCCGACCTGCACCAGTACTTCCTTGACCGTGCCGGCGGCGGTGCTCGGCACGTCCATGGTGGCCTTGTCGGATTCCAGGGTGCAGATGGCGTCGTCCACCTTGATGGCATCGCCGACCTTGACGAACAGGTCGATGACCGGCACGTCGGAGAAATCGCCGATATCCGGGACTTTGACTTCAACCAGATTGCTCATTTGACGGGCCTCCGGTCAAAGCGCGACGCGGCGGAAGTCCGCCAGCAGCTGCGCAACATACACGTTGAAGCGGGTCGCCAGGGCACCGTCGATGACACGGTGGTCGGCGGTCAGCGACAACGGCAGGGTGAGGCGCGGCACGAAAGCTTTGCCGTCCCACACCGGCTTCATGGCCGACTTGTTGACCCCGAGGATGGCCACTTCCGGCGCATTGACGATGGGCGCGAAGTAGGTGCCGCCGATGCCGCCGAGGGACGAAATGGTGAAGCAGGCGCCGCTCATGTCGGCGGGCTTCAACTTGCCGTCCCGGGCCTGCTTGGCCAGATCGCCGGATTCCTGGGCGAGTTCGAAGACGGACTTCTTGTCGGCGTTCTTGATCACCGGCACGACCAGGCCGTTGGGCGTGTCGGCGGCGAAGCCGATGTTGAAGTACTTCTTCAGCACCAGAATGTCGCCGTCCAGGGAGGCGTTGAACTCGGGGAACTTCTGCAGAGCCTTGACGCAGGCCTTGACCAGGAACGCGAGCATGGTCAGCTTGGCGCCGCCACCCTTCTCGTTCTCCTTGTTCAGCTGCACGCGGAAGGCTTCGAGGTCGGTGATGTCGGCATCCTCGTGATAGGTCACGGCGGGGATCATCACCCAGTTGCGGGAGAGGTTCTGGCCGGAGATCTTCTTGATGCGGGAGAGCGGCTTGACCTCGATCTCACCGAACTTGCTGAAATCGACCTTCGGCCAGGGCAAGAGATCGAGAACGCCGCCGCCGGTGACGCCGCCGGAGGCAGAGGCCACCGGGCCGGAGATGGCGCCGGTCATTACGCCCTTGACGTATTTGCTCAGGTCTTCCTTGAGGATGCGGCCCTTGGGGCCGGAGGCGGTCACCTTGGAGAGGTCGATGCCCAACTCACGGGCGTAGGCACGGACCGAGGGCGAGGCATGGACCTTGGCGCCGAGGGCCAAAGGCTGGGCTTGAGCCGCGGGCAGACCGGCGGGTGCAGCAGCCGGCGCCGGGGCCGCGGGGGCCGGCGATGGCGTCGCGGCCGGCGCCGGGGCTGCCGCCTGGGGAGCCGCGGCAGGTGTGGAGGCGGCCGCTGCGGTGCCACTCTCCACCTTGATCAGCAGGGCGCCCTCGCTGACCTTGGAGCCTAGTTGCACCAGAACTTCCTTGACCACGCCAGCGGCGGTGGAAGGCACGTCCATGGTGGCCTTGTCGGACTCCAGGGTGCAGATGGCATCGTCCACCTTGATGGGGTCGCCGACCTTGACGAAGAGGTCGATGACCGGCACGTCGGAGAAATCGCCGATGTCCGGCACCTTCACTTCGACTACGCCACCGGAAGCTACTGCGCTCGGCACTGCTTTGTCGCGCTCGCTTGCTGTACTGGTCGGTACAGCGGCGTTCGCGCTTCGCGCATTGCCTTCGCTCGCTACGCTTCCACTATTCCCCGTGGCGGCAGCGCCGCTTTCCACCTTGATCAGCAAGGATCCTTCGCTGACCTTGGCCCCGACCTGCACCAGCACCTCCTTGACCACGCCGGCGACAGTGCTCGGCACGTCCATGGTGGCCTTGTCGGATTCCAGGGTGGCGATGGCATCGTCGATCTTGATGCTGTCGCCGACCTTGACGAACAGGTCGATGACCGGCACGTCGGAGAAATCGCCGATATCCGGGACCTTGACTTCGATGAGTTGGCTCATGGTCGTCTCCCCTTTATACCGACATCGGATTCGGCTTGGCCGGATCCAGCTTGTATTTGACCAGGGCGGCGGCAACCTTTTCGCGCTCGATCTTGCCTTCGTCGGCCAGGGCCTTGAGGGCGGCCAGGGTCACCCAGTGGCGATCCACCTCGAAATGGTGGCGCAGCTTTTCGCGGGTGTCGGAGCGGCCGAAGCCGTCGGTGCCCAGGGTGACGTAGGTGCCCTTGACGAAGGGGCGGATCTGCTCGGCGAAGAGCTTGACGTAGTCGGTGGCGGCGACCACCGGGCCTTCGGCGTCCTTGAGCTTCTGCTCGACGTGGGACAGCTTCGGCGCTTCCAGCGGGTGCAGTAGGTTCCAGCGGGCCACGTCCTGGCCATTACGGGCCAGTTCGTTGAAGGACGGGCAGCCCCAGATATCGGCTTCGACGCCCCAGTCGTTTTTCAACAGGTCGGCGGCGGCGATGACCTCCCGGAAGATGGTGCCGGAACCCAGCAACTGGACCCGCGGCCCCTTGCCCTTGCCGCCCTGCCGCAGGGAGTACATGCCCTTGATGATGTCGGCTTCGGCGCCCTTGGGCATGTCCGGATGCTCGTAGTTCTCGTTCATCACCGTGAGGTAGTAGAAGACGTCTTCCTGCTCCACGTGCATGCGGCGCAGGCCGTCCTGGACGATGACAGCCACTTCGAACTGGAAGGTGGGGTCGTAGGAAATGCAGTTGGGCACCAAGTTGGCCAGGATGTGGCTGTGGCCGTCCTCATGTTGCAAACCCTCGCCGTTCAGGGTGGTGCGGCCGGCGGTGCCGCCCACCAGGAAGCCCCGGGCGCGCTGGTCGCCGGCGGCCCACACTAGATCCATCACCCGTTGCAGGCCGAACATGGAGTAGCAGATGTAGAAGGGGATGGTCTGCACGTTATGCACGGAGTATGCGGTGGCGGCCGCGATCCAGTCGCTCATGGCGCCGGCTTCGTTGATGCCTTCCTGGAGCACCTGGCCGTTCTTCGACTCCTTGTAGAACATGAGTTGGTCGTGATCTTCCGGCACGTAGTTCTGGCCCTGCTGGTTCCAGATGCCAACGGCGCGGAACATGCCTTCCATGCCGAAGGTGCGGGACTCGTCCGGCACGATGGGCACCACGTTCTTGCCCACCTGCTTGTCCTTCAGCAGCATGTTCATGATGCGCACCACGGCCATGGTGGTGGACAGCTCGCGGCCTTCGCCGGAAGCCTTCAGGAGGGCGGCGAAGGTGTCTAGACCGGGCACGGTCAGCGGCGCGGCCTTGCGCCGACGCTGGGGCAGGAAACCGCCCAGGTCCAGGCGGCGCTGGCGCAGGTACTGGTATTCCGGCGAATCCTCGGCGAATTTCAGGTAGGGCAGGGCGTCGAGCTGATCGTCGGGCACCGGGATGCCGAAACGGTCGCGGAAGCGACGGACAGACTCGTGGTCCAACTTCTTCTGCTGGTGGGAAATATTCATGGCCTCGCCGGCCTGGCCCATGCCGAAGCCCTTGATGGTCTTGGCCAGGATCAGGGTGGGGGCCCCCTTGTGCTCGGTAGCGGCCTTGTAGGCGGCAAAGATCTTGAAAATGTCGTGCCCGCCGCGGTTGAGTTGCCAGATTTCGTCGTCGGTCCAGTCGGCGACCAGTTCCTTCAGTTCCGGCGTGTTGAAGAAATTCTCGCGGACGTAGGCGCCATTCTTGGCCTTGAAGGTCTGGTACTCGCCATCGACGCATTCCATCATGCGTTTCTTCAATATGCCCTTCTTGTCGCGGGCGAAGAGGGCATCCCAGTGGGTGCCCCAGACCAGCTTGATGACGTTCCAGCCGGCGCCGCGGAATTCACCTTCCAGCTCCTGGATGATTTTGCCGTTCCCCCGTACCGGGCCGTCCAGGCGCTGCAGGTTGCAGTTGATGACGAAGACCAGATTGTCGAGTTGCTCGCGGCCGGCCATGCCGATGGCGCCCAGGGACTCGACTTCATCTGTCTCGCCGTCGCCGAGGAAAGCCCAGACCTTGCGCTTTTCCGCCTTGGCGGCGTCGATCAGGCCGCGGGAGGCGAGGTACTTCATGAAGCGTGCCTGGTAGATGGCCTGGATGGGGCCGAGGCCCATGGAGACGGTGGGGAACTGCCAGAAATCCGGCATCAGCCAGGGGTGGGGGTAGGAGGAGATGCCCTTGCCGCCCGTTTCCTGGCGGAAGTTGTCCATCTGCTCCTCGGAGAGCCGCCCCAGCATGAAGGCGCGGGCATAGACACCGGGCACCGAATGACCCTGGAAGAAAATGAGATCGCCGTCGTGGTCGGCGGACGGCGCATGCCAGAAATGGGAGAAGCCCACGTCGTAGAGGGCGGCAGCCGAGGCGAAGGAGGCGATGTGGCCGCCCACGTTGGTGTCCTTGTTGGCGCGCACCACCATGGCCATGGCGTTCCAGCGGATGTAGGAGTGGATTTTCAGTTCCAGATCCGGGTTGCCCGGGTACTTGGGCTGCTGGTCGGCGGGGATGGTGTTGATGTACTCAGTATTGGCCGAGTAGGGAATGTCGATGCCGTCTTCCCGGGCCTGGCCGATCAGGGTTTCGATCAGGTAGTGGGCGCGCTGGGGGCCTTCCTGGGCGATGACACCTTCCAGGGCATCGACCCACTCACGGGTCTCCTGGGGGTCAGCGTCGGCGGCACGGGCGGGGGTAAGGTCTGCCATGGTTCGTCTCCTCGATTGGGTTGCATTCTGTCGAGCCTGGTGGGCCGGACAACTCTAACGCTTGGCGCCTCCGCCGGGTAGGGCTGGGCGCAGTCATATTTCACATAGTAAAACCGTAATCCGTATTGTGCAACTGTGGTTTACCCGTAGACCCGACCGGGGGTGGGGTCGGGTACGGAAAAAAGGCCTTGCTGATCCTTGAACCTAGAAACCTCAGTTGAATGCTTGTCGAAGCCCGGAATGCCTTTTGTTCTGGACATCAAAGCCCCTTCGAATCGCTCACCCGCCGGGCGGCACCGCTACGGGCCCGCTGGCGCATCCGGGCGGGCGCCTGGCTTTGTCGCTCCTCCTCGCAGGCATCAGCCTGCCGCGTCGTCGCTTCGCGCCAGACACCCTCCCGAACGCACCAACGGGCCCGTCCAACTGAGGTTTCTAGGTTGAAGGCATCGCCGGGAAGTTTTTTCCCACTCGTAACAAACTACATTAAGTGTTCATAATGGCGCATTGATTTTTAAGGAAAAAAATTCCGGCAATTCCTCGCGAAAAAATGCTGTAAGTCCTTGTCTTCACAGAAAAAAACCCGCGTTTACCCTTGACTCCCCCTGAAGGCATGCACTAAAGTGGGAAAAGGTGTCTAAAAGTGGGTAATGGGGGGAGACGGGTGTTCGAGGGCGCGGCGGCGTTGAATCTGGATGCGAAGGGGCGCATGGCCATCCCGGCCCGCCACCGGGATGCGCTCCTGGCCGCCGGTGAAGGCTCCCTGACGCTCACCTCCCATCCCCACGGCTGCCTGCTCCTCTACCCCACGCCGGTTTGGGAACCGATTCGGGACCAGATTCTTCGCGTCCCCAGCTTCGATCCCCTGGCGGCGTCGCTCAAGCGCGTTCTGGTGGGAAATGCCCGCACAGAGGAGCTCGATTCCGCCGGTCGTATCCTGCTGGCCCCGGAACTGCGTACCTATGCCCGCCTGGAAAAGACTGTCTATCTGGTCGGCATGGGCAGCCACTTCGAAATCTGGAGTGAGACAGGCTGGCAGAAGCAGAACGACCTGGCGGCCGAGGCCTTGTCCGGCGGATTGCCGCCCGGGTTTGGAGACCTGGTGCTGTGACCGGTCTCCATGTCCGCCTGGCTCGAGGTCGCACAGGGGTCCGGCGGAAGCACGCGGCGACCCCTGTGTCGACTTGCCGCATCCTCGTGCCGGGAGGCTTCCGGTGAGCGCCCACGTGACCGTCCTGCTGGACGAAGCCGTCGAGGCCCTGGCCGTGCGTCCCGACGGGGCCTATATCGACGCGACTTTTGGGCGCGGCGGCCATAGCCGCGCCATTCTTGCCCGCCTGGGGAGCGCCGGTCGCCTGGTCGCCCTCGACCGGGATCCGCAGGCCGTCGCCGCGGGTGAGGCGATCAACGACCCCCGTTTCTGTCTCGTCCATGCTGCCTTCGGAGATCTGGCCGCCGCGGCAGCCGGTGCCGGTCTGGCGGCGGCGGATGGGGTGCTGTTTGACGTAGGGGTGTCGTCGCCCCAGATCGACGACAAGGAGCGGGGGTTCAGCTTCCGCCACGATGCCCCCCTCGACATGCGGATGGATACCACCCGCGGCGAGACGGCGGCGGAATGGCTGGCGCGGGCCGATGAGCGAGACATCGTGGAGGTGATAAGAAACTATGGCGAAGAACGGTTTGCTGTCCAGATTGCAAAGAAGGTTGTGGCTGCTCGGAGCGAGCAAGCTCTTGTCACAACAGGCCAGTTCGCGGCCCTCGTACGCGCGGCCGTGCGCACCCGTGAGCCAGGGCAGGACGCGGCGACGCGCAGCTTTCAAGCTCTACGGATTCATATCAATCAAGAGCTCCGCCAGCTGGAGGTAGCCCTGCCCCAGGCGACCCGGCTGCTGCGCAAGGGGGGCAGGCTGGTGGTGATCGCCTTCCATTCGCTCGAGGACCGCATCGTCAAGCGCTACCTACGCTCCATGGCGGTTCCCGATGTCCTGCCGCGGGACCTTCCCCTGCGGGCCGAGCAGTTGCCGCAGCCCGTACTGCGCCCGGTGGGCAAGACGCTGCGTCCGTCGGCGGCGGAGGTCGAGGCCAATCCGCGGGCGCGCAGCGCCGTCATGCGCGTGGCGGAAAAGCTCTGATGCTGCGCGTCAATACCCTTCTCCTCATCGTGCTGGTGCTCTCCGCCCTGGGGGTGGTCACCGCCCAGCACCGAGCCCGCAAACTCTTCCAGGACGTGGAGGCGGAGCAGGAGCGGGCGCGGCAACTCGACGTGGAGTTCGGCCAGTTGCAATTGGAGATGTCCACCTGGGCGACCCACCCGCGCATCGAACAGATCGCGCGTGAGCGTCTGCGCATGCGCCAGCCGGACGCCTTCGGTCGCGTCATCGAGCCTGCCGCCGGCCCGGCGGCGTCGCGCGGAGGGCGCCGCTGATGGTCGTTCGCCGCCGCGGCCGCGCCGCCCACCGTTACGCCGAAAGTCCGGTCCTGCAATTGGCCTTGCAGGGCTGGCGGTCACGCCTGGTTGGGCTGGTGCTCATGGGCGCCTTCGCGCTGCTGGCGGGGCGCGCCTTTTATCTCCAGATCGTCGATACCGATTTTCTCCGCGGCAAGGGCGAGTCCCGCTATCTGCGCGATATCGAGGTCTCGGCCTCCCGGGGCAGGATCGTGGACCGCAACGGCGACCTGCTGGCGGTCTCCACGCCCATGAAGTCCATCTGGGCTATTCCCGCAGATGCCCGTCAGATGGGGCCGGAGCAGAAACGGCATCTGGCCGCCCTGCTCGAGCTACAGCCGCGGGACATGGAGCAGCGGCTGGCGGGAGACAAGACCTTTGCTTTTCTGAAGCGTCAGGTGCCGCCCGATGTCGCCGATCAGGTCTCGGCCCTCAAGCTGCCCGGCGTGCACCAGGAAAAGGAATACCGTCGCTATTACCCGGCCGGAGACATGACTGCCCATATGGTGGGCTTCACCGGCGTGGACGACAGGGGGCTGGAGGGGGTCGAGCTCGCCTTCCAGAAGAGCCTGGAAGGGCGGGCCGGCAGCCGCAGCGTCATCAAGGACCGGCGCGGACGCATCGTCGAGGACGTGGGGGCGCTGAAGCCCCCGCGGGACGGCAAGGACGTCCGTCTGGCGCTGGATTCCAAGATCCAGTACCTGGCCTACAGCCATCTCAAGGCGGCGGTCGCTGAGCACAAGGCCCGCGCTGGCGGGGCCATCGTCCTCGACGCCCGCAGCGGCGAAGTGCTCGCCCTGGTCAATCTGCCCACCTACAACCCCAACAATCGCGAGCACCTGTCCGGTGCCCAACTGCGCAATCGCGCCCTGACCGACACCTTCGAGCCCGGCTCCATCATGAAGCCCTTTACCGCCGCCCTGGCCCTGGAGCGCGGCAAGGTGCGCTTCGACACCGTGATCGACTGTGCCCCGGGCCGCATGACCATCGGCAGCGCCACTATCGCGGATGCCCATCCCCACGGCGCCCTGACGGTGGCCCAGGTGATCCAGAAGTCGTCCAATGTGGGCACCGCCAAGCTGGCCTTCAATTTCTCGCCCCGCGAGATGTGGGAAATGTACGACGCGGTCGGCTTCGGGCAGCAGCCGCAACTCGGCTTTCCGGGAGAAGTGTCGGGCCGGCTGCGCCCCTGGAAGAACTGGCGGCCCATCGAACAGGCCACCATGTCCTACGGCCATGGCATTTCGGTCAGCCTGATCCAGATCGCCCGGGCCTATACCGTCTTCGCCCGGGACGGCGACCTCGTTCCGCTCTCGCTCCTGCGCCTGGATGAGCCGCCGGCCAAGGGGGCCCAAGTCTTCTCGCCGGAGACCGCCCGGGAAATCCGCGCCATGCTCGAAATGGCGGTACAGCCGGAGGGGACCGCGCCCAAGGCCCGCGTGGTGGGCTATCGCGTGGGGGGCAAGACGGGCACCGCCTACAAGATTGAGAACGGCGTCTATGCCCGCAAGTACGTGTCGTCCTTCGTGGGCGTTGCGCCCCTCAGCGATCCGCGCCTGGTGGTGGCGGTGATGCTCGACGAGCCTACGGGCGCCGCCCACTACGGCGGCGACGTCGCGGGGCCGGCCTTCTCAGGAATCGCCGCCGGAGCCCTGCGTACCCTGGGGATCAAGCCTGATCTGCCGCTCCAGGTGGCCCAGCAAGGCGCCGCTGCCGGAGGAGGGCGCCTATGAGCGCCCCGCCCGGCCGCCCGAAGGGGGCGCTCCCTCCCTCGGGGAGGAAGGCGCGCAGCGCCAGGAGGGTCCTCCTATGACCACGGTGCGTGGACTGCTGGCCGACCTGGAGGCTCGGGGCATCCGTCCCAACGGCGTGACCGACGACAGTCGCCGGGTGGCACCGGGGAGCCTTTTCCTCGCCTACCCCGGCGACCTTGCCGATGGCCGGCGCTACATCCCCGACGCCCTGGCCCGGGGTGCGGCGGCGGTGCTCTGGCAGCCGGGTGGCGACTTTGCCTGGGATGCGGGCTGGCGCGCCCCCCATCGCTCGGTCAGCGGCCTGCGCGCCCTGGCCGGCCCCCTGGCCCACGAGGTTCTCGGCCGTCCCAGCGAGCGGCTTTCCCTGGTGGCCATCACCGGCACCAACGGCAAGACCACGGTGAGCCAATGGCTGGCCCGGGCCTACCCCGGCGCCTGCGCGGTGATCGGTACCTTGGGCGCGGGCTTTCCGGACGAATTGCAGGAAACCGGCTTCACCACGCCGGAAGCCACTGCCCTGGTGACCGCCCTGGCCGATTTCCAGGGGAGGGGGGCCCGGGCCTGTGCCCTGGAGGCGAGTTCCATCGGCATCGAGGAAGGGCGCATGAACGGCCTGCGGGTCGACGTGGCGGTCTTCACCAACCTGACCCGGGACCACCTCGATTACCACGGCACCATGGAGGCCTACTCCGCGGCCAAGGAGCGTCTGTTCA
The DNA here is from genome assembly GCA_009469665.1 of Azonexaceae bacterium. Next base: position 5,899 of record SSTB01000153.1, on the reverse strand, counting down.
AGTGGCCGTCCCTGCGCACCGCGGTAATCAATCTGGACGATCCCTTCGGGCGTTTACTGTTCACGGAATCCTCCGCCAGCCGGATTCTCGGTACCACGGTGGACGGAGGCGAGCAGGCCTCCCGCGCCGCGGCGCGGGCGGAACATCTGGAGGCGACGCCCGAGGGCCAGTCCTTCACCCTCGTGCTGCCCAATGGGCGGCATGCCGTGCGTACCGCAATCCTGGGGCGTTACAACGTTTCGAACCTGCTCGCCGTCGCCGCGGTGCTGTATGACGCAGGTCTCGAGGCATCCGACATCGCCGCCCGCCTCCAGGCCCTCGCGCCTCCTCCGGGGCGTATGGAACGCCTGGGGGGTACGGCTGAGCCGCTGCTGGTCGTGGATTACGCCCATACGCCCGATGCCCTGGCTAAGGCCTTGGAGGCCCTGCGCGAAGTGGCGGCGGCCCGGGGCGGCAAGCTGGCCGTCGTCTTCGGTTGCGGCGGCGATAGGGATCGCGGCAAGCGGCCCCTGATGGGCGAAGTGGCCACACGAGGTGCCGATGTCGTCATCGTCACCAGCGACAACCCGCGTCAGGAGGAGCCGGCGGCCATCATCGCCGACATCCTGCCCGGTGCGCCGGCAGCCCGGGTCATCGAAGACAGGGCCGAGGCCATCCGGGCCGCCGTGGCCGTCGCAGCCGACGCGGACGTGGTGTTGCTCGCAGGCAAGGGCCACGAACCGTACCAGGAACGCAAGGGTGTGCGCACGCCCTTCTCCGACCTGGCCGAAGCCCGGGCAGCCCTTGCCCAACGCCAGGAGAAAAAGCGATGAACTGGCTTCTTTCCGAAATCGCCCAGGCCATCGGCGCCCGCCAGGTCGGTTCCGACGTGGCCGTCAGCGGCGTGTCCACCGACACCCGGGCCGCTGCCGACGGTCTGCTCTTCGTCGCCTTGCGGGGAGAGCGTTTCGATGCCCATGATTTTCTCGATCAGGCCATCGTCTCCGGCGCGGCAGCGCTCATGGTCAGCGACGAAAGCCGCCTCCCGGCGGGCGTCTCGGCCCTGGTAGTCGATGACACACGCCTTGCCCTTGGGTGTCTGGCCGCGGCCTGGCGCAGCCGGTTCACGCTGCCTGTGCTGGCGGTGACCGGCTCCAACGGCAAGACGACGACCAAGGAAATGATTGCCGCCATCCTCAAGGCGGCCTTCGGCGACGCCGTGCTGGCGACCCGCGGCAATCTCAACAACGACATCGGCCTGCCGCTGACGCTGCTGGGCCTCAACGCGGGGCACCGGGCGGCGGTGATCGAAATGGGCATGAACCATCCCGGCGAAATCGCCTATCTCGCCCCCATCGGCGCGCCGACGGTGGCGGTGGTTACCAATGCCCAGCGCGCCCACCTGGAAGGCATGGGCGACCTGGACGAAGTGGCGAGGGAGAAGGGTGCCCTCTACGGCGGCGTGCAAGGAAATGGCGTGGCCGTGGTCAATGCCGATGACGCCTATGCCGACACCTGGCGCAGCCTTGCCGGCCAGCACACCGTCCTGACCTTCGGCATCGATAGCCCCGCCGACGTACGCGGCGAAGTGCGCCAGCACGGGCTGGACCTTGCCCTGCATCTGGTCGCGCCCCAGGGGGAGGCCGACATCGCCCTGGCCGTGCCAGGTCGGCACAACGCCCGCAATGCCGTCGCAGCGGCGGCGACCTGCCTCGCCGCCGGCGTTCCTCTGGCTGCCGTGGTAGAAGGGTTGGCCGCCTTCGCCGGGGTCAAGGGGCGTCTGCAGCGGCGTCCCGGGATCGGCGGCGCCGTGGTGCTCGACGATACTTACAACGCCAATCCGGATTCCGTACGGGCCGGGATCGACGTGCTGGCTTCCACCATCGGCCGCAAGATCCTCGTTCTCGGCGACATGGGCGAAATCGGCGAAGCCAGCGCCCAGTACCACGACGAGATCGGCGGCTACGCCAAGAGCCAGGGCATCGACCGCCTCTACACCCTGGGCGAGTCTTCCCAAGTGGCGGCCCGCAATTTCGGCGAGGGCGGCCAGTCCTATCGCAGCGTGGAAGACCTGGTGGCGGCCCTGCGGCCGGAACTTGCCCCCGACACCGCCGTACTGGTGAAGGGCTCGCGCTTCATGAAGATGGAACGGGTCGCCGATGCCATCACTCTCCCGGAGGGTGCGTAATGCTCCTCGCCCTTGCCCAGTACCTTGCCCAGGACGTGCGCTTCTTCAACGTCTTCAACTACATCACCCTGCGCACGGTGCTGGCGGCCATGACGGCGCTCATCATCAGCTTTGCCGCCGGTCCGGCGGTGATCCGCTGGCTGGCCGCCAAGAAGATCGGCCAGGCGGTGCGCACCGACGGTCCCCAGACCCATCTGGTGAAGTCCGGGACGCCGACCATGGGCGGCGTGCTGATCCTCATCGCCATCGGCATCACCACGCTGCTGTGGGGCGACCTCAGCAACAAATACGTGTGGACGGTGCTGGTGGTGACCCTGGGCTACGGCATCATCGGCTGGTACGACGACTGGAAGAAGGTGGTCTATCGCGACCCCAATGGTCTGGCCAGCCGCTGGAAGTTCTTCTGGCAGTCGGTGCTGGGCATAGGCGCGGCCCTGTTCCTGGCTTTTTCGGCCAAGTCGCCGGGTCAGACCGAACTGATCGTGCCCTTCTTCAAGACCGTGGCCTACCCGCTGGGCATCGTCGGCTTCATCACCCTGACCTACTTCGTCATCGTCGGCACCTCCAATGCGGTAAACCTGACGGACGGCCTGGACGGCCTCGCCATCATGCCCACAGTGCTGGTGGCCGCTGCCTTCGTCATCTTCGCCTACGTCACGGGCCACGCGGTGTACGCAAAGTATCTGTTCATTCCCTACGTGCCGGGCGCGGGCGAGTTGTGCATCTTCCTCGGCGCCATGGCTGGGGCGGGGCTCGGTTTCCTGTGGTTCAACGCCTATCCGGCAGAGGTGTTCATGGGCGACGTCGGCGCCCTGGCCCTGGGGGCGGCCCTGGGGACAGTGGCGGTCATCGTGCGCCAGGAAGTCGTGCTCCTCATCATGGGCGGCGTCTTCGTCGGCGAAACCCTGTCGGTGATGGTGCAGGTGGCCTATTTCAAATACACGAAGAGGAAATACGGCGCCGGCCGCCGCATCCTGCGCATGGCACCCCTGCACCACCATTTCGAACAATCCGGCTGGAAGGAGACCCAGGTCGTGGTCCGCTTCTGGATCATCACCATCATGTTGGTTCTCCTCGGTCTCTCCACCCTGAAACTGCGGTAATGGAACTTAAGGGCAAACACATCCTCGTCGTCGGGCTCGGTGAATCCGGGCTGGCCATGGCCAAGTGGCTGGGCCGCCTGGGCGCCCGCGTGCGGGTGGCCGACTCGCGGGAGAATCCGCCCAACGTCGACGCCCTCTCCGCGGCCGTGCAGGGGGCCGAACTGATCGCCGGCCCCTTCGTCGACGCAAGCTTCGCCGGTGTCGATCTCATCGCCCTGTCGCCGGGGGTACCCAAGGCGACACCCGAGGTGGCCAATGCCTCGGCGCCGGTGATTTCCGAAATCGAGCTTTTTGCAGCCGGCGTGGGGGAATTTGCGCCGGCCTCGAAGATTGTCGGCATCACCGGCAGCAACGGCAAGACGACCACAACGGCCTTGACCGCCCACCTGCTCAATGGCGCCGGTGTGGCCGCCGTGGCCTGCGGCAATATTTCCCCGTCGGCCCTGGATGCGCTCATGGACGCGCTGGATGCGGGCAAGCTGCCGGCGGTGTGGGTGGTGGAATTGTCCAGCTTCCAGCTGGAGACGACGGATCGCCTGAACGCCGCCGCGGCGACCCTGCTCAACGTCTCCGAAGATCATCTCGATCGTTATGAAGGCAGCCTGGCCAACTATGCCGCAGCGAAGGCCCGCATCTTCCAGGGCAAGGGCGTCATGGTCCTCAACCGCGACGACGACTGGTCCATGGCCAACGGCCGTTGCGGGCGCGCCCTGGTCACCTTCGGCCTGGACGCTGCACCCCGCGGCGCCGACTATGGCCTGGCGGACGGCTTCATCTGCCGTGGGCAGGAGCGCCTGGTGGCCTTGGCCGACCTCCGGATCGCCGGCTTGCACAATGCCGCCAATGCCATGGCAGCCCTGGCCCTGTGCGAAGCAGTCGGCGTGGCGCCGACGGCAGTGGTCGAGGCCCTCAAGAATTTCCAGGGCCTGCCCCATCGCGTCGAGACCGTGGCCGAGAAGGCGGGTGTGCTCTATGTGGATGACTCCAAGGGCACCAACGTCGGCGCCACCCTGGCCGCCATCGAAGGTCTGGGCCGGCCGGTGGCCATCGTCCTAGGCGGCGACGGCAAGGGCCAGGATTTCTCGCCCCTCCTGCCGGCCCTGCAGAAGCACGGCCGCGCCGCAGCCCTCATCGGCCGCGACGCCGCTGCCATCGAGGCGGTCATCGCCGGGGCCGGCATTCCGCTGCGGCGCTGCGCCGACATGACGGATGCGGTTCTGTGGCTGGCCGTCCAGGCCAAGGCGGGCGACTGCGTGCTGCTCTCGCCCGCTTGCGCCAGCCTCGACATGTACAAGAACTACGCCCACCGCGCACAAGCCTTCATCGACGCGGTGCAGGGGCTGCCCTCATGATGCTCGCCGCCCTCGACTCCCCGCGCCGCGAAGTGGCCGAGATCGACCACGTTCTCCTCTGGAGTGCGCTGCTGCTGCTCTTTACCGGGCTGGTCATGGTCTATTCCTCGTCCATAGCCACGGCCGAGGCCAGTCGGGCCTTCGGGCACCAGCCCACCTATTTTCTCTTCCGCCACGCCATTTTCCTGTGCATCGGCCTGGTGGTCGCCGGCTTCGTCTTCCAGGTTCCCCTGGCCGTCTGGCAGCGGATCGCGCCCCTGCTTTTTCTCGGGGGCGTGCTCCTCCTGGCCGTCGTCCTCATCCCCGGCATAGGGCGCGACGTGAATGGCGCCCGCCGCTGGCTGTCGCTGGGCTTCGCCAATCTGCAACCCTCAGAACTGATGAAGCTCTTCGCCGTCCTTTACGCCGCCGATTACACGGTACGCAAGATTTCGGTCATGCACGATCTGAAGAAAGCCTTCCTGCCCATGTTCGGTGCCATGTTCGTGGTCGGCATGCTGCTCCTGAAAGAACCCGATTTCGGCGCCTTCGTGGTCATCATTTCCATCGCCATGGGCATTCTTTTTCTGGGGGGGCTGCGGGCGCGCCTGTTCGTCGTCCTGGTGGCGGGTCTGTTGGTGGCGTTCACCGTGCTCATCATCGTCTCGCCCTATCGGCGGGACCGCATCTTCGGCTTCATGGATCCCTGGGGTGACGAATACGGCCGGGGTTATCAACTTTCCCACTCCCTCATCGCCTTCGGCCGGGGCGAAATGTTCGGCGTCGGCCTCGGCGCCAGCGTGGAAAAGCTCTTCTATCTGCCGGAAGCCCACACCGACTTCCTCCTCGCCGTCATCGCGGAGGAACTGGGCTTCGTCGGCGTGCTCGTCGTGGTCCTGCTCTTCGCCCTGCTGGTGCAGCGGGCCTTCGCCATCGGCCGCCGCTGTGTCCAGCTCGACCGCCTCTATCCGGCCCTGGTGGCCATGGGCATCGGCATCTGGATGGGCGTGCAGTCCTTCATCAACATGGGTGTGAATATGGGGCTGCTCCCCACCAAGGGCCTGACCCTGCCGCTGATGAGCTTCGGCGGCTCGGGCATCCTGGCCAACTGCGTGGCGCTAGCCATTCTCCTGCGGGTGGATTGGGAAAACAGGCAGCTCATGCGAGGTGGAAAACTATGACCACGTTCGTGCTGCCTGTTTCGGCGCGGACAATGCGCCGCGTAGCGGCTCATTGCGGCGCAGACTCATATTCGCGAAGCGAATGTGATGTCGTAGCCACTCACCCGGCGCAGCCGG
>SSTB01000152.1 GCA_009469665.1 Azonexaceae bacterium | reverse complement strand
TGTTTTTCGTTACTCATGTCAGCATTCGCACTTCTGATACCTCCAGGATCCCTCACGGGTATCCCTTCACAGGCTTACAGAACGCTCCGCTACCGCTTACGCTTGCGCGTAAACCCAAAGCTTCGGCTCGTGGCTTGAGCCCCGGTACATCTTCGGCGCAAAGTACCTAGACCAGTGAGCTGTTACGCTTTCTTTAAAGGATGGCTGCTTCTAAGCCAACCTCCTGGTTGTTTAAGGTACCTCACATCCTTTCCCACTTAGCCACGAATTAGGGGCCTTAGCTGTTGGTCAGGGTTGTTGCCCTCTCGACGACGGACGTTAGCACCCGCCGTCTGTCTCCCGTGCAGTGCTTTCAGGTATTCGGAGTTTGGTTAGGTTTGGTAAGTCTGCGAGACCCCCTAGCCCATCCAGTGCTCTACCCCCTGAAGCATTCACACGAGGCACTACCTAAATAGTTTTCGCGGAGAACCAGCTATTTCCCAGTTTGGTTGGCCTTTCACCCCTAACCACAAGTCATCCGAGACCATTTCAACGGGCACCGGTTCGGTCCTCCAGTGAGTGTTACCTCACCTTCAACCTGCTCATGGCTAGATCACTAGGTTTCGGGTCTAATCCATCGAACTTGTCGCCCTATTCAGACTCGCTTTCGCTGCGCCTACGCCTATCGGCTTAAGCTTGCTCGATAAATTAAGTCGCTGACCCATTATACAAAAGGTACGCCGTCACCCAGAACGAATCTTGGGCTTCGACTGTTTGTAGGCGTCCGGTTTCAGGAACTGTTTCACTCCCCTCGTCGGGGTGCTTTTCACCTTTCCCTCACGGTACTTGTTCGCTATCGGTCGGTAAGGAGTACTTAGGCTTGGAGGGTGGTCCCCCCGTGTTCAGACAGGATTGCACGTGTCCCGCCTTACTCAAGGATAATCGCTCGCATTACGTGTACGGGGCTGTCACCCGCTATGGCCCAACTTTCCAGAAGGTTCCACTTGTCTAACGATTATCACTGGCCTGGTCCGCGTTCGCTCGCCACTACTAGCGGAGTCTCGGTTGATGTCCTTTCCTCCAGGTACTGAGATGTTTCAGTTCTCTGGGTTCGCTTAAAACCTTCTATGTATTCAAAGGTTTTATCCCTTCTTGTGATAACGGAAATCCGAAACCTCGTTTCACCCGTGCAGGGCTACTGAAGAATCTCGTATCCGAGACCGAAGTCTCGGAATTCCGTTATCGAAGGTGGGTTTCCCCATTCGGAAATCCTCGGATCAAAGCTCATTCGCAGCTCCCCGAAGCTTATCGCAGCGTATCACGTCCTTCATCGCCTCTTACCGCCAAGGCATCCACCAGACGCCCTTTAGGCACTTGATTGCTCTCATCATCGATACCCACCCCTCGGCAGAGGTTAGTTGCTCATCACGCGCTGCTCGCACGCAATGAACTGGGATCGACTCCTTTGGTTTTGATTTAGAAAAGACCTTATTTAGCTTGCTTCACAAACCATCCAAGCATGATGTGAGTGTCGTCCGCGCATACGCCGGGTAGGCAAATACGCGAATTACGTGTCGCAGAATCCAGGGTATGAATTCTACGTTTGGATGGTTTGCTCTCTTCACGATGTCGAACAGCGTCGTTGATCCGCTTCGATTGCTCGAAACGAAACTTGGAACGGAAGTTTTCCGTAACTTGGATCTTCCTGTTTTCTGGATTTCTCGAGCCGGGCACCATTCGAAGAATGGTGGAGCGTGTCGGGATCGAACCGACGACCTCAAGCTTGCAAAGCTAGCGCTCTCCCAACTGAGCTAACGCCCCGATCCCGTCCCGCGCGCGAAACTCGCGCCTCATGAGAATTGGTGGGCCTGGGAAGATTTGAACTTCCGACCTCACGCTTATCAAGCGCGCGCTCTAACCAACTGAGCTACAAGCCCAATGCCTGCACGCACTCGAGCGCGGTGAACGCGTTCCCGAAGCGGGCTTATCCAGAAGAAGAAAGAGAAACGAAGACGGCGCAGTCCCGCAAAATGCCGGTCCGTTTGAACCGGCTTATGTTTCCAATGATGTTCGATAGCGAAGAAGATCTCCGCTGAAGAACAATCCTTAGAAAGGAGGTGATCCAGCCGCAGGTTCCCCTACGGCTACCTTGTTACGACTTCACCCCAGTCGCTGACCTTACCGTGGCCGGCTGCTCCCTTGCGGTTAGCGCACCGTCTTAAGGTAAAACCAACTCCCATGGTGTGACGGGCGGTGTGTACAAGGCCCGGGAACGTATTCACCGTGGCATGCTGATCCACGATTACTAGCGATTCCAACTTCATGCACTCGAGTTGCAGAGTGCCATCCGACCTGAGACGGCTTTTAGAGATTAGCTCCCTCTTGCGGGTTCGCTGCCCATTGTCACCGCCATTGTAGCACGTGTGTAGCCCAGCCCGTAAGGGCCATGAGGACTTGACGTCAT
>SSTB01000151.1 GCA_009469665.1 Azonexaceae bacterium | reverse complement strand
GGCTTCTTCCCGGATGACCCAACTGGCGGTCTTCATGGTCGGGTTACGAATAATGCTGTCAGCGCACTGGCATTGCCGCCTGCGAGGGCGTTAATGGCCAGAGCGACTGCATCCCCGTTCGGATACCGGCCAAACGCGTCAACGAAGGGAACATCTTCGACATCCGCGAGGACATCGCCGCCGCGACTAATCTTCAGCTGGAATGACCCATCCGTCAGCTTCGTCACGTGCACTTCATTCTCCGGCGATAGCTCGATCGCTTCCAGGACCTTGCCAACAGCGTCGTCGAATGACTCGGCCGGCAAGACCTCCGCGATATCCAAATATTCCGGGTCGTACAGTTTGATGATGTACGGCATTGTTCTTCTCCTTGAGTTGAAACCCAGAGGGAGTTCGCCCGGAGGGGCGATTGAACCCCTCGTGGGCGGATGGCCATGAACTACGCTGGTCCTAGAGCCTGGCGAGCACTGCGCGTGCGTGGACGAGCGCTTGCAAGACATCGTCCCGGTAGATGACTTCTGACGCTCTGGCCGGGCCTTCGTAAAGCCGTGTGAGGGTTGCCTCTGCATCTCGCAAGGCCGCCATGAGGTCTGGGGTCACCGCGATGGCCTGGGCTGTCGCCATCACCATGGCACCATTGCCGTCACCACGATCGCGGTAGGCCTTCGCTACGCTGGCACCGCCCAACGAACAGACCATCCTGTCGTCGGCTGCATACACGGCGGCACTCGGGGCCCACCAGGGCCCGGGGGGAAGTCGATTCATCGTGAAACTCCTTGGGTATATGCGGAGCATCCCCGACGGGGATGGAAACCCCGCTTGGGTCGATGAGTTGATACCGGAATTGATTCTCACGAGTTCATTCTTCATGGGAGCCCCCATGAAGACCCGTGATGATGCCCCCGCGACGCTTCAATCAAGCCATTCGACGGGCTTTGCGGCGAATGTCTTGAGGCGTGTGCGGTACTGCTCTGGACTCCGCGAGGCGTATCCGGCCAGGACTTCTCCGAGTACGCCACGCTTCCGCCAAAGGCCGACACCCACCTCAGCCACATGGACCTCACGAATGCCATTCGCCGCCGCGACTAGCACAGCATCCCCATCGAGAACGCAGATCAGCTTTTCGGCCCATTCGATGAAGCTCCAGAGCGTACCCGCGACATCGCGCTCCGGTTTGCCGGGAAATGAGTAGAGGCACTGAACGCGCATCTCACTCACCCCTGAGGATCGACATCGAGCGCACTCGACCCGGGGTGAAACGCCCCGTCCATTCGAGCCCCTGGTCACGAACTGACTGTCGAACGCGCTGCTTGTACGAGACATCGCTCATCTCCTTGTGGAGATTGCAGTGCTCGTTTTCCACTCCCAGCAGGAACTCGATGTCGGCTACCGCGTCCTGCAAGGCGGACTGGAGCTTCTTCCTCCCAGCAATCTGCTTGCCGATCACTGCCGCTGCAATCGCCGCAATAAGCGCGGCAATGATGCCGCCAATCGCTGAGATCACAGCGGCCTGGACCGCTGGGTCCGTGAACACAATTTCAAAGGTCATTGTGCGACTCCTTTGTGCAGCCCACAGAGTTCTCCGCCCGAGGCGGCCCCGGGGCGATTGAAAAACCAGTCTTGCGACCGGGATAGCGAGTCTTGTCGCCGGCTCGTAGGCGTTTTTCCCCAACGGGAAGAAATCGAATCTTTCTTGAGCAGCCTGTCCGTAAAGGACGCTCAAGAAAGACTTCCCCGAAGGGAAGTCAAGAACGGACCGGCTCTGGCTTACGCCGTTGCACCGGTGACCGTGATGTTGCCCTCCGCGTCGAACGCCACCAGGAAGGACCGGTTACGGAGGTTGGTCATGTGGCTGGCACCGGCGCTGCGGAGACTTTTCTCTAGGGTCGTTTCACCCGGCTCCCCCGCAAGGATGGCGACCAGATCATCGAACCTCCGACAGTCCAGCTCGAAGTCAGTCTCGCAGTACGTTTCATTGCTGTCGCGATAGGACGAAAGTTGACGCAATACGGCGCTCGCGCCTCTGCCTGCCTTGGCATACTTCAAGGGGACAAGGAATGCAGCACTACCGCTCCAGGGGTC
>SSTB01000150.1 GCA_009469665.1 Azonexaceae bacterium | reverse complement strand
CTTCCCGCTCACCCAGCTGTTCGGCGGCGGCGTGTGGGCCCGCATCCTCCACCCCTTTCTCGGCGTGCTGATGGCGGTGAGTTTCCTTGCCCTGTTCTTCCGCTTCAAGCATCTCAACGCCATGACGCCGGCGGACAAGGAATGGCTTTCCCGGGCCGGCGAGATGGTCAGCGGCAACGACCACAACCTGCCGGAACAGGGCAAGTACAACGGCGGCCAGAAGGCGCTCTTCTGGGCGCTGTCGCTGTGCATGCTGCTCATGTTCGTGTCCGGCATCCTCATCTGGCGCGCCTACTTCGGTTTCGACATCAACCTGGTGCGCCTGGGGGCCGTCGTCCATGCCGCCACCGGCGCCGTGATGATCGCCCTCATCATGGTCCATGTGTATGCCGCCATCTGGGTCAAGGGCACCATCCGCGCCATGTGGTACGGAACGGTGACCCGAGGCTGGGCCAGGCAGCATCATCGAGGCTGGTACCGGCAGTTGACGGGAAAGTAAAGCGCGGTCGGGCGTGCATCGCCCCCGATTTAGGCAGCCGGGTAGCTCATGGGCCGGGCCGCCGCTTGCTCGCCGCCCAGCTGAGCAGGGAAAGCAGGGCCAGCCCGCCGCCGATGAGCAGGATGCCGGCTACCTCCATGGGCGAGAAGGCTTCGCCGAAGGTCAGGCGCGACGAGAGGATGGCCACCACCGGCGTGCCGAGCACCGAGAGGCTGGCCTCCCAGGCCGGCACCCGATCCAGGATGTAGATCCACAGCCACCAGCACAGCGCCGTGCTGGCGATGGACATGAAGGCCAGGATGCCGCCGTAGTGCCATGTCCAGTGTGTCGGATGCTCCGGCACAACCCAGGCAAGCAGCACCAGGGGAACGGCGCCGAGGATCATCTGCCAGGTGGTCAGGGTCAGCAGATCGACCGGCGTGGCGGCCCGCAGGCGTTTGATGAGGATGGTGCCGATGGCCCAGCACAAGGCTGCCATGACGCCGAGGAACTTGCTCAACAGGCTGGTGTGCATGTCCCAGGGTTCAATGATGAGCAAGAGGCCGGTCAAGGTGCTGGCTGCCGCCAGCCACTGCTGGCCGCGCACCCGCTCGCCCAGGATGGGCCAGGCCAGGAGCAGCGTCCAGATGGGCATGGTGAAGATGAGCACCGCCGTCTTGCCCGGCCCGCCTTCCACCAGCGCCCAGGTCTGGAACACCATGAATCCGGCGACCTGGGCGAGGCCGATGGCCAGGGTCTGGCCGGGGGCGACCAGGCTGAGGCGACGGCCGCTCAGGCGCAGGGCAATCAACAACGCGACTGCGCCGCCCACGCAGCGCTCAGCGGCGAAAGCGAAAGGCGGCGCGAAGGTCAGGCCCTCCTTGGCGAGTATCCAGGTGTAACCCCAAATGAGGGAAAGGGTCGCCAGGGCCAGGGGCGGCAGCCACGATTGTTTGATCGCCATGGGTTCTCCGGGGCCGTCAGGGAGCAGCCGGGTGTGGGGTGAGTAGGGCTTAAGGGAGCGTCGGGTAGTCGAGATAGCCCTCGGCGCCGCCGCCGTAGAAAGTGTTGGGATCGGCTTCGTTGAGAGGCGCGCCCTCCCGCAGGCGGCGGACCAGGTCCGGGTTGCCGATGAAGGGCTTCCCGAAGGCCACCAGGTCGGCCTTGCCGGCGGCCACCACGGTGCTCGCCAGGTCGCCGGTATAGCCGTTATTGACCATCCAGGGGCCGCCGAAGGCGCGGCGCATCGCGTCGTAATCGAAGGGCGTCCCGGGCGGTTGCCGTGGGCCGCCGGTTTCGCCCTCGATGACGTGGAGGTAGGCCAGGCCCAGGGGGGCCAGATGCTCCGCGACGTAACCGTAGAGGGCCTGGGGGTCGCTGTCCCGCTCGGCCGTGCCACCGAAGGTGGTCAGCGGGCTGAGGCGGATGGCGGTTCTCCCGCCGCCGATCTCGCCGGCGACGGCCTGGGCCACTTCCAGCACCAGGCGGGCGCGGTTGGCAATGCTGCCGCCGTAGGGGCCGCTGCGATCGTTGATGCTGTCGCGCAGGAACTGCTCGAGCAGATAGGTGTTGGCGGCGTGGATCTCCACGCCGTCGAAGCCGGCGGCCAGGGCGTTGCGGGCGGCCTGACGGTAATCTTCGACGATGCCCGGCAACTCGTCGTCGCGCAGGGCGCGCGGCGCGGAAACGCGTTCGCGACCGGCGGCGGTGAAGGTGGTGGCCGGCGACTGGCGGTTGGTCGAAGAAACCGGCGCCACGCCGCCCGGCTGAAGGGATGTATGCGAAATGCGGCCCACGTGCCAGATCTGGATCACCATCTTGCCCCCGGCTTCATGGACGGCGTCGGTCACCTGCTTCCAGCCGGCGATTTGCTCCGGCGAATGGATGCCCGGCGTGGCGATGTAGCCCTGGGCCGTCGGCGAGATCTGGCTTGCCTCGGAGATGATCAACCCGGCGGAGGCCCGCTGGCGGTAGTACTCGACGGTCATCGGCCCGGGCACGTTGCCGGCAAGGGCGCGGCTACGGGTCAGCGGTGCCATCACGATGCGGTTGGCGAGGGCGATGTCGCCGATCCTGATCGGATCGAAGAGCGAACTCATGGGGTTTTTCTTTTGGGATGTCACGGATTTCTCCTTGAAGGAAGTGGGTGAAACAAGATTAGACCGGTCGTCTAGCCATTGGCGTCAAAAAATGGCCGCCGATGGGGCGGCCGCGCGGGTTTTACATCAACACTGGAGCAGGTTCCGGGTAAAGGCCATCGCGCTGTTCAGCGGATCGCGGGTCCGGTACAGCTTGCCCTGCAGGCTGGCGCCCAGCCACAACTGGTAAAGGATCTGGGCGGTTGCCCGCGGATCGCTCGGGGGGATCGAGCCATCGTCAATGCCGCCGGCGATGGCTGTCGCCAGACGCCCGATGACCTGGTCGGAACCATCCCGGAGAGTGACGCGCATGGCATCGGACAAATCCGCCACCTCGCCTCCCAGCTTCACCACCAGGCATTTCTGGTCACTGCAGGCATCCGTCTGGCGATCCATCCAGCGCTGCCAGAAGCGCATCACGCGTTCGCTGCCACTCGCGGCAGGGCGCGCAAAAAGTTCGTCGATCTCCGCCAGATAGCGGTCGAAGTGGTCCTGCAGCAGCGCCTGTCCGTACTGCTCCTTGGACTCGAAGTAGTGGTAGAACGGCCCCTTGGGCACTCCGGCGGTGGTCAGGATCTCGTTCAGCCCGACGCTGGCGAACCCCTTCCCGGCGATGATTCGCTGGCCGGTTTCCAGGAGATGGGTACGGGTGTTGTCAAAACGGGTGTTCATGGCGGGTAGCTTGGCACAAATTAGACCGGTCGTCTAGGGCGGTATTTTCCGCTCGGCCAGGAAAGGCACGGCGTCAGCTATCGAGCCCCTGGAAGCCGCTGACCGGCCGCTCCGCGCTTAAAGCTACCGGACGGTCGAAACGTGCTTCTCGGCCTTAGCAGACCTTGGGCCTTTGGCCATATTCAGGCTGCAATGTGCCAAATACTTGCCGTTCAAGTGCGAGAGTCCACGAGCGGAAGCCTTCCCATCCAGCGAACGCGGACTCAGTACCCGTTGCTGGTATTCGTTGCTCTGATCATCCAATGGCAGTTTACTGACGACACCGTGGAAAAATCAAATTTAACCCCACACACTGAAATTTTGACCGTTTCACATGGTTTTGTGCCATTGGTGAAACTTTGCAATTTCTAGAACTCCTCCCATTCGCTGTCACTAGCCTTTCGAGGCGGTGCAATTGCCTTGAGCATCGCCTTCGGCGATGGCGTAGTTGAAGGTAGGCGTTTTTGCGGCTGATGCCTCACGCTCGTGGGTGACACGCTGGGCTGCTGCGATGCGGTTAACTTGAACAAGCCTACCGCCTGAACCAGTCCCATTGCTTGTTCTTCCAGGCTTTCTGCGGCTGCGGCAGCTTCCTCGACCAGTGCTGCATTCTGCTGCGTGACTTCGTCCATCTGGCCAACCGCCAAAGTCACCTGCTCGATCCCCGATGCTTGTTCCCGGCTTGCATTGCTGATGTCGCCAACCAGCAGGGTCACCTTCTCGAAACTGGCAACAATTTCATCCATCGTCTTCCCGGCATCATTCACCACTCTGGTGCCGGTCGCGACCTTGTCAACGGACTCTGCAATGAGTGCCTTGATTTCCTTGGCGGCGGTTGCGCTCCGTTGTGCCAAATTGCGAACTTCGGTGGCGACGACGGCGAATCCACGCCCTTGCTCGCCTGCGCGTGCCGCTTCCACCGCAGCATTCAAGGCCAGAATATTGGTCTGAAATGCAATGCCGTCGATGACTCCGATAATGTCGGCGATGCGCCGCGAGCTACCCTGGATATCGGCCATCGTGTCGACCACATGTTTAACCATTTGGCTGCCGCGAGCCGTCAGTTCATTACTATTGCTGGCCAGCGCTTCGGCTTGCCGGGCACTGTCAGCATTTTGCCGGACGGTCGCATTGATTTCTTCCATCGAACTTGCCGTTTCCTGAAGGCTCGATGCTTGTTCTTCAGTCCGACTGGACAAGTCCTGATTACCCGAAGCGATTTCCTTGGCTGCGATATTGATCGCCTCTGTCGCATCCTTGATGCGCCCGACGACCTCGACCAACCGTTCCACCGTCGCATTCGTGTCGTCCTTCAACTGGCCAAAGATCCCTTCATAGTCTTTGTCGATGCGTTGCGTCAGATCGCCGCGGGCGACTCGAGACAGGACTTCCGACGTCGCAATCAGTGCTTGGTGCGTGGTTTCGAGTAGGCCGTTGATGCGTTCCGACAAAATCTTAAAGAATCCACTCTTTCCCGCCATTTCGATTCGTTCGCCCAAATTCCCTCGCTGGGCGTTTTCCACGATGCCGGAAACTTCTTGCTCGATGGCAATTTCATCAGTGCGGTCCTGCCACTCGCCGACCGAACCCAAACGCTCACTAGTCGCCGACATGACAGGACTGGTCAGCACGCGATACGTCCGGCCACCAATGTCCATCTCCGTCTGCACAGTGGACGTCAAGCTGGACAGGCGTTGTAGCGCTGCGGCTGGGTCAGCATAAAGACTTCCGATACTGCTTCCAACAAAGGTTTCGACTTTGAAGTTAGGATTTTGCGCTTGCAGCACCTGCTCGATCCGCCGGAGCGCCTCAAGCATCGATTTATTGGCATAAATCACGGTCCCCTTGGGATCAGCAATGCGAACCGGAGTGCTCACATAGTCCAGCGCGGACATGACGCGGGCCATTTCATCCGCTTTTCTCTCGGAATCGGCCTTTTCGAATCCAAGACGATTCTGCATGGTCTCAAGTCCTTGCATGACTTTGCCAATTTCGTCATGGCGCGCAGTATCTAGTGGATTATCGTAATGACCGGCCGACAGAGCCCGAAAGGCTGGTAAAACCTGATCGTGCAGTGGCCGATAGACCAAACGCCGGATCAGCCAGACAATAATGCCGACGAGAAGAAGGCCGACGATCAGCGAAACGCCAATTAACAGGTGTTTCATCGAATTGGCCAAGGCATCGAACTCATCGAGATAGGTACCCCCGGCAATCAACCAGCCCCAATCATCGAACGTTTCGAACACCGCAATTTTTCGGCGGGCCGGGGTATCGTCGGCATTACTCCATGGATACTCGATTTCACCCTGTTTCTTCTCGATCATCGCCTTGATGAATTCGTATCCTGAAGGATCTTTGGCACCAATGATGACTTGCCCTTCCTTGGCCGGATGGATGAGCGCCATGCCCTGGTCCGTGCCCGGTTTTGCGTCAAGCACAAAAAAGTAGCCGCTATTGCCAACTTTGACGCTCTTGACCTGGCGCTTCAGCGCATCAAGTTCAGCGCTGATATCAAGCCCGACAAACAAGATGCCGATTACAGCGCCGGCTGAATCCTTAATCGGGCGATAAGCTGTGTAGTAATCCTTCCCAAAAAGCTTGGCTTTACCGACAAATGCTTGGCCAGCAACGATGCTGGCGTAGGCAGGATGCGCTTTGCCCAATAGCGTGCCAACTGCACGTTCTCCAGTTTCTTTCTTCAAGGAAGTTGAAATTCGGAGAAAGTCATCGCCTTTTCTGGCAAACACCGTGGCTACCGCTTTGGCTGCTCCGGTAAAGCGATCTACTTCGTCAAACCGGCCATTCAGCAGCACATTGCCTTGTTTGAGTAAAGGCTCGCCATCCCGCGTCTCCAGGGCCATTGATCCGGGGAAATAGGTGGCCAGCAAATCATTGAGGCGTGTTGCCTCATTGTTTAGTGCGATCGCCCGAATTTCGACCATGCCACGAATCAGTGTCAGATTTTGGCGCAGGTCAGCCACGCCACGATTCTGGAGATTCGATGCCATATGGGTACCGAGCATTTCGGAACTTGCCCCCATCACGACGATGGCGGCAATGGCGCAGCCAATGCCCAATTTAGCGGTCAGCGATAGCTGCGCGAGGCGACGGGTTAGCCGCGCCATCAATGAAGAAGAAAGCACTCGGCCGTCAATAATGGCCTTTCCCTTGGCTTTGCCTTCACGAAAGTCACGATATGCCTTTTCACAGGCTGATACGATGTCTCTGGCAGGCTTTCGCCGCACGGACATGTAGCCCGTCACTTGCCCATTCTCCCAGATCGGGGCGGCGTGCGCTTCTACCCAGTAATGGTCGCCATTCTTGCAACGATTCTTGACGAAGCCCACCCAAGGCCGCCCATCCTTCAAGGAATTCCACAAATCCTCAAAGGCTTCTGGCGGCATGTCGGGATGACGGACCAGGTTGTGGGGTTCACCGATCAGTTCGGTTTCGTCAAATCCACTGATTTCGATGAAGTCACGGTTGACGTAGGTGATACGGCCCTTCAGATCGGTTTTCGAAACGATCAGATGGTCATCTCGAAGAATGATTTCCTGTCCGGTAACGGGAAGGTTGGTTCTCATTAGTCGCTCGCGGTTTAGGTATTGGTTTTTTGATCAAATACGCCCACTTCATCGCGAAGCTGCTCAATCTCCGCCACTGCTTTGCGTAATTCAATCATTGCTTCGACGAGTCTTTGCATTGATTCAAGCGACATGTCCAGTAAGTGCCAACTGGCGCGCTTGCCTAGTCCGTAGGTCAATCGATCGGCGTCGATGCAATTCTGGATTGCGATACAGTCGGGTGCTACTTGCATTGCCTCGTGGATCAGCTTTTCCCGCGCTTCCGAAAAACGGATCGGTGCTTCAGAAGCCAACCTTGCCAAGTTCTCAAAATCCAGTTCCGAATGGGTCAGCCGATTTTTGAATGACATTGGGTTCCAGTTGGCGGACAGAAGTGGGGATTTCTCTTTTCTTACCGCTAGCATAGAAGCAAATCGAAATTATTTGCAAATGTAGCAGGCGACTCCATGTCCCATAGCTCATCCCTCGGTAGCTGGTGATAAATACACCATCACATCGTGGGGCTAAACACCTAGCAACTGCGCGAGCAGTTGGCGTGTGGCAGCACCAACTGCTAAGGCTTGGCGATCGCCAACTCTTGTCGAGATGGTATGGAATCAGAAGCGCCTGCTCGTGAAACGGAAATTGCAGCGGCAAGACAGCCCATTTCAAGGGCCTTGGCAGGATCACCACTTAGCAATAGCTCAACAAGAAAGAACCCAATGAAGGTATCACCTGCCGCCGTGGTATCGGCAACCTTCACTGGATAAGCAGCTTGCCGATGCGTTGCGTTGGCGTCGAAATAGATGGCTCCACGGCCGCCGAGTGTCAAAACGGTTGCCGCATTCGGGAATCGTTGGCGCATACATTCGCACAAATCCGAGAGATCTGTCTTTCCGGTAAGTAGCTCAGCCTCAATCTCGTTAAGAACGAAAATATCTACTAATCCAAGAGGATAGTGGCATACATCAGACGTCATTGGCGCTGGATTAAAAACAATGCGCATACCTATTTCGTGGGCATGCAGAATCGCCTGCGCCACTGCACTGGTCTCATTCTGAATAAGAAGAACGTCCCCAGCGGAACAAGACGTAAGTACGGCGGCAACATCAGCCTGCGTAACGAGTCGATTGGCTCCGCCGCACAACACGATAGCGTTTTCACCGTTGGGAGTGACCTGTATGACGGCATGGCCTGTTGTCGCTTCGCACATGGCCACATGGGTCGTGTCAACGCCCTCCTGTTGCAGTCTCTTGAGCAGCCACCCCGCATCCTTCCCAACCCTTCCGGCGTGATGCGGGGCCACGCCAGCACGACTCAGAGCGATTGATTGATTGAAGCCCTTGCCGCCGGCAAAAGTCTGATAACCCTTGCTGTTAAGCGTCTCGCCCGGCCGCACAAAATGATCTACTTCGTAGACGTGATCCACATTGATTGAGCCAATATTTACTATTCGCATCTCTTCCTCACTGTATCCACGCGGGTAGTTCATGGAAAAAGCTACCCGGTTCACTGGGTGCTGGGCCGGACAGCGATTTCTATCGCTAATTTCCTTGTCGTTCCAATCAAGATGACCTGTTTAGTGCTGGTCCGACACTTTAGTCTACTGTATTCTATTACTTACGTTAGAGCCAAAGCGGCGTCATTCTGCCGATCACTTGACCAAAACCCGGGTCTAGGTAGTGGCGGGAATAACTCAGCTATAGCGACGAAAGTTGATCCTTGATTGTGTCAATTTCGTGCCACTTCATTTCACAGCCAGTTGAGGTCTGCACCGTGCACATGTTAAAGCTCCTAGTTGTCTTCATACCGTTGTTGCTGGCTGGCTGCGGAGAGCAATTCCCCCCAATCAATAAGGCAGAAGCCCCGGCGGCCAAGGTGCCGGCCAAAATGCTGCGTATAGCATTAGTGATGAAGACGCTGACCAATCCCTTCTTCATCGAGATGGAAAAGGGCGCACGCAAGGCAGAAGAAGAATTGGGTATAGAACTCATCGTCAAGACTGCAGCTCAGGAAACCTCCTTTGAGCAACAGGTGTCCATCGTTGACGACTTGATTCAAAGTCGGCAAATAGATGCTATGGTGCTTGCGCCAGCCGATGCTTACCACCTCATCCCCTCTGTGAAGAAAGCCAAAGCGGCTGGCATCCCGGTCGTCAACATTGACGCTAGGCTTGACCCCAAAGTATTGACCGAATCTGGCTTGCAGGGTCTCCCATTCATCAGTGTCAATAATGAACAGGGTGGCTATCTTTCCGCCAAAACATTAGTTGATGGAGTCAATAAGCCGACTGCGGCTGCAATTCTTGAAGGTATTCGTGAAGCAGAAAATGCAGAGGCAAGAAAACAAGGGGCATTACGGGCGTTCCAAGAAAATAGGGCAATCAAGGTAATTGCCAGTGAAACGGCCCACTGGAAAATTGACGAAGGCTACAACGTGACCAAAGGGATGCTGTCCAAGCATCCCAACATTGCGCTTATTTTCGCTGCCAACGATATGATGGCACTCGGTGCGATTAAGTTTTTGGAAGAATCAGGCAACAAGCATGTCAAGGTAGCAGGGTTTGATGCCTTGGCCGAGGCGCGGAGTGCTATCAACGATGGCAACATGGTGGCTAGCATCGACCAACAGGCAGCTGAGCAGGGGTATCAGGGGGTTCTCTATGCCATGCGTCTCCTCAAGGGGGAAACTGTGCCTGCTGAGACTCTTCTCAATGTCAAATTGATCAAGGCAGGCGCTGCCAGTCAACCAACGCCTTAAACGTATCAATACTGGCTACGGAGCAACGCGTGAAATTTGCCCACATCATTGGCCATCAATATGCGTATTAACCTCCACCAGCGATTCATCGGCTATCTGCTGCTGCTTGGTGTTTTACCATTGGTGGCAGTGGGTCTGATTTCCATTCAGCTATCACGCTCGGCACTGGAGGTTGAAGCGCGTGATGCAATCAACCAGCAACTGACGGATAAAGGCGCCCTTCTGGATGCACAGATGGGACAGATTGAATCGCTCATCGCCAATATTTCAGGGGTGGAAGAAATCACCACTGCCCTAGCCGTCGAGTTACCCAACCCAGATGCCTATACACGACTGGCTACTCAGGCACGTATAGGCTATGTGCTTAATAATTACCTCAATATCCAGGGGCTGGTTTCGATAGAAATCTTCACCATGTCCGGCGACCACTACCACGTTGGAGAAACGCTCGACGTTGGTAACCTAAATACTGCACAGCGCGACCTCCTGTTTCGCGAAACGGCGGCGCAAACCCGAAACATTTATTGGGCTGGCATTCGTCCCAATATCAACGGTAATTCTAGGCATCAGTCGGTACTGGTTGCTTCTCGCATTATCCACCGACTAAAACGTGGGGCTGCCAAGCCAGAGCAGGTAGCGTTGCTGGTGGTTAATTACGACCCGAACTATCTCCGTCACCAGTTTGACGTTAGTGATTCGACAGACGCTGGCTACATGGTGCTACTTGATGGGACGAACCGTTTCGTCCAGCACCCTGATGTTAAACGTATCGGGACCCAGGCCACTCCGGATTTTCTGGCGTTATTAGGGGCTGATTCACGTCTTAAAGGAACTGCGGGGATGCTGGTGCAAAGCGCTCGGCTTCGCATCCCAGATTGGCGACTCGCAATTTTGATACCGGAGGCCGTGGTTAATCGCCCAGGCCAAAGCATCGTCAAGGCAAGTTTATTGGTAATGCTGGCGTCTCTGATTCTTGTCGGGATTGGCGCAATTTCGTTCATCAAGCGTGTCATCGTGCCGCTCCGTGAAATAACCAATCGTTTCAGCAAATTGCGTGCAGCGCCAGAGTCAACATTTACTCCGCTTACAGTAACCGGCGGCGACGAAATTGCCAACCTGAGTTGTGGTTTTAATGAACTCTTGGATGCCATGAGCGCCCGCCGCGAGGCGGATCAGGCTTTACGCCTGAGTGAAGCGCAATTGCGTGCCAACCTTGACTTCACACCCAATGTCGCCATCCAGTGGTATGACGATAGTGGTCGGGTAACCTTTTGGAATCCAGCGTCCGAAAGGCTATTTGGCTGGAGCTCCTTGGAGGCCGTCGGCAAAACTCTCGATCAGATGATTTACACCCAGGAACAGACAACGGAGTTCTTGGCTCTATTTGACGAAATTAGGGCGACAGGCCGTCCATGCGGCCCATTTGAATCCAGCATCAGGGCCCGTGATGGGCGTGTTGTGTGGTTGCTATCCACGCTCTTTGTCATTCCAATGAGCGACGACAGGTCCGGCTTTGTTTGTATGGATGTGGATATTAGTGAACGCAAGGCAGTAGAGGATGAATTGCGACAATGGAATTGGGAACTGGAAGAGCGGGTTCGGGAGCGAACATTTGAGCTCGAAACGAGCAACGTCGAATTAGAGCGGGCGCGCGATGCAGCCGAGGTAGCCAGCCGCGCCAAAGGCGCCTTCCTGGCCAACATGAGCCACGAGATCCGCACACCGCTCAACGGTATCATCGGCATGACCCATCTCATTCGGCGGGGCGGGCTGACGCCCAGGCAGGAAGAACAAATCGACAAGCTCGAAGTCGCCAGCGACCATTTGCTGGGCGTCATCAATACCATTCTGGAACTCTCCAAGATCGAAGCCGGCAAACTGATCCTCGACGAGCAACCCATTGACTTGCACGCTATCGTTGGCAACGTCTGTACCCTGATTCATGGGAAGGCAGCCGAAAAGGGTTTGCATATGGAATGCAACGATCAAGACTTCCCGTGTGATCTCTTGGGCGACGCCGCCCGAATTCAACAATCGCTGCTCAACTACGTCGGCAACGCTGTGAAATTCACTGAGTCGGGAACGATCAAGCTGCGCATTCAGTGTATCGAAGACGATGACGAAAGCGCCTTGGTTCGATTCGAAGTCTCCGATACCGGGATTGGCATCGCCCCTGAAGTTCTGCCCCGATTATTTATGGTTTTTGAACAGGCGGACAATTCGTTGACCCGTACCCATGGAGGTACCGGACTGGGTCTCGCCATTACCAAACACCTAGCCAAGTTAATGGGGGGCGATGCGGGCGCTAGCAGCACGCCTGGTGTCGGAAGTACATTCTGGTTTTCGGCTCGCCTGAAGAAAGGGCAACCCAATGCGGTTGTAACGAACAGCACCAAAGAAAGTTCGGACGAATGCTTGCAGCGTGAATTCGCCGGCACGAAAATCCTGCTGGTCGACGACGAACCGATCAATCGCGAGATTGCCCAGGCGATTCTTGAAGAGGTAGGACTGGTTGTGGAAACCGCCAACGACGGGCGCGAAGCCCTCGACCTTGTCAGCCGTCGAGACTACGCTGCCATCCTGATGGACATGCAAATGCCCCAAATGGACGGGCTGGAAGCGACACGGCAGATACGTGGCATCGCTAGATTTGGGGAGATTCCGATCATTGCCATGACCGCCAATGCCTTTGCCGAAGATCGTGCGCGTTGCTTTGCGGCCGGCATGAACGACTTTCTCAGCAAACCGATCGACCCCGATCATCTGTATGCCACGCTCCTCAACTGGCTACGCACGGAAAAGCCCGTTGACGCCGCCAGCGATTTTTCCTGGTCTGAACGCTATAGCGTCGGTGTCGAGATCCTCGATGAGCAACATCGGCAACTATTGTCCTTGTGCGCCGAGGCTTCCCGTTGCCTGGCCACACCGGACGCCGGCAAGCTCTCAGACCTTCTCGACCAGATGCGGCAATATGCCGACCATCACTTCAGGACTGAGGAGCAACTGCTGGCCAGCCATGGTTATCCCGCGCTGGCAGAGCAGGAACAGGAACATGAAGCGTATCTGGTCAGGCTGACCGAACTTCTATTGTCTGCCACTGTGGGCACCCGGGACCGGGCAGAAGTCTACGGCTACCTGACCCAATGGTGGATAAACCATATTCTGGGTTCAGATATGGCTTACAAGGACTTTATGCAGAAAGTAACCGGCTAGACAGGCATTACCCGTTCAGTGCAGCGTCCTGGCGACTATCGAGTCGATGGCATCACAGCAAACAACGTAGCGGCCGTCGTCTGTTTCGATCATGTAGGGTAGATGGCTGGAGTTCCCAGCGCGTCCCGACTTCACTTTGCCTAGTGCTGACTTGTATGCTTACTGCCCTAGCAAGCAAAACCTTCCAAGCAGAGTAAGAGCGTTCATCGACTTCTTGGTTGAGGAATTAGCCAGCACGAACTGATTCGACATGGTCTTCATCAACATGCATATTTGCCGAGTTCTGCTATCGGTGATTGGATCACAACCGCCAACTATTTTCCTGCTAGTGACGGCTAACCATCGCAAAGCTGCCAGATTCTGAGCAGAGGCTGAAAGTCGGCCAAGGCCGAGCAGTTCGCGTTCAGGAGACGCTCTGAACGTCGGTTCCAATCAGACACCTGCCGCCCAGACGGCTTTCTTGCGCACGTCTCTCGAACTCGAATTCAGACTCATGCGAACAAAAAACAGACCGCCCTGAATTTCGGGCAGCCATTTTCTTGCCACGGCGGCTTCCCTCTGCCCGCCTACTTCTCAGCCCATCATGGCGAAAAGCCGGTGCAACTGAGCCCGCGCTCGTCCCCAGCCTAGTTCCTTTGTTCAGCTTGTACTCGCGAGTCGGCCGGGCCATCATGCCGACGCCCCCTTTTCCCTTCTTCGCCATGTCCTCAAAAATCTTCGATATCAAGCCCGCGGGCGACGTTGCCGCCATCCTCCTGCCCGATCCGGCCCGGCTTTTCCTCGATCGTGCCGAGCGTTTCGACGCCCTGGCCAAGGATCATAGTCTCGGCGAGTGGCTGGCTTTCATCGGCCGGCTTTCCCGCGCCCAGCACGAGGCCCTGGAGGAACTCGCCGAGGTCGGTCTGCCCGATGCCGACGAGCTCGAACGCGCTCGCACCCACGGCATGCCGCCGCTCACCGCGGCGTCCTACAAGCGCCCCGCCGCCTGGCGCGCCGCTTTCGGACGCATCGTCGAAACGCTGCAACCGGAGGCCCCGGAAGGCCTGCGGGAAACCCTCGCCACCCTCCTGGTCACCAGCAGCGACGGCCTCGAGAAGCTGGCGGATCAGCTCCTGTCCGGCGAGCCGGAAAAGAGCGACCTGAACCGCCTGCCCCTGGTGGCGGCTGCGCTTCAGGTGCTCTTCACCCACCTCGCCGCGCAGCTCGACGCCCCCTGCCTGCCGCCCATGGAAGCGCGCAGCATTTGCCCCTGCTGCGGCAGCCTGCCGGTGGCCAGCATCGTCCGCGCCGACGGCCCGGTGGAGAATCTGCGCTACGCCCACTGCACCCTGTGCAACACCGAGTGGAACGTCCCTCGCGCCACCTGCGTCATGTGCGGCGACGACGAAAAGGTCGCCCTGCACGAAATCGACGGCGACGACGGCATTGCCCGGGCCGAATCCTGCGACGCCTGCCATAGCTACCTGAAGATCATCTACCAGGGCAAAAACGCGCACGTGGACCCGGTGGCCGACGATCTCGCCTCCATCGCCCTCGACATGCTGGTGGACGAAGCCGGCTTCGAGCGGGCGGGTCCGAACCTCTTGCTCATCGGTGCCGGCGGCGAGTAGGCTGTTCGCACCTTCCCCCACGCTTTCTGCCCGGTCCGGGTGAAAACGATGACCTTAGCTAAACTCCACCTCCCTTCGGTCGACCACCTGCTGCAACACCTGGCCGACGCCATCGCTTGCCACGGCCGCCAGCCGGTCACCGCCTGCGTCCGCGCCGAACTGGCCGCCGCCCGGGAAGGTGCCAGGGGCGGCCTGCCGCTGCCCGACGAGGCGGCGCTGCTCGCCGCCGACGTCCCCCCG
>SSTB01000149.1 GCA_009469665.1 Azonexaceae bacterium | reverse complement strand
GACCACCGGTACGTCGGTGGCCTTCAGGCCGGCGTTGCCCAGTTCCTTGTAGAAAGGCACGTTGGAGTCGCCGTTGATGGTGGAGACGACGGCGGTCTTCTTGCCTTCGGCGGCGAACTTCTTGATCTTGGCGATGATGGTCTGGTAATCGCTGTGGCCGAAGGGGGTGTACTCCTCCATGATGTCGGCCTCGGCGACGCCCTTGGACTTCAGGAAGGCGCGCAGGATCTTGTTGGTGGTGCGGGGATAGACGTAGTCGGTGCCGAGCAGGACCCAGCGCTTGGCTTCGCCGCCGTCCTTGGACATCAGGTATTCGACGGCGGGGATGGCCTGCTGGTTGGGGGCGGCGCCGGTGTAGAAGACGTTCTTCTCGAGCTCTTCGCCTTCGTACTGGACCGGGTAGAAGAGCAGGCCGTTGAGTTCCTTGTAAACCGGCAGGACCGACTTGCGGGAGACGGAGGTCCAGCAGCCGAAGGTGACGGCGACCTTGTCCTTGGTCAGCAACTGGCGGGCCTTTTCGGCGAACAGGGGCCAGTTGGAAGCGGGGTCGACCACCACGGGTTCAAGCTTCTTGCCCATGACGCCACCGGCCTTGTTGATTTCCTCGATGGTCATCAGGGCGGTTTCCTTGAGGGCAGTCTCGGAAATGGCCATGGTGCCGGAGAGGGAGTGCAGGATGCCGACCTTGATGGTGTCGGCGGCGTGGGCGGCCATGCCGATGGAAGACAGGGCGGCGGCCAGGACGGTGGCCTGGATGAAATGACGGCGATTGCTCATGGAAGCTCCTCGGACATGGGATAAGCGGTTGAACTGCGCTGTTGCAGTGCAACGCCAATGTAAGGAGCCGGGCGGGGGCGGAGGAATACGTTAGATTGCGTAGCTCCGGGCCGGTGCGCGGCGAGCCCCGATTTGGTGCGGGGGGGGAGGCCCCCCTCCGCACGGACCGTTCAGTCCGATGTTCCGCCGCCGGATTTTTCGAGGATTTCCAGCAGGCGCAGGGCGTTGGCCCGATTGCGTTCCCGCGCGGCTTGGCGGGCTTCCGCATCGGCGTCCTGGGCACGGGAGGCTTCGAGCAGGGCTTCGCGCGGGGAAAGCCCGCCAAGAGCGGCGATCAGGGCTTGTTCGGTGGCGAGGTCGAGTTCTTCGGGCGAGGGGTCGTCTTGGGAATCAGCCATGGTTTCACGAGGAGGGGCCGAAAAAAGGCCCCACGAAATTCCGTGGGGCCCCGGGATGCCTGAGAGGCCGAAGGGATTAGCGGCCCTTCTTGGTCGCGGCGGTGACGTTGGCTTGGGCAGCGTCGGAGAATTGCTTGGCCAGGGCGTTCATGTTGCCGAAAGCGGAGTTGGCGGCGGCAATGGCGCTCTGGATCGCGGCGACGGCACCTTCGGAACCGGCGGGAGCGGACTTGGCGGCGAGGTCCACCAGGCCAGCGACGGACATCTGGAAGTCACCGAACTGGGCTTCGACCAGCTTGGCCAGTTCCTGTTGGGTCTGGCTGGTGATTTCGTAGACCGAACGGGAGTAGGCGACGGCCTTATCCACGGCGGGCTGGGCCAGGGCAGCCTGGGCAGCCAGAGCGGCCTGGGGATCCTTGGCGGTCAGGACGGAACGGGCACCGGCGGCGGCGTCGTCGAGGGCGGCGCGGGAGGTGCTCAGGTTGAGGGCGGCAACGCGCTCGGCGGAAGCGAGGGCGGTGTTGGCGACGGCCAGGAGGGAATCAACGGTGGCCTTGTTGGCGGCGACGAGCTGCTCGGGGGTAACGGTCATGATGGGTTCCAATGCGAGAGATGAGGAGGGGTTGGAGTACGTAAATTGCTCAGTGCGGAACGGAGTATAGACGACTTTGGACGAAATTGGTGCACTGCAACAAAAATAATTTTTGTGGCCTTGTTTCGGCGCCACCGCGAATCCGCAAGGGCCATTCCTATGTGCCCCGCAGCTTGCCCAAGGCCAGATTGGCCGCTGCCGTGCGGGTTTCCACCCCAAGCTTCTCGAAGACGTGCTCCAGGTGCTTGTTTACGGTGCGGGGGCTGCTGCCCAGGATGTCGCCGATGTCCTTGCTGGTCTTGCCCTGGACGACCCAGTAGAGCACTTCGGCTTCCCGCTGGGTGAGGCGGAAGGCGGCGATGAGGGTTTCCACGGCAGCACCGTCGTTTTCTTCCCGCAGCACCACCAGCCATTCCTCTTCGCCGCTCTGGTCGTGGAAGCTGGCCAGCAGGCGGCGGCTGTCCTGGGCCAGGAGGAGTTGGGCCGCTTCTCGGCCTTCGCCGCGGGCCTTGAGGGCGGCGGCGATCCAGGCCAGCAGTTCTTCGGGGGCGACGGTCTCGGGGTTGCCGAAGTAGGCAGTGAGCAGCCGCCGGGCCAGGGGCGTCTGCCAGACGATGCGGCGGTCGGCGGCGCGCACGGCGACGGTAGCCTGGCCGAAGGCGTCCAGCGCCGTGCGGGCCTGACGCATCTGGCGGGCGCTGGCCATGTGGGCGGCGATGCGTGCCAGCACCTCGGCCGGGCGGATGGGCTTGGTGACGTAGTCGGCGCCACCGGCGGCGAAGGCGGCAACGACATGCTCGGTCTCGGTGAGGCCGGTCATGAAGACGATAGGGATGTGCTGGGTGGTGAAGTCGGCTTTCAGCCGCCGGGCGACTTCGAAGCCGTCCATGCCGGGCATGAGGGCGTCGAGGAGGATGACGTCGGGCAGGCTCTGGCGCGCCCGATGCAGGGCGGCCTCGCCGTGGGTGGCGACGAGCACGGTGTAGCCGGCGTCGTCCAGGGCGTCGTGGAGCAGGGAGAGATTTTCGGGCACGTCGTCCACGATGAGGACGATGTCGGAGAGGGGCCGGTCGGGGGAATTCATGGCGTGGGGGTGGCGCGGGTCTGGCGCAGGAGTTCCTTCATGGCGTCGAAGTCGAATTGTCGCGCAAGTTCGGCAAGCACCCGGGCGAACTCGGCGTGGCGGGCGTCGGCGGCGGCGATGGCGGCCAGCTTGTCGAGAATGCCGCGCAGGTAGCCCAGGTCGATCAATTGGTCGAGAGCAGCGAGTTCGGCTTCTCCCGGCGGCACCAGGGGTGGCGCTTCGGCGGCGTGGGCCGGGGCGGCGGGAGTGTCGGCGGTGAGCCACTCCAGTTCGAGGCGGCGCCCCAGACAGTCGAGGAGTTCGGCCAGCTTGAAGGGCTTGACGATGAATTCCTCCGGCCGCACGCCCACGTCGTTATCCAGGTGCTTGTCGAAGGCGTTGGCGGAAAGGACCACCACGGCGGCGTCGGAGAGGCGCTGCTGGCGCAGGCGGCGGATGGTCTCCCAGCCGTCGATGCCGGGCATGCCGAGGTCCATGAAGATGAGGTGGGGGTCGCAGCGGGGGGCGACGGCCAGGCACTCGTAGCCGCTGGCGGCTTCCTCGACCACGAAGCCGAGCGGTTCCAGGACGTGGCGCAACAACTGGCGGTCGTCGGCTTCGTTATCCACCACCAGGATGCGGCGGCGGGGGCCGCTGTAGCCGACGCGGTCGAGGCGGGGCAGTTCCTTGGCCGCCTGGGCGGAATGGACCCGGGGCAGAAAGAGGCGGATGCGGAATTCCGTGCCTTCGCCGGGGGTGCTGGCCACCTGCATCTCGCCCCCCATGAGGGAAACCAGCATGCGGGCGATGGTCAGCCCGACGCCGCTGCCGCCGGCCTGGGCCGTGCTGCCGCGGGTGAAGGGCTCGAAGATGCGCTCCAGATCCTGGGGCGGGATGCCGGGGCCGCTGTCGCGGATGGTGAAGGTGGCCATCTCCCGTCCGGTCTCCACGGCAAAGCGGATGCCGCCCCGCTGGGTGAATTTCACCGCATTGCCCAGGACGTTGATGAGAATCTGGCGCAGGCGCCGCTCGTCGGCCCGCAACACCGCCGGCAGTTCCCCGGCCGGTTCGTAGGCGAAGGAAAGCCCCTTGTTGCGGGCCTGCAGCTCGAACATGGCGACGATCTGGTGCAGGAATTCGGGGAAATCCATGGCCTTCACGTCGAGGGCCAGCTTGCCCCCCTCGATGCGGGCGATGTCCAGGGTGCCCTCGATCACCGACAGCAGGTGGTCGCCGGACTTGCGGATGACATTGACCGCCTGGCGTCGCTTGGGCGGGACGTCGGCGTCAGCCGCCAGAATTTGCGCGTAGCCCAGGATGCTGTTCAAGGGCGTGCGCAGTTCGTGGCTGATGGCGGTGATGTAGCGGCTCTTGGCCTGGTTGGCCTGGTCGGCGAGGCGCTTGGCTTCCTGCAGGGCGGCGTCGGTGCGCTGGTGGGATTCGATTTCCTGCATCAGCAATTGGGTCTGGCGGTTCGATTCCTCCTGGGCGACGCGGCGGCTTTCCTGGGTCAGCACCATCCACCAGGCGATGATGCCGGTGAGCAGCAGGAGGGCGGCGAAGACCTTGACGAAGCCGTCCCGCAACCGTTCCGCCACAGCGGCGTCCCCCGCCGGCAGGGCGAGGAGTTCGTGGGTGTAGAGCACCCCCAGGACCAGGGCAAGGACCGGCACGATGCCGGCCATGAGCAAGAGGTAGTGGCCCAGGCCCCGCTCCAGGAAGGGTCGGGCGGCCGGGGGCAGCAGGCGGCGGAGCAGGGCGTTCCACTGGGCGCCCAGGTGGGCTTCGGGCTTGCACAGGTCGTGGCAGCGGGCATCCAGGGAGCAGCAGAGGGAGCAGATGGCACCGGCGTAGGCGGGGCAGTGGGCCATGTCCTCGGCTTCGTATTCCCGTTCGCAGATCACGCAGCGCCCACCGGCGGGGGCGGCAGGGGCGGGGCTCACCCGGTAGTAGCGGCCCCCGGTGGCCCAGGCGATGAGGGGCGAGAGGACGAAGGCGGCCACCAGGGCGACGAAGGGGGCGTAGGGCTGGAGCCCGGGGCCGAGGAGGCCGACGAAGGCGGCGATGGCCAGCAGCGAGGCCACCGCCATGGCGCCGACCCCCACCGGATTGATGTCGTAGAGCCGGCTGCGCTTGAATTCCAGGCCGGGGGGCGCAAGGCCCAGGGGCTTGTTGATGACCAGGTCGGCCACCACGGCCGCCATCCAGGAAATGGCGATATTGGAGTAGAGCCCCAGCACCTGGCCCAAGGCCTGGAAGACCCCCAGCTCCATGAGCAGCAGGGCGATCAGGGTATTGAACACCACCCACACCACGCGCCCCGGGTGGCTGTGAGTGAGGCGGGAAAAGAAGTTGGACCAGGCCAGCGACCCGGCGTAGGCGTTGGTGACGTTGATCTTCAATTGCGACACGACCACGAAGAGGGCGGTGGCGGCGATGGCCAGGGTCGTGTTGGCGAAGACGTGGGAGAAGCCGATCAGGTACATCTGGTTGGGGTCCACCGCCTTGTCCGCCGGGCCGCCGTTGCGCAGCACCAGCCAGGCCAGCAGCGCCCCGCCAAGCATCTTGAGGATGCCCGGCACCACCCAACCGGGGCCGCCCACCACCACGCCTAACCACCAGCGGCGGCGCGAGGCCGGCGTTTTCTCAGGCATGAAGCGCAGGTAATCCACCTGCTCGCCCATCTGGGTCACCAGGGCGATGCCCACCGTCAGTGCCGCGCCGAACAGCCCCGGGTCGAAGACGGCGCCCCGGCCGTGTTCGCCGCCGTAGTGCCAAAGCCCGGCCAGGGCCGTCGGTTCTTCCAGGAAGACGAAGACGTAGGGCAGTACCAGCAGGAAGAGCCACAGGGGCTGGGTCCAGGCCTGCAGGCGGCTGATGGCCGTGACCCCGTGGGTGACCAGGGGAATCACCACCCCGGCGCAAAGCAGATAGCCCCAGGCCGGCGGAATGCCGAAGGCCAACTCCAGGGCGTAGGCCATGATGGCCGCTTCCAGGGCGAAGAAAATGAAGGTGAAGCTGGCATAGATGAGGGAAGTGACGGTGGAGCCGATGTAGCCGAAGCCGGCGCCACGAGTGAGCAGATCCATGTCCAGCCCGTGGCGGGCAGCGGCGATGCTCACCGGCAGGCCGAGGAGGAAGATGATCAAGCCGGTGGCCAGGATGGCCCAGAAAGCATTGATGAAGCCCGCCTGGACCAGCAGGGTCGCTCCCACCGCCTCCAGCACCAGGAAGGATGCCGCTCCGAAGGCCGTGTTGGCCACCCGCATTTCCGACCACTTGCGGAAGCTGCGCGGGGTGAAGCGCAGGGCGTAGTCTTCCAGGGTCTCGTCGGCGACCCAGGTGTTGTAGTCGCGTCGGATTTTGACCACGCGCTGGGCGGGGGGCGGGCTGGGCACGGAGGGGAGGCGAAAGATGAACGGTGAGGGCGCCATTTTAGCTGGGGGGAGCGGAAAGCCTGGGAGGCGACATGAAGTCCTCGAGCGGCTAGTCGTCAGTCGAATAGGTTCAGCTATGTTCGGCCCGCCCCGCATCACCGCTCGCTGTGTCGCTCATCCTCGCCAAAGCTTCGGCTTTGGCCGCGGTTCTCTTCGCGCCATCAAGGCGCGGATACGTGCCTCGGCATCGACGCAAACATATTTGATTGACCACTCGGCGCCTGATAACAATTTATTGACAAACATAATATCGATTCGTAGAATGTCGTACATCAGCAATCGATAATATACAAACATGTCCGAAACCACTGCCTTTGCCGTCGATGCCATGCGCCGCGCCGCCGGGGAGGCCACCGCCCTCCTGGGGGTGCTGGCCAACGAGAACCGGCTGCTCCTCCTGTGCCAGCTCTCCCAGGGCGAGCGTTCGGTGAGCGAACTGGAGAGTCTCCTGGACCTGCACCAGCCCAGCCTGTCGCAGCAGCTTTCCGTCCTGCGCGCCCAAGGGCTGGTCAGCACCCGCCGGGAAGGGAAGCGCATGTTCTACGCCATTGCCGACCCCCGGGTGCAGGCGCTGCTCGATACCCTTTACAGTCTTTTCTGCCCTCAGACGGACTGCGCCGGCCATGCGCCTTGATCTCCTCGATTCCGTCGGCGGCCAGGCCTTTGCCGGTGGTCTGCTCATCGGCCTGGCGGTGGCGCTCCTGCTGCTGCTCTCGGGCCGCATCGCCGGCGTGAGCGGCATCCTGGGCGGTGTCCTGCTGCCGGCCGGGAGGCGGGACTGGCTTTGGCGGGCGGCCTTCGTCGCCGGCCTGCTGCTTTCCCCCGTCCTGGTCGGGGCTCTGGCGACTCCTTCCGCCGTCACCGTCGAGGCACCCCTGGCCCTGCTGGTGGTGGCCGGCGTCCTGGTGGGTTTCGGTGCCCGTCTGGGTTCCGGCTGCACCAGCGGCCACGGCATCTGCGGCGTGGCGCGCCTGTCGCCCCGTTCCCTGGTGGCGACGGCGACCTTCATGGGGAGCGGATTTCTCACCGTTCTGCTCCTGCGTCACATCCTATGAACGCCCTCGGCGCGCTTGCGGTGGGACTTTTGTTCGGGGTCGGCCTCATCGTTTCCGGTATGAGCAATCCCGCCCGG
>SSTB01000015.1 GCA_009469665.1 Azonexaceae bacterium | reverse complement strand
GGATGCCCATGAGCTACAGCCCGCAGACCGAGCTGTTCTATATTCCGGCCAACCACTGGGCCATGGATTACTGGACCGAAAATCTGACCTACAAGTCAGGTGCGGCGTACCTCGGCCAGGGTTTCCGCATCAAGCGTCTCTATGACGATCATGTGGGGACGCTGCGGGCGATCGATCCCAAGACAGGCAAGATCGTGTGGGAGCAAAAGGAAACCTTTCCGCTATGGGCAGGCACGCTCACCACCGCGGGTGGTCTTTTGTTCACGGGCACTTCGGATGGCTACGTGAAAGCCTTCGACGCCAAGAATGGCAAGGAACTGTGGAAGTTCCAGACCGGCTCCGGCATTGTTTCTGTGCCCATCACTTGGGAGCAGGACGGCGAGCAATACCTCGGGATCATTTCCGGCTACGGTGGGGCCGTACCTCTGTGGGGTGGCGATATGGCTGACCTGACCAAACAGGTGACCCAGGGGTCGTCGATGTGGGTGTTCAAACTGCCCAAGTCGAGTCGCTGATAGGCTTGCAGGGGCCGCTTCGGCGGCCCCCGGGTGGATTTTCATGGATAAGAATTTTCTCACGCGTCCACCACGCAGGTCGGCCTTGATGCTCAGACTCTCGCTTGCTGTTGGGTTGGCGGTTGTCCTTGCGTCGTCGCTTAGGGCCGAGCCGAGCAAGGGTCCGGTCGAAGCGCTGGTGATCAACGGGTGCAAGGTTTGGCCTTACGCCCGCTGCCCGGGTGCGGACTTGCGCCATGCCGACCTCTCAGCGCGAGATCTCGCCGGCGTGGACTTCACCGGTGCCAATCTCAGCCGGGCCGACCTGCGCGTGGCCAACTTGGCCGGGGCCATACTGGATGGGGCCGATCTGTCGGGTGCCAAGCTGCAGAAGGTGAACGCACCGGGTGCCAGCTTCCGCAACGCCAAGATGGTGGGGGCAGATCTGGAGTTTGCCCGTCTGATGCGCAGCGACCTCTCGGGAGCGGATCTGACTGCCGCCAATCTGGAAATGGCGCGCTTCAATTTTGCGTGGCTGGAAGGCGCCCGCTTGACCAACGCGAACCTGCAGGAAACGAAGTTTGTCACCACCAATCTGCGCCGAGCCAATCTCGATGGCGCGTTCTTCAAGTACACCATCTTTCCGGACTCGTCTTTCGAAGGATGTCAGGGATGTCCCGATCCCGCCTTGTGGTAATCCCGAATGCCTGTGAACTTGAAACATCGACCACCCTTCGCGCTAGTCTTGCTTTCGGCCCTGTCTGCCTATGCGGCAGAAAGCGCGCCGGTAGCGCATGCGGAGCAGGCGGTGGCCCCGGTAGTCGATACCCAGGCGTTGAAGAATCTCGGTGCCAGTTGGCACAAGGAAAATCCCTACCGTGGCGACGCGGCCGCGGTCGAGGTGGGGCGGCAGGCATTCATCCAAGCCTGCCAGCGCTGCCATGGTCCGGATGCCCTGGGCAAAGGGCCAGGGCCCAATCTGCGACGGCTCAGCGCCTACTGCAATCGTATCGCCGACACTTCCATGCAAAGAGATTGCTTCGTCGACAACGATGCCTACTTCGTCAAATCGGTCCTCAAGGGGAAGACCCGGGTTGGCGTGGTCCATATGCCACCTTGGGAGGGGATGCTGAGCCAGGAAGTAGTTTGGGCACTCAAGGCCTATGTCGATTCACCCCACGGCGACGTGCAGGTGCAGCGATGATTGCAGGTGGTCAAGTTCCCTACCAAGGTGCAGGGTCGGACCGGCAGACGGCCCGCAGAGTACAAATAAAAAGACACGGGCTCCCGTTTAGGAACGCCCGTGCCTCAAACCGCGCCGGAACCCTTAGGCACCGGCAACGGTTGGAGCCAATCCTCGGCTTACTTGTGCAGCTTAAAGACCCAAACGGAACCGCCCTGTTCGAGGTAGTTCACGCGCTTGGCCACGTCACCGCCCCACAGGGGAACGGCGCCGCCCCAACCAGCGGTCACCGCGATCATCTGCTCACCGTCCTGTTCCCAGGAGATCGGGGGAGCGACGATGCCGGTACCGACGTTAAAGGACCAGAGTTCCTTGCCGGTCTTGGCATCGACACCCTTCAGGAAGCCTTCCGGGGTACCGTAGAACACCAGGCCACCAGCGGTGGTCAGGACGCCGCCCCAGAGGGGAGCGAAGTTCTTGTTTTCCCAGACGATCTTGCCGGTGGCGGGATCGACGGCACGCATGGCGCCAATGTAGTCGTCATGCAGAGCCTTGATGGTGAAGCCGGCACCCAGGTAAGCAGCACCCTTCTTGTAGGAGACGGGTTCGTTCCAGATGTCCATGCCCCACTCGTTGGCGGGAACGTAGAACAGGCCGGTCTGCGGGCTGTAGGCCATCTGCATCTGGTTCTTGCCGCCCAGGAAGGACGGAGCGGCGAAGACCACAGCGCCCTTCTTGCCGTCGGCGCCCTTGGCGGGATCGCCAGGGTAGATCTCCATGTTGTACATCGGCTTGCCGGTGGCGAGGTCGATGCCCTTGGCCCAGGTGATCTGCTTGACGAACGGGAACGCGTTCAGCAGCTTGCCGTTGGTACGGTCATTGACGAAGAAGAAACCGTTACGGTCGGCCTTGCCGCCGGCCTTGACGGTCTTGCCGGTCTTCGGATCCTTGTAGTCGAAGGAAACGAATTCGTTTACGCCGTCAAAGTCCCAGCCGTCGTGCGGGGTGCCTTGATAGTGCCAGACGATCTTGCCGGTGTCGGCGTCGATGGCGACGGTGGAGCAGGAATAGAGGTTGTCGCCCGGACGGGTCCAGCTGTTCCACGGGGCCGGGTTGCCGGTACCCGCGAAGATCAGGTTGGTTTCGGGGTCGTAGGTCGCGCCGTTCCAGGTGGCAGCGCCGCCGGTCTTCCACAGGTCGCCAGGCCAGGTGGCGTTGGTGGTGCCGGAGATGCCGTTGTCGGTCTTGTTGCCGGAAGCGTCGAACTTGTAGCCCATGTGGCCTTCGACGGTCGGACGGGTCCACAGCAGCTTGCCGGTCTTGGGATCGCGGGCGTCGATGCGGCCGACGATACCGAATTCACCACCGGACACGCCGGTGATCAGCTTGCCCTTGGCGATGATGGGAGCGGCGGAAGCGGAGTAGCCAGCGGCGTAGTCTTCCAGCTTTTCCTTCCAGACGACCTTGCCGGTATCTTGATCCAGGGCGACCAGGTTGGCGTCCAGGGTGGCGAAGATGACCAGATTGTCATAGAGGGCGGCACCGCGGTTGATCACGTCGCAGCAGGGCATGATGCCGTCGGGCAGACGATGCTCGTACTTCCACAGCTTCTTGCCGGTCTTGGCGTCGATGGCGAACAGGCGGCTGTAAGAGGCGGTGACGAACATCTTGCCGTGGGAAACCACGGGCTGGGATTCCTGACCACGCTGCTTTTCGCCACCGAAGGACATGGACCAGGCGGGAACCAGGTTCTTGACCGTGTTGGTGTTGATCTGGGTGGACGGGCTGTGGCGCTGGCCCTGGGTGCCGAGGCCGAAGCTGACGACGTCGCCCTTGGTCGTGGCGTCATTGAGGATGTCGGCGTCAGATACGGCGGCCATGGCCTGGCTGCCCATGAAGGCCGAGGCGGCGATCACGGCGCTGGCGATGGCGGTGCGGCGGAAAAAGTTGTGTCGATGCATGGATTAGGTCTCCTTTGTTGTCCATGAAATTGGTCGGGTGGCTGTCCTCCGTTCCCTGAGCCAGCTCCCCTGCCAGCGCCCACAACTGCAAGGGGCGTGCCAGCCTGCTTTCTGGATGCGTCACCTGAGCAAAAGCCCATTTGGCAAGACTTCCAGAGCGCTACGGGATTTAGCTCAGGCAACGGAAAACAATTGTTTCAATTGTCACCACCTGTTCCAAACTTGCACACTTCCGTATGCTTCAGCGGGTGCGGCCTGCTTCTCCCCTCCCGCGGAGGCATATTCTGCACTGTTTTTCCCTTTTGTGGGCAGTGCTGCGCGGCATCAGGTTTTTTCTGAGATAATAAGCGCGTTCTAACGCTGTGGCGGGCTTGGGGTGTTTATGGGAAGGCTGATGGCGGCGCTGTTGCTTGCGGTGGTCATGGTCGGCGCGGCGCTTGCCGCTCCGGTCGACGACGCGGATCCCCTTGGGTCGGCCCGCTGGGCGGACATGCGCAGGGCTTTCTTCGCCGATCAGCCGGTTGTTTTCGACGCCCGGGTCAAGGTGGTCGCGCCACTGGATGCCGAGAATCCCATGCAGGTTCCCGTGACCGTCGACGCCGCCGAACTGAGGGACGCGCGGGAGGTTCTCGTTTTTGCGGATTTCAATCCCATCATTCAGGTGCTGCGCTTCTACCCGGAGCGTGCTTCCGCCTACCTCGGGTTTCGCATCAAGCTGCAGCAATCGTCCCCGGTGCGGGGGGCGG
This sequence comes from Azonexaceae bacterium, assembly GCA_009469665.1. The sequence goes on along the minus strand of SSTB01000015.1, from coordinate 39,928 downwards.
TCCGTACCAGCGACGGCGTTTGGCACGTCGGAGGAACCTGGGTCAATACTGTCGGGGGAGGATGTACGGCTCCCTCAGCCGCGGCGACGTCTCCCGAGTGGCAACGCAGACTCAACGAAGTCAGTGGCCGGCAATGGTCGGAGGGGCCTCTGGCGGGGCGTGTCAGGATGCGCATCGTGCATCCCATGGACACCGGACTGGTGGCGGGCATTCCGGCCTTTTTTCTGGACGAACTGGAATTCCTCTCTTCGGAGGGCGTGCTCCTCATGCGTGTCCAGCCCTTCGAGCCGGTGAGCGAAAACCCGGTCTTCACCTTGCAGCAAGGAGCGCCGGGTCGCGTGCGGACGGTGGGGCGCGATAATAACGGCAATCGTTTTGAAGCCTGGATCGAACCGTGATGCGCCGCGTTGTTGCTTGTCTTGCGTTCCTGCTGTTCGCCGTTCCGGGAGGGGGGGTGTCCTTTGACTATGGACTTGTTCCGCGGGAGGTCGCACCAGGGGTCTATGTCTTCGTCGGCAAGACGGAGGATTTTTCCACCCGCAACGGCGGCAATATCGTCAATACCGGATTCATCGTTGGCACGGGGGGCATCGTGGTCATCGATACGGGTCCGTCGCTGCGCTACGGGCGGCAGATGCGCGCCGCCATCGCCGCCTGGAGCGAAGCTCCCATCGTACTCGTGCTCAACACCCATCTTCATCCGGACCATTTCCTGGGCAACCAGGCCTTCGCGGATCGCCCCGTGGGGGCGCTGGCGGCGACCCGATCGGGAATCGAGCGGGATGGCAATGCTTTTGCGGAAAATCTCTTCCGCATGGCGGGCGACTGGATGTTGGGAACCGAGGTCGTCGCTCCGACGCTCGATCTGGCCGAAGGTGTTCGTGAAGTCGCCGGCCTGCGCCTGCGCCTTATTGCGCTGAAGGGGCATACCGACGCCGATCTGGCGGTGTACGACGAGGCTTCGGGGGTGCTTTTCGCTGGCGATCTGGTCTTCAATGGGCGTGCGCCGACCACTCCCCATGCCGAAATGTCCGCCTGGCATGCGGCGCTGGACCAACTTGAGGCCATTACCAGGGAGCCCGGGTTCCGCAAGCTGGTCCCTGGCCACGGCCAGGTGGCGCAGGATGCAGCACCCATCGTCCAGACGCGCGCTTATTTGCGCTGGCTAGAGCGTGAGTTCGCCGAGGCCGCTGCGGCAGGTCTCGACATGAACGAGGTCCTGGCCCGGCCGATTCCCGCGGAATTTGCGGCCCTCGGCGTGGTGACCACGGAATACCGGCGGTCGGTGGGGCATCTTTTCCCCGCGGCCGAACAGAAGGCGCTGGGTCGCGGTGCCGCCCATTGAGGTTTTCCTCCTCGGGGAAGATCATCGCTTCCCGCGGTTGCTGGCTCTCTCCGCCTGCCTGCATGGCCTGGTGCTGTGGGGACTCGGAGGGCCGCCGCCGGTGAGTCGCCCCATGCCCCCCCGGCTTGAGGCCGAACTCCGCTTGCGGGTTGCCCCATCGGATGCGCCGGTAATCGGGGTATCGAGCGAGCAGGCCCGGCCAGCCCCCGTCAAGCCGCGGGAGGAAGGCCAGAAGACTGCGTCGATGCTTGCTTCGCCCGTGGCGGGATTTAAACCCACAGCGGCGCCGGAGCCTCAGGTCGCCATGACTGCAAATCCGGCGCCGGCCGAAGCGCCCCGAGACGGGGTCGTGGCCGAGTTGCCTCCAGCTCCACGTCCTGCAGCCGATCTCGACCGCTTGCTCGACGGCTACGGGCGTCGTTTATCCGACCTCCTGGCGCGCCATTACACCTATCCGCGCGTGGCCGAGATGCGGGGATGGGAGGGCGAGGTGCAGCTTCGTCTGCGGGTTGCCCGCAAAGGGGGGCTGCTAGGTGTTTCGGTCGAGCGCTCCAGCGGTTTCGAGGTTCTCGATCAGCACGCCCGGGCGATGGTCGAGCAATTGCGTGTTTTTCCGCCACCGCCCGATGAACTCGAATCCGGAGAGATCCAGGTGGTGATTCCGGTGAGTTACAGGTTGAAGCGGCCAGCCTGAGGGGCAAGGGCCGAGGTCACCCCGACATATGCCTGAAGGAAATGGATCCATTTTCCGAGTTCCTGCCAGGGCTGCAGGCCAAGAGCGGTGGCCGTGGCGCGGCAGCGTCTTGCGACCTGGATTTTGGTCAAGCCAGTCCTGCGGTATCAGATGGGCGGCGGCTTGAGTCTACATACCCGTATTAGCTTGGTGCTGACCGCCCTGGCGGCTGGTTTGCTGTTCGTGTTGGCCGCCCTTTGGATCCACGGGACCCGAGCGGCGATCAATGAGGAAATCGAGGCGGCCGCCCGGGTTTCCGAACAGTGGCTGGTGGCTTTGGGAATCGAATTGCGCAAAGGCGCCGAGGAGAGCTTGGCGACGAGAACGCTGGCCGCCATACAGCCCCTGGGGCGGATTCGCGCTAACGGTGTGGAGATACAGGACCGCCAGGGGGCGCTGATCTACCGCTCCCCCGCGCCTACCTACAAGGCCGGTAGAGCGGCTCCCGAGTGGTTTTCGGGCCTTCTTTCCGCAGACTTCGCGCCGCGTTGGGTTGCCATTGGCGACCTCAATGTGGTGATCCGTCCAGACGCCTCGCGGGCAGTTCTCGATGCCTGGGACGATGTGACCGGGATGGTCGGCTGGGCCCTTGGCGTGTTGGCCATACTCTTTCTTGGGGTGCGCGTTGCTCTGGCCAAGGCACTCCGCCCCCTGGATATGGTGATGGCGGCGCTGGATCGCACGGGGCGAGGGCAATTCGACACGCGCCTGCCGGTGTTCGAAGTCCCGGAACTGGGGAGTCTGTCGCGGGCCTTCAATGGCATGGCGGATCGACTGGCCCACGCGGTGGATGAGAATGTCTGTCTTGAGGCGGAGCGGGAGGTGGCGCGGCGTATGCAGGGAAGCCTGGAAGCGGACCGCCGCGCGGTGGCGCGCGAATTGCATGACGAATTGGCGCAGGGCATCACCGCGGTACGCGCACTTGCTGGGGCGATCGCGCAGCGGACCGAGGCGCAGCCCGACGTGCAGGGATACGCCGGTAATATCGTGAGCGTGACGGGGCAGATGCAGGACGGCATTCGCACCATTCTGCACCGCCTGCGCAAACCAGCAGCCGAACCGCTTCTTGCCAGCCTGGAGCGCAACCTGGCCGCCTGGCGGCAGCAGCATCCGGAGATCGAGCTGGAAGGGGTATACGAATTGGGGGACGCGCCTTTGTCGGACGAATTGGCCGGGTGCGCGCTGCGCATTGTCCAGGAGGGGCTGACCAACGTCGTGCGCCATGCACAGGCGCGCCACGCCGAGGTCCGTGTCTGGCGCAGGAGTGGAGACCTGGAAATCGTCGTGGCGGACGACGGCGTCGGTCTGGGCGGTGAGCCCTCTGCCCAGGCGGGCAGTGGCTTGGGACTGACCGGGATGGTCGAGCGGGTCGAATTGTTGGGTGGGGTGCTGCGGCTTGAGACGCCCGTAGCCGGAGGCTGTCGCCTGGTTGCGAGGATTCCGGAAGACTATCCGGGTCCCGCCTTGGAGGAGAAGTTGTGAGCAGGACATTGCAAGGGGCCAGGGTGATGCTGGCCGACGATCACGCCATGGTGAGGCTGGGGTTCAGGCTCTTGCTCGAAGGCGCCGGTGCTACCGTGGTGGGGGAAGCCGAGAACGGGGAGTCCGCCGCACGCATGTTTGGCGAAATGAAGCCCGACGTCCTGGTCATGGACGTGTCCATGCCGGGGATCGGCGGCCTGGGTGCCCTGGAGCGAATCCTGGCCTGGGAGGCAAAGGCGCGGGTGCTCATGCTTTCGGCCCACAACGATGACATCGTTCCCGTGCGGGCCTTGCGCCTGGGCGCCCGGGGCTATCTGTGCAAGCGGGCCGCGCCGGAGGAATTCCTGCGGGCGGTGGGCGCCGTCTTCGCCGACCAGCGTTACATCGATCCGGAGCTGGCGCCGGCGGTGGCACTGGCTCAGCTCTCCGCTTCGGCCAACCCGGTGGAGGCTCTGACCGAAAAGGAGCTGGCCGTGTTTCTGCAACTGGCCCAGGGCAAGACCGTCAATGACGTCGCCAAGGACTTCTGCGTGAGTCCCAGCACGGTGGGCACCCATCTCTACCACATCAAGCAGAAGCTCAATGTCCAGAATGCCGCCGAGCTCGCTCTGGTGGCCATGCGCAACGGCCTGATCGAATCCTGATCGTGGCGACAGCGGGCCTTGCGCCAGATGGCCTGTTTCCCCCGGTCGTACCGCGGGCGAGCGGCTTTCTGCCGGTGGGGCAAGGTCACGAACTGTACTGGGAAGAGTGCGGTCCCCGGGAAGGATTTCCTGTGGTGTTTCTGCACGGCGGGCCGGGCAGCGGGTGCAACGCTGCCCAAAGGCGGCTCTTCGATCCCCGGCGTTTTCGTGCCGTGCTTTTCGATCAGCGGGGCTGCGGGCGCAGTCGTCCCCTGGGGGAGACCGCCGACAATACCACGGAGCACCTGGTGGCCGATCTGGAAAAGCTCCGGCGGGCGCTGGGCATCGCATGCTGGATCGTCTGTGGCGGCTCCTGGGGCAGCGCCCTTGGCCTAGCCTACGCTCAGGCCCACCCGGAATCAGTTGCCGGTCTGGTGCTGCGCGGCATCTTTCTCGGCACCCGGGCCGAGGTGACGCGCTACCTTTCCCGGCAGGCCCGGCCGGAGGCCTGGGCAGCCCTGGCGGCTGCAGCGAGGGATCAGGAAGACCTCCTGGGCTCCTTTGCTGCTCAGATCCTTTCGGGTAGCCCGGCAGAAGTTCTGACCGCGAGCGGCGCCTGGCTGAATTACGAGCGCGCCTTCATGGGCGAAGGGCCCCTCGAGGGCGTCGCGGACGCAACCGCGCGGGCCAAGGTGCGCGTGCAACTGCATTACCTGTGCAATGACTGTTTTCTCGGGCCGGAGCAACTCCTCGAGGGAGTGAGCCTGATCAGACATCTGCCCGCCGTGCTGGTGCAGGGGATGGCAGACCCGGTATGTCCACCGGAGGTGGCGCAGGCTCTGAGGAGGGCCTGGCCTGAAGCCCAGTGGTCGCCCGTCGCGGAAGGGGGGCACGGAGGCCTGAGCAGCACCATCGCACCGGCAGTCATCGAGGCCCTTGCCCATGTCGCTGAGGCAGTGGCGACGCATCCTCCGATGAGAGGCTGGATTCGCTAGAATCGCCCCTTTAGCTTATCGGGGAGCGTGGCGTGGGGGATCAGGGCAGTACTCAGGCAGTAACGGGGTCAGGGGGCGGAAGCCAGCAGCAGTTCGAGGGCCGCATGCGCATCGAGCTCAAGGATATCGGCATCCCGCCGCGTCCGGCCATCCTGGACGAAATCGACCGTGAAATGGCTCGGGATGCCCCCGATTTCTCCCGTCTGGCCCGTCTTATCGGTTCCGACGTCGCCTTGGCCGCCGGACTCATCAAAACCACGAACTCACCCTATTACGGCCTGGGGAAAAAGGTGCGTACGGTTCAGGAAGCGCTCCTGCTCCTGGGCTTGAAGTCCATCGTCCGGACCATCGCCGGCCTTTCCCTGCAAGGGATGTTCAAGGATACACCGCGTCTGGAGCGCTTCTGGGATGTTTCAGCCAAGACCGCCTGCCTGGCCGGATGGCTCGCCCATAAGTTGCGCAGTGAGGTTGGCCTGCGTCCCGAGGACGCTTATACCTTCGGTCTGTTCCGCGACTGCGGCATCCCTCTGCTGATGATTCCCTTTCCCGAGTACGAGGCGATTCTGAAGGCGGCCAATGCCGATCAGGCAAAGGGATTCACCGAGGTCGAGGATCAGTTGCTCTCGATCAATCATGCCGTGGTGGGCGCTGAACTGGCGGAGGGGTGGCTGCTGCCCGGGGAAGTCGCGCAGGCCATCCAGCATCACCACGATCCCATCGCTTTAGAGGCGGGTGGGCTCGACGAGCGTCCGGCCAGGATGGTTGCCCTGGGCCAATTGGCGGAGCACATCCTCTTTCAGGGGACGGGGCGGGGCAAGACGGCCGAGTGGGCCAAGCTCGGTTCCGCATGTTTGGCCGTGCTGGGCATCGACGAAGCCGCTGCAGATGCCCTTGCCGCCGAGGCAGTTGCGGAAAGCGCCTGGGAGGCTGATCGCTAAGTCCTGGTTTGGGCATCAACGTGACCGAATCGGGCAGGGAATGACATTTTGCGGCACCCGATGGGCGCCTCGAACCCTTCGCCATGCTCACCGGGAGGCAAAGAAAAAGCCTGCTGCGGAGTTGCCCCCCGCAGCAGGCTTTTTCGGTCCCCTGGGGGCGCTCAGCCTTCGACCGTCAGATAGACCAGGGTCTGATTGAGCAACTGGTAGCCGATTTCGCCGAAGGTCATGGGGCCGGTGACGTTGGCCGTGCGCTTGCCTTCCAGTCCAGAGTACAGGAAGTTAAGGATGCAATTGCACGAGAAGGACATGCCGGATTCGATCCTGGGGAGTGCGGCCTGGAAGCTCGTGACGTAGTCGGCGACCGGGGCGGCGATCTTGTAATCCAGCCCGGGAAAGACCGGCGCGTAGAAATCCACCCGGCGGGCGTTGGCGTCAATGCCCTTGATGCTGACGTTGACCATGGCACCGCAGTAATCCGCCACCAGGGGTAGGCGCGTGTCGGTCCCGTTGCCGATGAGATAGTCGGCGAGATTGGTCGGTTTGCCATTGATCTGGCAATTCGTGACCGCAAACCCGGTCTCGGAGAAGGTGATCGTATCGCCGCTCCCCGGCTGGAAGAGATTGACGATGTCGATGCGGGCGAACTTGTTGAGGGGCAGGGGCACATCCATGGCCACCGCTTGCTGCTCGCTGAATTCGCCTGTGCTTCCCAGGACCGCCTTGGGGGTCACCTTGCCCAAGTCGTCGAGGTGCACGCCCGCGATCCAACCAATCACGGGTTTCATGTACATGTCTTCGTAATTGGGCGCATTCTGGGCGAAGCTGCCGTGGCAGTCGCTGAAGGCTGGAACGATCAGGATGGTGTAGCCGTTTTCCGGCGCATTGCGGCAGAGTTGGGGCAGGGCATCGCTGTCGTAAAGGCGCAAGGTCGGCGGGGCTGAAAACCCGGTGATTTCGTTCACGAACACTTGATCCCGGCTGATCTTGCCACCGTCCCGGGTCATGAAGTAGGGAATCGTGCCGCCAATCCAGTTGCCCGCGGGGAGTTGGCGCAGGGCCTGCTCGTCGCCGGCGATGCACAGGTACTTCCCCGCCCGGATCAGGTCTGCGGCCTGAGCGACGGGCATCAATCCATCTTTGGTATTCACGCTTGTTATCCTTTTCTGGCCGCCGGTTTAACGGCCCAACTGGCCGAGTTCGTGACCCAGCATTTGCTCGTAACGCAGGAAGTAGCGCTGCAATTCGTAGGCTTTGAGGACGCGGACCTCGGCATCGGTGATCACGCGCATTTGCTCGCGCAGCTTGGTGAGCAGGAGCTTTAGGCTGAGAACGCGGATATCGATATTGGTCGAGCCATCGAGGAGTTTCTCCCATACCGGGTCGTCGGCCTCGGGTACGCGAGTAGATGGGGCAGCGGCAACCGGTGGCGGCGGGGGCGCCGAGGACAGGCCGGCCTTGCCGCTATCGAGGCTGTGCTTGAACTTCCAGAGATCCGCGACGGTGACGTCGAGGATGGAGCAAATGCTCTGGAACTTGACGCCTTCCAGGAGCATTGAGGCGATCTGGCGGGACATGGCCCGGGTGAAGGGGAGGTCGCCGTCGCCGCACCACAGGGGGGCCTGCCCCCCAGGTAGAACGGCAGGGAGGGCGTGGATCAGGCAGCGCGAACCGCCCAGATTGATGTGGCGCCAGACCTGCTCCCTATCCTGCGGCACCGTGGCCTTCGAGCCAAAAAACCATCCGCTGCGCCCGGTTTGCTGGGCGATCCAGACATCCACCTGTCGCTTGCCGAGATCGTCCCTGACCTTGACGATTTGCCAGGGGGCCTCCACTTCGAGGACCGATCGCAATAGATCTTCCGATTTCATGAGCCTTGCTTCCTCCTAAGTAATTTCGACGGAACCGCCTTGAATTGGCTTCGTTTTATCCGAGCTCTTATGACCGAGATCAAAAAGCACGTTATGTGCCATAGCGCTTTTGGCCTAGAACAAAAGTCAGTTCGGCTGCTCTTGCCGTTCTATGACGACTTGTCGGATTCCGTGCCGGCATTGTGGCACATCGCTCCAGAAAACCATGAGGGCCTTGCCAAGATTTCCCCGGTGCGCCGCCGAACTCCAGGGGCCACAATCCACCCGTCGATGCAGCCGGTGGAAAGCCCGAGGCCGCCGGTCCAGGAATCGAATCGGGCACTATCACCGCCGCGGCCGGAAACGTTCCCTTCCGGCCGCCACAGGGCAGTGGTTGCGTTTTGCTATCCGTCATCGCGTGGACTTTCTGCCTTGGCGGGTCTTGGATACTTTCCCTAAACGACGCCAATGGACGCCAGTGTGCCCACACAAGGGGAGTTCGTTCGCCTAGGCGGTCGCGGCAGGGTTCTGCCTTGGGCAGTGTGAGTTCATGCCGCGGGATGCGGCGTCTTCAATCAATTTTTCATCATGCCCCGATTTTCCTACTTGCTTCGCCCGTCGCCCCTGGCCCTCGCTCTCGCCTTTGCCTTTCCAGTCCTCACACGCGCGGAGACTCCGGCGCTTGCGCTCGACCCGGTCGTCGTGACGGGCTCCCGAGTCGAACACAGCAGCTTCGATCTGCCCGCAGCCATCGATGTCGTCGATCGATCGCGCATCGACGCCGATCGAGGCCGGGTCAATGCCTCCGAGGCTTTGGCCGCCGTGCCGGGGGTCAATGCCCTGAATCGCCAGAACTACGCCCAGGACTTGCAGATTTCCTCCCGCGGCTTCGGGGCGCGCTCCGCCTTTGGGGTACGCGGCATCCGGCTGGTCAGCGACGGCATTCCGGCGTCGATGCCGGACGGGCAGGGTCAAGCGGCGACGTTCAATCTGGATCGGGCGCAGCGGATGGAGGTTTTGCGCGGCCCGCTGTCGGCCGTCTATGGCAACCACGCAGGCGGAGTCATCCAGGTGTTCACGCCAGAAGGGTCGGGCAGGCCGGTGGTCGAAAGCCATCTGTCGGCAGGGAGCTTCGCATCCTGGAAGGTGGATGTGGCCAGCCAGGGCGAGGCGGCGGGCATCGGCTACGTCATCGATGCATCGCGCTTTGCCAGCGAAGGCTACCGTGAACACAGTGCGGTGACCCGGGACCAGCAGATGGCCAAGCTGACTTTCCGCCCCGATGCGGTCAGCAAGCTCAATATCGTGGTCAACAATTTCCGACAGCCGGACACGGAAGATCCCTTGGGGCTGGACTGGGATTCCTATCGGGACGATCCACGTTCTGTGGTCAGCAATGCGACGGATTACAACACCCGCAAGAGCATCGACCACCTCCAGATGGGGGCTCACTACGAAAGGCAGTTCGGTTCCGATTCACTGCAGCTTTCGGCCTACGCGGGCCAACGTTCGGTGATCCAGTATCAGTCGATTCCCTTCGCCTCCCAGCGGGTGCGGGCCGGGACCGCGGCGGGCTCTGCTCTGCGCAAGCACTCCGGGGGGGTGATCGATTTCGACCGCGAGTTTTCGGGCCTGAGCGCGCGCTGGATACTGCGCCATGATCTCGCGGGGGGCAAACTGTCCACGACCCTTGGGATCGACCATGAGTCGGCCACGGATGATCGTCGCGGCTACGAAAACTTCACCGCCACCGATACCGTTAGCCTCAGCTCTGCTCTGGCCTGCGGCGTGGGGGGGACGGTCTGTGGTGTCAGGGGACGCTTGCGTCGGGACGAGACTGACCGGGTGACGACGACCGATCCCTACGTGCAGTCCGAATGGCAGGGGGAGCATTGGGGTTTCACCGCTGGGGTCAGGCATAGTTCCATCCGCTTCCGGGTGCGCGATCGCTACGTCGATGCGGCGTCGAGCAACAATCTCGACGATAGTGGGTCGGTCACTTACCGACGCACCACGCCACTGGCGGCGATCACCTACAAGCTGACGCCGGCGGCCAATCTCTATGCCAGCTTCGCCCGGGGATTCGAAGCGCCCACCTTTAACGAACTGTTCTATTCCGGTACGGACGGCAGCTTCGCCTTCAATCTGGAGCCCGCCACCAGCCGCCATCGGGAAGTCGGCCTCAAGGCCTTCCTGGGGGACGCGACCCGCATCGATGTGGCTTTTTTCCGGGTCGATACGGAGGACGAACTGGTGGTCGATCAGTCCTCCGGGGGGCGGACCAGTTTCCGCAACGCCGGGGAAACCCTGCGCCGTGGCTTCGAACTGGGCCTGGACTCCGTTTGGGCCCATGGGTTCAGCACGCGGATAGCCTACACGGCTCTGCGGGCGACCTACGAGGAAAGCTTCGTCACGCGGGCTGGGACACCCTCTTCGGCAGTGCTCATCCCCAAGGGCAATCGCCTGCCTGGAATTCCCGCTTCCAGTCTGTTTGGCGAAATCGCCTGGCGTCATGCGGTGAGTGGCTTCCATACCGCCCTGGAGATCGTGGCGCGCAGCAAGGTCTATGTGGATGACACCAATGGGAAGGTCGTCGTCTCGGGATACCCCGGGGACGGGAGAGCCCACCCCGCACCGGGTTATACGGTCGCCAATCTTCGTTTCGGCCTTGATCGCCGGGTCGGACCTTGGCAACTGAGGGGCTTCCTGCGGGTCGACAATCTGTTCGACAAGCAGCATGTCGGATCGGTGATCGTCGGTGACGGCAATGGCCGTTTCTACGAGTCTGCGCCCGGGGTCAATTGGCTCGCCGGCGGGAGTGTGGCCTACAATTTCTGAACCGGCGCTGGTCTGCAAGCTCCCGCCGGTGGGGGGCAGCGAAGCTGCCTGAACAGGGCGTAGCCCAGTACCCCGGGGCGGGAAGAATTCCCGGGTCTACCAAAGCCCTCTCCGCCATAATCGGGCCAGGATTCGGTGCATAGACGTGCCGAAGGTCTCCATTAGCCCTTGTTTTCGCCCTCTTCGGAGGGCGTTTTTCTTGCGCTTGGCTTGGTAACATCGCGAGTGTTCTCTTACGGTGCAATGGAGCAGTCAAGTGTTGCGATTCTGGACGCAAAAATTTTTTGGGGCGAGTGGGTTTGACTCGTCTGGTAGGCCGGAAACGCCCGAAAAAGCGTGGGGTTTCCAACCTGGGGTCACTGTTGGCAGGCTTGGCACGACACTCGCAAGAATGGGTGGGATGCGATCGATTGCGGACAACGGTGGCAAAGGGGGCCGCCGCGAGTTCCTCGCCGGAGGGGGGGCAGAGAGCAGGGAGTTGCTCCCTGCCGAACGTCCGGTTGGTGTGGATTCGGCCAAGCTTCGACTCGCATTTCGTGCGTCAGATGTCTTCCCTCATCTGCCATTTGCGCCCGTCAGGGCGCTTTTTTTTGCTTTTTCCCTGGTGCTGCTCATCGCCTCCCCCGTCCAGGTCCTGGCCGAGGATGCCGTGAGGCGGATCGAGTTCCCGGTGGCGAGTTTCACTGGCGTGAAGGAGGCGCTGATCGAGTCCATCGAGGGGTCCGGGCTGGTGGTGACGGCAGTGATTCCCTTCAACCTCATGCTGGAGCGAACGGCCGGGGACCTGGGGCGGCGCGAGAGCCCGTTTTCCGATGCCCTCGTGGTGCAGTTCTGTAGCGCCCGTCTGGCGTGGCAGTTGGTTGAGGAGGATGCGGCTCAGATCGCCTTGTGCCCCATGTCGATGGTTGTATACCGGCGTACCGCCGCGCCGGAATCCGTGTTTCTGGCCTATCGCAGCCCGGGGGCTGAATCGCCCGGGCGGCGCGCGGGAGAGGCACTTCTGGCTGGCCTGGCCGCCAAGGCGGCGGAGCTCGTTCGTCTGGGATGGTAGGGGCGAAAAAAAACCGCAGGACGAGCCTGCGGTTTGCGTGGGGCCGAAGTCCAGGGTCGCTTACAACATGTCCTTGACGGCCTCGGCTTCGTCGGTGAGTTCCTTCAGGGTCAGGTTGATCTTCTCCTGACTGTAAGCATCGATTTCCAGACCCTGGATGATCTTGAAGGAGCCGCCCTTGCACTCGCAGGGGAAGCCGAAGACGATGTCCTTGGGGATGCCGTATGAACCGTCCGAGGGGACGCCCATGGTGACCCATTCGTCGGAGCCCAGCACCCAGTCACGGATGTGGTCGATGGCGGCATTGGCCGCGGACGCGGCTGAAGAGAGGCCGCGGGCTTCGATAATGGCGGCACCCCGTTTGCCGACGGTGGGCAGGAAGACGTCGTTGTTCCAGGCCTGGTCGTTGATCAGGGCCTTGACGCTGTCGCCGTTGGAGGTGGTGCTGCGGTAATCGGCATACATCGTGGGGGAGTGATTGCCCCACACGACCAACTTCTTCAGGGACGAAACGGCGCGGCCGGTCTTGCCGGCAAGCTGGGACAGGGCGCGGTTGTGATCCAGGCGAAGCATGCCGTGGTAATTGTTGGGGTTGGTGCGGCCCACTTTCTTGGCGGCGGCGGCGGCGATGTAGGCGTTGGTGTTGCACGGGTTGCCAACGACCAGGACCTTGACGTCTTCCTTGGCATTCTCGGCGATGGCCTTGCCCTGGACAGTGAAGATTGCGCCATTGGCGGTCAGCAGGTCGGCACGCTCCATGCCCTTGGTGCGGGGGCGCGCACCGACCAGCAGGCAGACGTCGGCGTCCTTGAAGGCGACATTGGGGTCATCGGTGGCGACCATGCCGGTGAGCAGCGGGAAGGCGCAGTCTTCGAGCTCCATCATCACGCCCTTGACGGCCTGCTGGGCCTGCGGCAGGTCAAGCAGCTGGAGGATGACCGGCTGGTCTTTGCCAAGCATTTCGCCGGAAGCAATCCGGAAAAGCAGGCTATAGCCGATCTGGCCGGCGGCACCGGTAACGGCGACGCGCATGGGAGCTTTGGACATGTGTCTCTCCTGATGATGTGGGATGCGTGGATAAGGGGGGCGTAACCTCTCGAACGCCCGGGCGGGCGCGGAGACGGCAGATGTTAGAAGCTTCGCGTCGGAGTGTCAATTCGTCATCTGTCTTATATAAGACAACTTTTTATGGACGCATAGGGGGATTTGTGATGAAATCCTCCCCATGAATCGCGAAGCTTCCCGTCCGATCACGCGCTCGCCCTCGCCCACCTTTAGCCCCCTATACCGGCAGATCAAGGAATTCATGATCAAGAGCCTGGAGGAGGGCGAGTGGGGCCCCGGGGATGCGATTCCCAGCGAAGCCGAGCTCGCGGCGCACTTCAACGTCAGCCAGGGAACGGTCAGAAAGGCCATAGACGAAATGGCGGCCGAGAATCTACTAGTACGGCGCCAGGGTAAGGGAACCTTCGTAGCCACCCATGACGATCCCCGTTCCGCCTACCGCTTTCTGCGCCTGATCCCGGACAGCGGCGCCAACGAACACTCGGTGAGCGAGCCCTTGTCGTGCCGCAGTTTTGCAGCGTCGACCGAGGTGGCAGCAGCCCTGCAGATCGCGACGGGCGACCCGGTGGTGGCGGTGGAGCGCTTACTGCGCTTTGAAGGCGAACCGGTCGTTCTGGATCAGATATTCCTGGTTGGTGAGCTTTTCCCCGGCCTGACCCTGGAGCGCCTGCGCGCTTCCGGGCGCTCCCTCTACAGCCTGTTCGAGAACGATTACGGGGTCCGCATGATCCGGGCGGAAGAGCGTCTTAGGGCCGTATCCGCGGATGCACACAGTGCGAAACTTCTAGCCGTCGCGGAGGGAAGCGCGCTGCTTCTGATCGAGCGCACGGCCTTCACCTACGGAAACAAGCCCGTCGAGTGGCGCCGGGGTCTATACAGTACCCGTAGGCACCACTACTTGAACGAGTTGGGGTGAGCGTAATCCTTCCGGCTGAGCTTAAGGGGGCCGTTTTCAGGGGTGTCTCCCCAGTTTTGAATGTATAATTACGGACTTTTAAACCACGTAAAAGCGGACTACCGCACACTTCGCGAGGGATGACGTTCATGGCAGAAATGACCATCAAGAAGCGTCCAAAGAATTTGGACTTGACGACGATTCGATTGCCTTTGCCGGGCAAGGTCTCGATCCTGCATCGGGTGAGCGGCGCCGGTCTTTTCCTGTGCTTACCTGTTCTGCTGTGGTTGTTCGGTGCGAGCTTGGCGTCTCCCGAAACCTTCGCCACCTTGAAGGCTGTGGCCTCGACCCTGCCAGCCAAGGTCGTCCTGGCGGGCCTGATCTGGGCTTACTGCCACCATTTCTGCGCTGGTATCCGCTTCCTGCTCCTCGATCTGCATATCGGTATCGAGAAGGAGGGTGCCAACAAGTCCGCTGCGGCGGTCCTGGCCGTGAGCATACCGCTCACCCTGATCCTGTGGGGGGTGCTGCTGTGATCAACCGTATCGTCGTCGGGGCCCACTATGGCCTCAAGGACTGGATCGTCCAGCGCGCCACCGCCGTCATCATGGCGGTCTACTCGGTGCTGATGGCTGCCGTCCTGCTGATTCTCCGTCCGAGCACTTTCGAGGCCTGGCAGGGTGTTTTCGCCAATGGCTTCATCAAGTTCGTGACCTTCCTCTTTTTTGTCAGCTTGTTCTACCACGCCTGGATCGGCGTGCGTGACATCTGGATGGACTACGTGAAGCCGACCGGCCTGCGTCTCACCCTGCACGTGCTGACCGCGACCGCGCTGGTGGGCTACACCGCGTGGGCTGCTGCGATTCTCTGGAGGCTGTAAGCGTGAGTATTCCTGTTCTGAAGTTTGATGCGGTGATCGTCGGTGCCGGTGGCGCCGGTCTACGTTCCGCCATTCAATTGTCCGAAGCCGGTCTCAAGACCGCTGTCCTGTCCAAAGTCTTCCCGACCCGTTCCCACACCGTCGCCGCTCAGGGCGGTGTTGCCGCTTCGCTGGGTAACTCCGAAGAAGATCATTGGACGTGGCACATGTACGACACCGTCAAGGGTTCCGACTGGCTCGGCGACCAGGACGCCATCGAGTTCATGTGCCGCAAGGCCAACGAAGTGGTGGTCGAGCTCGAGCACTACGGCATGCCCTTCGACCGTACCGACAACGGCAAAATCTACCAGCGTCCTTTCGGCGGCCACATGTCCAACTTCGGCGAAAAGCCGGTGCGTCGTTCCTGCGCCGCCGCCGACCGGACCGGCCACGCCATGCTGCACGCTATGTACCAGAGGAACGTCAAGGCCAACACCCAGTTCTTCGTCGAATGGATGGCCCTGGACCTGATCCGCGATAGCGAAGGTCACGTCGTCGGCGTCACCGCCATGGAAATGGAAACCGGCCAGGTGGTGATCTTCCACACCCGCGCCACCATTTTCGCCACCGGTGGCGCCGGCCGCATCTTCTACTCCTCCACCAACGCCTTCATCAACACCGGTGACGGCTTAGGGATGGCGGCTCGTGCCGGCATCCCCCTGGAGGATATGGAATTCTGGCAGTTCCACCCCACCGGCGTGGCCGGCGCTGGTGTGCTGATTACCGAAGGCGTGCGTGGCGAAGGCGGCATTCTGCGCAACAGCAGCAAGGAACGCTTCATGGAGCGTTATGCGCCGAACGCCAAGGATCTCGCGTCTCGCGACGTGGTTTCCCGCGCCATGGCCACCGAAATCAAGGAAGGCCGCGGCTGTGGCGTCAACAAGGACTACGTTCTGCTCGACATCACTCACCTCGACCCGGCCACCATCCTGAAGCGCCTGCCGGGTATTCGCGAAATCGGCATCCAGTTCGCCGGCGTCGATTGCATCAAGGAACCGCTGCCGGTCGTCCCCACCTGCCACTACCAGATGGGCGGCATCCCGACCCATTACTCCGGTCGTGTCGTGGTGCCCCAGAACGGCAATGCCAACACCATCGTCCCCGGCTTCTACGCCGGCGGCGAGTGTGCCTGCGCCTCCGTCCATGGCGCCAACCGGCTGGGCACCAACTCCCTCCTCGACCTCTTGGTCTTCGGCAAGTCCGCCGGCGACTCCGCCGTGGAAGACTTGAAGGGCGGCAAGGCCCACCGCGAGCTGCCGAAGGACGCCGGCGAGAAGTCCCTGGCCCGCATCAGCGCCATCGATAATCGCAAGGGCGGCGCCAACGTGCACGAAACCCGCCTGGCCATGCAGCGCACCATGCAGGACCATGCCGGTGTCTTCCGCTTCGGCGACATGCTGAAGCAAGGCGTGAGCAAGATCCTGGAAGTCGAAAAGGCCGCCCGCCAGCTCGAAATCAAGGACAAGTCCATGGCCTGGAACACCGCCCGGACCGAAGCCCTCGAAATGGAAAACCTGATCGAAGTCGCCAAGGCCACGATGATCTCCGCCGAAGCCCGTAAGGAGTCCCGTGGCGCCCACGTCCGCGACGACGCGCCGGATACGCCGGAATTCCCGAATGGCCGCAACGACAAGGAATGGCTCAAGCACACGCTGTTCTCCCCGGTTGATAACACGATCGTCTACAAGCCGGTCACCATGCAGCCGCTGTCCGTCGAACCCATCGCGCTCAAGACGCGCTCGTACTGATCGGAGAAAAACATGACCAAGCGTACGGTTCAATTCAGCATCTACCGCTACGATCCGGACAAGGACGACGCGCCCTACATGCAGGACATCTCGGTGGAGCTGGAGCCCACCGACCGCAAGCTGCTGGATGCCCTGACCAAGCTCAAGGCCAAGGACGACACCCTGTCCTACCGCCGCTCCTGCCGCGAAGGCGTGTGCGGTTCCGACGCCATGAACATCAACGGCAAGAATGGCTTGGCCTGCCTGCAGGATATCGATGACTTGAAGCAACCGATTGTCCTGCGTCCGCTGCCCGGCCTGCCGGTCATTCGCGACCTGATCGTAGACATGACCCAGTTCTTCAAGCAGTACCACTCGATCAAGCCGTATCTCATCAACAACGATCCGCCCCCGGAGCGCGAGCGCCTGCAATCGCCAGAAGATCGCGAAGAGTTGAACGGCCTCTACGAGTGCATCCTGTGCGCCTGCTGCTCGACTTCCTGCCCGTCGTTCTGGTGGAACCCGGACAAGTTCGTCGGCCCGGCCGGCCTGCTGGCGGCCTATCGTTTCATCGCAGACACCCGCGACCAGGCGACCAACGAGCGCCTCGACAACCTCGAGGACCCGTACCGCCTTTTCCGCTGCCACACCATTA
This sequence comes from Azonexaceae bacterium, assembly GCA_009469665.1. Next base: position 22,812 of record SSTB01000015.1, on the reverse strand, counting down.
TGAACTGTGTCGATGTCTGTCCGAAGGGTTTGAACCCGACCAAGGCCATCGGCAAGATCAAGGACATGATGGTCCGCCGCGCCGTCTGATCCATGTTACCGGTGAGGACGCGCCGTATTGACTGCGTTTGTCGTGCTTCCCGCGTGGCAAGCAGTCGGACGTCGCCTCCCCGCCCGGGCTGTCAGACGGGGCGCTGACTGATGGATCGTGCTCGATATGAGCGGCTGCGCTGGCGATGTATTCGGCGGGCTTTGCTCGAACTGGATATTGCGCTGACGCGCTTTCTCGACAAGGGCTTTGAAAAACTGGATGAACAGCAGCAATTCGCCTTCGAGGAACTAGTCCTGATGGAGGATCACGACCTTTGGTACTTGATTAGCGGTCAGGCCGAATGTCATGATCCCCGCTTTGCCCCCATCGTAGCCCTGTTACGTAAGAGTTGAGTAAGGTAGGCCCCCTACAGTACGGGCTTGCCGTTTTTTTGCAGTGAAGTGACCACACCTGAAAAAGGGAAGTAACCATGACGACCGAACGCAAGGCAACCCTGAGCATCGATGGACAGGCTCCCGTCGATTTCCCGATCATGTCTCCGACCCACGGCAACGACTGTGTCGATATCCGCACCCTTGGTGGCAAGACCGGTTTGTTTACCTATGACTCAGGCTTCCTCTCCACCGCCAGCTGCAAATCCCGCGTCACCTTCATCGACGGTGACAAGGGCGAATTGCTCTACCGCGGTTACCCCATCGAACAACTGGCCGAGCAGTGCAATTTCCTGGAAGTCACCTACCTCCTGAAGAACGGCGAACTGCCCAATGCCAGCCAGAAGGCTCAGTTCGAAAAAACCATCAAGAACCACACGATGGTCCATGAACAATTGTCCAAGTTCTACTCCGGTTTCCGTCGCGACGCCCACCCGATGGCTGTCATGACCGGCGTGGTCGGCGCCCTGTCCGCCTTTTACCACGATGCCATGGATTTTTCTGACGCCGATCACCGCAACGTCAGCTTCAACCGCCTTGTGGCCAAGATGCCGACCATCGTCGCCATGGCCTACAAGTACAGCACCGGCATGCCCTTCATGTACCCGGACAACGAACTGGACTACACCTCCAATTTCATGCGCATGATGTTCGGCAACCCCTGCGAGAAGTACGTACCGAACCCGGTTCTGGTCCGTGCCCTGGACGTCATCTTCACCCTGCACGCCGACCACGAGCAGAACGCTTCCACCTCCACGGTGCGTCTGGCCGGTTCCTCCGGCGCCAATCCCTTCGCCTGTATCGCCGCCGGTATTGCCTGTCTCTGGGGCCCGGCCCACGGTGGGGCCAACGAGGCCTGCCTGCAGATGCTGGAAGAGATTGGCGACGTGTCCCGCGTCGGTGAGTACATCAATCGCGCTAAGGACAAGAATGACTCCTTCAAGCTCATGGGCTTCGGTCACCGCGTCTACAAGAACTTCGACCCCCGCGCCAAGCTTATGCGCAAGGTCTGCGGCGACGTGCTCCAGGAACTGGGTCTTCAGAACGACCGCCTGTTCAAGCTGGCCATGGAACTGGAAAAGATCGCCCTGGAAGATCCCTACTTCGTCGAGAAGAAGCTCTACCCGAACGTGGACTTCTATTCCGGTATCGTCCAGAAGGCCATCGGTATTCCCACAGAGATGTTCACCTGCATCTTTGCCCTCGCCCGTACTGTCGGCTGGATGACCCAGTGGGAAGAAATGATCACCGACCCCGAGTACAAGATCGGTCGGCCGCGTCAGCTCTACATTGGCGCTGCCAAGCGCGACGTCGTACCGCTGGCTCAGCGCGCCTGAGCGCGACCAAGAAAAGGCGGCCTGCGGGTCGCCTTTTTTTCAAGCAGTAGCCGCTGTGTCAGCGTAAGGCCGGCACGCGGGTAGCCATAACACCCAATAGGGGACATTCATGACCACGATGACGCAATTGTTCGACAGTTCTATGTACTTCGGCGGCAACGCGCCCTTCGTCGAAGAGCTTTACGAGAACTATCTCAATAATCCGACCGCCGTGCCGGAGGAGTGGCGCGATTATTTTGATCGCCTGACCCAGATGCCGGGTTACGTCGCCCGCGACGTGCCCCACGCACCGGTCATCGCCGCCTTTGCCGAATTGGCCAAGGACGGCGGGTTCCGGCCTGCAGCCCCGGTGTCCAGCGAGGACGGCAAGAAGCAGGTCGGCGTCATCCAACTCATCAACGTCTATCGTTTTCTCGGCACCCGTTGGGCCGACCTGGATCCCCTCAAGCGCATGCCCCGCCCGGCGATCCCCGAACTCGAACTCTCCTTCTATGGGTTCTCGGATTCCGACCTGAACAAGACCTTCAACGCCGGTTCCTTCAAAGGCACGCCCGAGAACGCCAAGCTGGGCGACATCGTCGAGGCCCTGAAGCAGACCTACTGCGGCTCCATTGGCGTCGAATACATGTACATGAGCGAGTACGGCGAGAAGCGTTGGTTGCAGGAGCGGCTGGAGACCATTCGCTCCCGCGGCTCCTACAACCCAGAGCAGAAGAAGCGTCTGCTGGAGCGCCTTACTGCCGCCGAGACCCTGGAGCGCTACCTGCACACCCGCTACGTCGGTCAGAAGCGCTTCTCCCTTGAAGGCGGCGAATCCCTCATCGTCGCCATGGATGAAGCCATCCGTACCGGCGGCCGGCTGGGGGTCGATGAAGTGGTCATCGGCATGGCCCACCGAGGTCGCCTGAACGTTCTGGTGAATACCCTGGGCAAGGCTCCTGCCATGCTTTTCGACGAGTTCGAAGGCAAGAAGAAGAGCGATCTCTCGGCCGGCGACGTCAAGTACCACCTGGGTTACTCCTCAGACGTCTACACCCCGGGCGGCCCCTGCCACCTGACCCTGGCCTTCAACCCCTCACACCTGGAAATCGTTAATCCGGTGGTGGAGGGCTCGGTCTACGCCCGTCAGGTACGGCGCGGCGCGGTGGGCAAGCAGAAGGTTCTGCCGGTACTGGTGCATGGCGACGCTGCTGTGGCAGGGCAGGGCGTCAATCAGGAAATGCTCAATTTTGCCCAGACCCGCGGCTACGGCACCGGGGGCACCCTGCACATCGTGGTGAACAACCAGATCGGCTTCACCACCAGCGATCCCCGTGATTACCGCTCCTCCCTGTACTGCACGGACATCTTCAAGATGGCGGAAGCGCCCATCTTCCACGTCAATGGCGACGATCCGGAAGCGGTGGCGCTGGCCACCCAGGTGGCCATGGAGTTCCGCCAGAAGTACCAGAAGGATGTGGTGGTAGATATCGTCTGCTTCAGAAAGCTCGGCCACAACGAGCAGGACGAGCCGATGGTCACCCAGCCCCTGATGTACAAGAAGATTGGCCAGCATCCGGGCACCCGCAAGCTCTACGGTGACAAGCTGATCGCCGAAGGCGTGCTGCCGGCAGACGGTCCCGACCAGATGATTGCCCAGTACCGCGAACACCTCGACAAGGGCGAATTGCTCTACAACCCGGTTCTGGCAGGCTACAAGCATCCGAATACCATCGACTGGATGCCCTTCCTAGCCAAGAACTACATCGAGACCTGCGACACCCGGGTACCTGCCAAGGATTTGCAGCGCCTGGCCCAGCGCTTGACCACACTTCCGGCCGGATTCACCCTGCACTCCCGGGTCAAGAAAATCGTCGAGGATCGTGCGGCCATGGGCGAGGGCAAGCTTCCCGTCGACTGGGGCATGGCTGAGAACCTAGCCTACGCCTCCCTGCTGGTCTCCGGCTACGGCGTGCGCATCTCAGGCGAGGATGTCGGTCGCGGCACCTTCTTCCACCGCCACGCCGCCTTCCACGACCAGAACCGCGAGAACTGGAACGAAGGCACCTACTACACCCTGCAGCACCTACAGGAAAAGCAGGCCGGCTTCCAGTGCTACGACTCCGTGCTCTCCGAAGAAGCCGTCCTGGCCTTCGACTATGGCTACGCCTCCGCCAATCCCTATGAATTGGTGATCTGGGAAGGCCAGTTCGGCGACTTTGCCAACGGCGCCCAGGTGGTTGTCGACCAGTTCATCTCCTCCGGCGAAGCCAAGTGGGGCCGGGCCTGCGGCCTGGTCATGCTGCTTCCCCACGGCTACGAGGGCCAGGGCCCGGAACACTCCTCCGCCCGCCTGGAGCGTTACATGCAGGCTTGCGCCGAGCTGAACATGGAGGTCTGTGTGCCCACCACGGCTGCCCAGGTCTTCCACATGCTGCGTCGTCAGGCGGTGCGCATGCAAAGGAAGCCGCTGATCGTCATGTCGCCCAAGTCCCTCCTGCGCCACAAGGACGCCTGCTCGCCGCTTGAAGACCTGGCCAACGGCGAGTTCCAGCGCGTCATCGGTGAAGTGGACAAGCTCGATGCCAAGAAGGTGACCCGGGTCGTCCTGTGCTGCGGAAAAGTGTATTACGACCTGGTGGCCGCCCGGCGCGAGCAGAAGCTCAACCACATCGCCATCGTGCGCTTGGAGCAGCTCTACCCCTTCCCCCAGGATTCACTGGCCAAGGAACTCGCCAAGTACCCCAAGGCGACGGAAATCGTCTGGTGTCAGGAAGAACCGCGCAACCAGGGAGCCTGGTACTGGATCGCTTCCCGTCACCATCTGGATACCCAGTTGGGCGGTACCCAGAAACTGCTCCTGGTGTCCCGTCCCGCCTCGTCGTCGCCGGCGGTGGGGTATCTCGCCAAGCACAACCAGCAACAAAAAGCTCTGGTCGAGTCCGCCCTGGGCAAGATCGAGTACTGATAACACTGCACGAGTGGAGCCATCATGAGCATTATCGAAGTCAAAGTCCCCCAGCTCTCTGAGTCCGTTGCCGAAGGCACGCTGGCGTCCTGGAAGAAAAAGGTCGGCGAAGCCGTTGCCCGTGACGAGATCGTCATAGACATCGAAACCGACAAGGTCGTCCTCGAAGTTCCCGCCCCGGACGCCGGCGTCTTGGTGGAAATCGTCAAGGGTGACGGCGAGACCGTGACCTCCGGCGAACTCATCGCCCGGATCGACACCGAAGCCAAGGCCGGCGCTGCTGCTCCCGCCGCCAAGGCAGCCGAGCCGAAGGCCGCCGCTCCGGCACCGGCCGCCGCGGCTCCCGCCGGTACGGCCAGCCCCGCCGCCCGCAAGATCCTGGACGAAAAAGGCATTGCCGCCTCCGACGTCACCGGTTCCGGCCGTGGCGGTCGCGTGACCAAGGAAGACGCCGTTGGCGCCCAGAAGGCCGCAGCACCCGCTGCTGGCCCTGTCGCCGCCCCGGCTGCCGCTGCTGCAGCGACCCTGCCGGTCCCCACTTCGGGCATCGACGTGCAGGCCAGCCGCACCGAGCAGCGCGTGCCCATGTCCCGGCTGCGTGCCCGGGTCGCCCAGCGTCTGGTCGAATCGCAATCCACCAACGCCATCCTGACCACCTTCAACGAAGTGAACATGGGTCCGATCATGGCCCTGCGCAAGCAGTACGCCGAGAAGTTCGAGAAGACCCACGGCGTGCGCCTGGGCTTCATGGGCTTCTTCGTCAAGGCAGCCTGTGCCGCCCTGCAGAAGTTCCCGGTGCTCAACGCTTCCGTCGATGGCAACGACATCGTGTACCACGGCTTCATCGATATCGGCATCGCCGTAGGCTCGCCCCGCGGTCTGGTCGTGCCCATCCTGCGCAATGCCGACCAGATGACCGTCGCCGAGATCGAGAAGAAGATCGCCGAGTTCGGCAACAAGGCCAAGGACGGCAAGCTGTCGATCGAGGAACTCACCGGCGGCACCTTCTCCATCTCCAACGGCGGCGTCTTCGGTTCCATGCTCTCCACCCCCATCATCAACCCGCCCCAGTCCGCCATCCTCGGCATCCACGCCACCAAGGATCGCGCCGTGGTCGAGAATGGTCAGGTCGTCGTGCGCCCGATCAACTACCTTGCCATGTCCTACGACCACCGCATCATCGACGGCCGCGAAGCTGTCCTCGGTCTGGTGACCATGAAGGAAGCGCTGGAAGATCCGGCCCGCCTGCTCCTCGGCGTCTAATCGACGTCGCTCGGGCGCCAGCGTCTCACGAGGGCGCTGGCGCTTCGCACATCTGAACAACGAAAGGTTGAACCATGTCCAAGCAATTTGACGTGCTCGTTATCGGCGGCGGCCCCGGCGGCTATGTGGCGGCCATCCGCGCTTCCCAGCTCGGCTTCAACACCGCCTGCTGCGAATCCAATCCTTATGCCGACCCCAAGGGCGAACCCCGTCTTGGTGGTACCTGCCTGAATGTCGGCTGCATTCCCTCCAAGGCCCTGCTGCATACTTCCCACCTATTCGAGGAAGCCGGCCACGCCTTCGCCGCCCAGGGCATCAAGGTGAGCCAGCCCAGCATCGACGTGCCCACCATGAAGGGCCGCAAGGACACCATCGTCAATCAGCTCACCTCCGGCATCAAGGGCCTGTTCAAGAAGAACAAGGTCAGCTTCCTGGCCGGCCATGGCTCCTTCGTCGCCAAGGAAGGCGACAGCTGGAAGATCAAGGTCGGCAACGAAGAGGTGCTGGCCAAGCAGGTCATCATTGCCACCGGCTCCAAGGCCCGCCATCTGCCCGGCCTGCCCGTGGACAACAAGATCGTCATGGACAACGAAGGCGCCCTGGACCAGGAAACCGTGCCCAAGAAGCTGGCCGTCATCGGCGCAGGCGTCATCGGCCTGGAAATGGGTTCCGTCTGGCGTCGCCTGGGTTCCGAGGTCACCATCCTGGAAGTCCTGCCCGAATTCCTTTCTGTCGCTGACCAGGACGTGGCCAAAGAGGCCGCCAAGGTCTTCGCCAAGCAGGGTCTCGACATCAAACTTGGCGTCAAGTTGGGCGACATCAAGGCCACCAAGAAGAGCGTTTCCATCGCTTATACCGATAAGGAAGGCAAGGCCCAGACGCTGGACGCCGATCGCCTGATCGTCTCCATCGGCCGCATCCCCAATACCGACGGCCTGAATGCCGAAGCCGTGGGCTTGAAGCTCACCGACCGCGGCATGGTCGATGTGGACGGACACTGCCAGACCAACCTGCCCGGAGTGTGGGCCATCGGCGACGTGGTGCGCGGCCCCATGCTTGCCCACAAGGCTTCCGAAGAAGGCATCATGGTGGCCGAATTGATCGCGGGCCAGGCCGGTCACTGCAACTTCGACACCGTGCCCTTCGTCATCTACACCAGCCCGGAAATCGCCTGGGTCGGCAAGACCGAGCAGCAACTCAAGGCCGACGGCGTCGCCTACAAGGCGGGCAAGGTGCCCTTCGTGGCCAGCGGCCGGGCCCTGGGCATGGGGGATCCCACCGGCTTCGTGAAGATTCTCGCCTGTGCCCAGACCGACCGTATCCTTGGCGTGCACATCATCGGCGCCAATGCCTCCGAGCTGATCGCCGAAGCCGTGGTGGCCATGGAATTCGGCGGTGCCTCCGAGGACCTGGCCCGTATCTGCCACGCCCACCCGACGCTCTCCGAAATCACCCACGAAGCGGCCCTGGCCTGCGACAAGCGCGCCATCCACTTCTAAGCCGGTAGCGGCACAGCCTGAAAGGGCGGGTAGCGGTAACGCGCCCGCCCTTTTTCATTCGCCGGAAGCGCTGCTTTCTTGGCAGAATGGACCCTTGGCCCCCTGCGACAAGAACGCCATGCCTCACAGAAAACTCAATGTCTCGGCCACCGGCATGCTCGATGCCTACCTCGGTCTGTTGCAGAGCCTCGGCTATGTGGCCGATGCCGCCCAGAAGGCGGCGGCGGAATCTCTGCAGCGTCTTTACACGGACCTACTGAGCTTCAAGGTGGACCGTAACAGCACCTTCAAGCGCCTGCTGTCGCCCCCCAAGCCGCCGCGCGGTGTGTATTTCTGGGGTGGAGTCGGACGGGGTAAGAGCTTCCTCATGGACTGTTTCTACAGCGCTGTCCCGTACCGGCGCAAAAAGCGCGTCCACTTCCACGCCTTCATGCAGCAAATTCACCGGGATCTGGACGCCTTCAAGGGTGAAGCCGATCCCATGCTCAAGGTAGCCGAGCACATCGCCAAGGACGTGCGCCTACTCTGCTTCGACGAATTCCACGTCTCCGACATCGCCGACGCCATGATCCTCGGTCGGTTGCTGGATGGCCTCCTGGAGCGGGGCGTCATCCTGGTCATGACCTCCAACTACCCACCGGACCGGCTCTACCCGGACGGCCTGCACCGGGAAAGCTTCCTGCCCACCATCGCCCTGCTCAAGAAACGAATGGACGTTGTCGAAGTGGACGCTGGCATCGATTACCGCCTTCGCACTCTGGAGCAGGTGGAGATTTACCACCATCCTGATGATGACGAGGCAGAGCGGAAAATGCTCGACTCCTTTCGCAGGGTGGCAGGAGAGGAGGGCAAGAAGGGGGGGAAAATCGAGGTGCTGGGCCGCGACATTGCCACCCTGCGTCGGGCCAACGGCGTCGTCTGGTTCGACTTCAAGACCCTGTGCGGTGGCCCCCGATCCCAGAATGATTACCTGGAGATCGCCCGCCGCTACCATACAGTGTTGCTGTCCCACATTCCGAAAATGACCACCCACCAGGCCTCCGAAGCCCGCCGCTTCACCTGGCTGGTGGATGTCTTCTACGACCACCGGGTCAAGCTCATCGCCACCGCCGCGGCCCCCCCGCAGGATCTCTATACCGAAGGGACCCAGGCGGGCGAATTTATCCGCACGGTCAGCCGCTTGACGGAAATGAATTCACGCGAATACCTCGCCCTGGCCCACAATACCGCCTGACTTTCACGATTGCCCCCATGTTCCGATGCCTGTTTTGTCTTCTCCTGCTCGCGGCGGGCTCCGTTTGGGGGCAGCAGCAGCTTGAAGTCATCCCTTTGCGCAGCCAGACGGTGGACAAGGTGCTGCCCGTCCTGCTGCCCTTGGTCGAGCCCGGGGGATCGCTGAGCGGCATGAACAACCAGCTCTTTCTGCGTGCCAGCTCCCGCAACCGTGACGAAATCAAGCGCGCCCTGGCCGCAATCGACACCCCCGCACGGCGCCTGATCATCCGCATCAGTCAGAATCGGCAGGCCGAGGTCGAACGCCGTGGCGCCTCGGGCAGCGCCCAGGTCACCCTGGGGGGTACCCGTCGGGTCGAAGCCGGCGCCCAGGTGTGGGATACCCGCAGCGTGAGGCGGGATTCCGGCGAACAGAGCGTGCAGACGCTCGAAGGTGCCTCGGCATTCATCCAGGTCGGCCGCTCCCTGCCCGTTCCTCTGCGCCAGGTCGTCATCGGGCCGGGGGGCGTCGTCGCCAGCGAAACCACGGTGTATCGCGATGTAGGGCAGGGGTTCTACGCCATACCCCGGCTCGCCGGTGATCGCGTGACGCTGGACATCAGCCAGCAGGCCGACGCGGCCGGCGCGGGAGGCAGCGTCGCTACCCAGCGCCTGAGCACCACCGTCAGCGGTCGTCTCGGCGAGTGGATCGAACTGGGCGGCGGCGGCCGCCGGGCCACAACAGGAGAACGGGGCGGCATCAGCCTTTCGACCCAGGATGTGAGCGAGTCCCGCTCCGTCTGGCTCCTGGTCGAGGAGTTGCCATGAAACGCCACATCGGGCAGCAGATTGCCCTGGCCACCGCAATTTTTTGCGCCCTGCTAGCGCTGCCCGTCGTCGGCCTCTTCGTTTGGCTTCTGCAGACGCGGGGTCTCGCCGACAGTTGGACGCCGAGTGCCCTCGCAGGCGTGGCATTCCTGCTGTGCTGCGCCGGGGTGCTCTACGTCATGAGCCGTCCGCAGCCGCCGCTGCCGGAAGACGAGAACTCCTGAACTGAGCCGGCCAAGCGGCGGGACCGACGCTACAGGCTTGCCCAGCGGGCGATGGCGTCACCAAAAAATGAGGTCAGGACCAGAGCCGCCGGTGCCAGCGCAATGAAGACCGCCACGATCCTGGCCACGAAGGGATGGGCGCTCTCCACCTCGATGAAGCGTCGCGCGACCAAAAAGCACTTCAGCCAGACGATTCCCGCCACGAGCAACGGGAGCCAGCGGGAGCCGTGCAGCCAGCCCCCCAGGCCCAGGCTACCCAGTGATAGGGCGACGAGGGCCAGCCAGACCAGGGTGAGGGAAGGCAGTTGCGAGCGGGCGTTCAATTGACGACGTAGAAAAGAGGAAAAATCACCAGCCAGATGATGTCGGTGGCGTGCCAGTAGCTGCCGAGGGCTTCCAGGCCGGAGTGTTCTTCCGGCGTATAGGCGCCCCAGGTCAGGCGGGCGAGAACCCAGACCATGCCGATGATTCCCCAGGAGGCATGGACCAGATGGTTGAAGGTCAGGTAGTAATATACGGTGAAGAAAATGCCGGAATTCCCGCCTATGCCTTGCTCCAGATTCCACCCGATCTCCAGGAACTTCACCACCGGATAACCCAGGGCAAGAACGAGCGCTGCGCTCAGGCAGGCCAGTGCTCTGGTGCGCAATCCCGCCCGCAGGGCGTCGACAGACGCTGCCACGAGAAAGCTGCTGCTCACCATCACCAGTGTGATGACCGTGCCAGCAAGCCGTGAAAGGCGTTCTGCCCCGGCCACGAAGGCCTCGGGATGGTGGGCGCGGGCGATGAAGTAGAGGGCGAACATCACTGCGAATTCCAGAAATTCGCAACTGATTCCCACCCAGATTCCCTTATTGCCAGGAAAGCGGCGGGCGGTAGCGGACATCTGCGCAGCGAGGGCCATTCTGAAAGAAGCGAAGGGAAGTGCTGAACATGCCAGAAGTGTGGCCCGGCGGACTTTGATCTGTCTTCAGGAAATTCGCAGTTGGGCGAAGGCGAGTCGCAATGACTGTGCAATCTCTCACAGGCAAGCTGGGGGGCCTGGAATTAAGCTACACATGGAAGAGGAGGTACGGCTATGGCACTCAGCGCAAATGTGGTGTGGTTCAAAGACGAATTCATTGCCGAACTCAATGACGGTCGGCGTCTGGAGCAACCGGGCATCGACAAGGTCGCCTACGCCCTCTATAGGGCCGGGGTCCGTCCCCACCTCGTTCGCTTCGAATGGCGCAATGGGACGTGCATGATCACCGCCGGAAAGCAGGCGGCTCTGCGGGCTGAAATCAGCCGACTGGAAAAGATGCAGCGCGGCTACACCTTCGCTGCCTGACTCCTGCCGGGATTCTGTCCCGGGGGTTCCGATTTTTCACTCGCACCTTGCCAATGGTGAGTTGTCTGTTGTGCGGCCTGGATACGGTGCCGGAAGGCGATCAGGCCAGGGGGGCGACCGCCTTGATCTGTGCCCAGACGCGCAGTCCGGGCTCCACGGCTAGTTCGCGGCGAGAACGCTCCGAAATGCGCGCCAGTAGGAGGGTTTCACCCAGACGCAGTTGCACCAGCACGTGACCGGGCTGGTGGGTCGGGGCGACCGCGACCACGGTGGCCGGGAGCAAATTGGTAATGCTCGTGCCCAGGGGTCGATCCAGGGCCAGGCTGACATCCCGGGCATAGATTCGGCAGCGTAGGTGGGCGCCCGCTGCCTCCGGCCGCTGGGCGACGAGCATGTGCCCCCCGGGAAATTCGAGTCGGGAGAGGTGATCCGGCTCGTGGCTGGCGAGGACGGTGTCGAGAACGACGCCCGCATTGTCCGAAAATGCTGCCGGCAGGTCGATGCGGGCCAGGGTGTCTCCCAGGGGGCCATGGGCGGCCACGTGTCCCCCATCAAGTAGAACCAGATGATCCGCCAACCGCGCAACTTCACCGGGGGCATGGCTCACGTACACGACCGGGATCGACAGTTCGGCGTGCAGGCGTTGCAGGTAAGGAAGGATTTCCCGCTTGCGCTTCAGGTCCAGAGCCGCCAGGGGCTCGTCCATAAGGAGGAGGCGCGGTGTACTGAGCAAGGCACGGGCGATGGCCACCCGTTGGCGCTCGCCGCCGGAAAGCCCGGCGGGCATCCGGTCCAGGAGTGCCGATACCCCCAGTAGCTCGGCGACCTCAGCGGTGCGGAAGGCGCGCAGTGCGGACGGGGTGCGCCGCAACCCGAATTCCATGTTCTGTCTGACCGAGAGGTGGTCGAACAGACTCGCTTCCTGGAAGACATAGCCCAGGGCACGGCGGTGGGGGGGGACGAAGATTCCGCGGGAGTCGTCCTGCCAGACTTCGTTCCCGATGGTCGTGTAGCCTCCGGGTGCCCGCTCCAGGCCCGCCAGGGCGCGCAGGAAGGTCGTCTTGCCACAGCCGGAAGGGCCGAATACCGCGGTCACGCCGGTGCCGGGCAGGGCGAGATCGACATCCAGCACGAAATCCTTGCGCGGGATGCGAAAGCGGGCGTGGATCGTCACGCCGCTCACGCTTGCCGATTCCTGGGCCGGTTGAGGGTGTAGAGCGCAAGCAGCACGACGAAGCTGAACAACACCATGCCTCCCGCCAACCAGTGCGCCTGGGCGTACTCCAGGGCCTCGACGTGGTCGTAGATCTGTACCGACACGACGCGGGTCTTATCAGGGATGTTGCCGCCGATCATCAGCACAACGCCGAATTCACCCACCGTGTGGGCGAAGCCCAGGATCGCACCGCTCACCAGTCCAGGGCGGGCCAGGGGCAAGGCGACGGACCAGAAGGTATCCCAGGGACTCGCCCGCAGCGTCGCCGCGGCCTCCAGGGGGCGTTCGCCTATGGCCTCGAAGGCATTCTGGACCGGCTGGACGACGAAAGGCAGCGAATAGATGAGCGAACCTACTACCAAACCTGGAAAGGTAAAGGGCAGAAGGCCGACGCCAAGAGCCTCGGTCAGGCGTCCGACCGGTCCGTGGGGGCCGAGCGCGACCAGGAGGTAGAAACCCAGGACGGTGGGTGGCAGAACGAGGGGCAGCGCCACCACCGCTGCGATGGTGCCCTTCAGGGGCGAGCGGGTACGGGCCAGCCACCAGGCCAGAGGGGTACCGAGGATGAGGAGCAGTGCCGTGACTACCGCGGCGAGCCGCAGGGTCAACCAGACGGCAGCGAGATCCGGTCCTAGGGCGTGATCCATGAAACTTCCGTGAGAAGGAGATCAGGCGGCAGTTTACACAGCCTCGACGGAAGGGGCATGGCCATCCCTCAAAAGTGCAGCCTGCAAGATGTGCGCGGAGGTGGGTGGGTGTGTCCACGCTGCGGTCGTGCCGCACCCTTTGTGTGCGCGGGCGGTGCCCGCTAACATGGGAGGCGCTGGAAGCGAGATGGACTCCGGATCCGCGCCACGACCGGAAATTCCTGCTCCAGGGGACGCGCACACCCCTGCGCTACCGACCACGAAACCAATGAGGAGAAAACGATGGGACTCGCCGAACGCCGCAAGATGAAGGAAATCCAGGAAGAAATCCTGCCCGCTCGGGTCAGGGAGATCGAGGAAATCTGCGGCAAGGCCATTCCCTACGAAGTGGATTGGGATAGTCTCGCCAACGACGGAGCGGGGCTAAATTTCCTTGACAATCTTTCCTGTCACCGTCTCAACATGGCGCTGCGCACCATCTGCATCGACCAGATGGGCAAGGAAGCCGTACGGGAAGGCCTGCGGCTGATTCGCTTGAAGAACGTGGCCGACGCAGCAGCGAGGTCGATTGCCTTCGAAGACGGCATCCTGGAAATGCACTGTGCCTATGCCCTGGGCACGAGCGGCATGATTGGCGACGGCGAGATTCGCGACGTACTGATGGCCAAGCTCTGAACGCCTGTGAAGAGTCCCTTCGCCCCTGGTTGTCCTGGATCCTTTCGCCTGCTTGGCGTCCACGGGGCTCGCCATACCCTGAGCTATGGCTGTACTTTGCACCTTGATCGTGCACACCTGCGCACGCCGCTCGGGCGCGCCCGAAAAATTCACAGGCTCTGAGGTCTGTATTGCCCGGGTGCAGTGGCCCTTTGGCGAGGAATAGTCTTCATTCTGGGCTGGACCTGAGTCCCGGCACCCTTTCCGGGAGCGATTCTTGCTCGAAAGCCTTCGTACCCGGCGTTTTGTCGGGAAACTGACAGTGACGGAGGTGCAGCATGGCCCGGAAAACTGTACGTGGCCGGACCCCAAATCATCCTTCTCGCCTGCGCAGGGCAGCTCTGGGTTGGGGAGAGAGGCGATGACGATTCGTTTGAACGAAGAAGCGCTGTTCTGGATGCGTTTGGCCGCCTTCGCGCATTTGGCGGAATGGGTATTGGCCAGCGGAGCGCCTCTGGCGGATGCCGAGGCGCTCTTGCTGGGCCGGGACTTGCCGGGTTCTCTTCCCTCTCGCTATGCCTGTCTGGCGGGCGGAAGGGCCAATACGACGGCTTTTGGCTGAAAGGCAAGCATCCCGGCCGTTCTGGGACGTCGGGGCTGCGACGTCCCGACCCCCCCTTGCCCTGCCGAAAAGGGAAGGCACGGAAGACCGCTGTGCGCCTTGCAGCGATGGTCTGGGCAGAAACCGCGCTTCAGCTTTCCCGGGGACGGGCGCTCTCCCGCACCGGAGGGACATCGATATGTTCGTCGAAGTCGACGTGCTCGACGCGGGGATGGCGCCTTTCAGGAGAGCGCCGCCTTTCTTCGTGGCCTGGGGGAGGCCCCAGATCCTCGTGACGGCGGTCGATTCTCTGGCGGCGTTCGGGAGTATGGGTCCGGCTCGGCATGGGGCGCGCCCGAAAAGTCGTACATGGGCTGTACTTATGCCATAAGTAATAGCCTGGCACAAGGAAATGGGCCCTTGACAGGGCGGAAGCCGGCTTAATCTGGCGGGTTTCCCGGCCTCGCCCGCGGGTCTTCGACTCCGGCTACTGGATGATGAAACTGGTGAATAGCACATCCTGAACGCCGGTCTTGGGGCTCTCGTGCAGTACCTTGTTGATTCCTGAGACGATGGCCTCGGCGAGGGCGTGTTTTCCCTCCAGGGTGAGCAGCCGGCCGGATTCCTGGCTGGAGAGGATCATGATGAGTTCGTGCAGTACCTTGGGCTTGTGGGCTGTGACGGCGTGCAGCACTTCGGCGGCGCCCTCCAGGACCAATTCGACCTGCAGATAGCGGCCTTCCCGGGCGGGGTCTCCGAGATTCACCGTCAGTTTGATCGGCTCCGGGGCAGCGGCGCCCTCGTTGGCCACGACCGGCAGTGCGGGGCAGCTCAAGGCGAGAACCAGGGCAAGGGTGGCGCAGGGCCTGCACAGGATGGTGGGGACGGATTTCATCGGGCAGAGGACTGTCTGGGTGGGGGACGGCCATTATGCCCGTGGTTGCGCCAAACCGGGATTGTTCGGCGCCACGGCCTCTAGTGTTCTATCATCCTAGAAACCTCAGTTGACCGCTTGTCGGTCCCCGGAATGCCTTGTGCCTTGAACCTCCGCGCACCTCCCCAACGCTCTCCCGTCGGGTCCATCGCTACGAGCCCGCTGGCGCATCCGGGCGGGCGCCTGGCTTTGTCGCACTTCCTTGCAGGCATGAGCCTGCCGCGTCGTCACTTCGCGCCAGACACCCGCCCGAAAGCACCAACGGGCTCGTCCAACTGAGGTTTCTAGGATCATGCTGGAAAGTTGGCCAAATCAGGCACATGACATGATGCGCGGCGCGTTTCTCTGGTTGTTCCTCGTCATCGCCCCCGGCGCTGTCTTGGCGGAAGCCTATACGGATCGCTACGATCTGGCGCCGCGGGAAGATCGCTTCGATCTGGGGGTGCAGCCCCTGGGCTACCCCACCGGTGTTCTGGGGGCGGTCCTACGGCGGGATCGCATCTTTCGGGCCGAACTCGGGAGGTTGGGGATAGGCTTCAGCGCCTTGCCCTTCCGGCGGGGGCCGGACATGGTTCCCTACCTGGGAGGCGGGCGATTGGAAGCCGGCCTCCTGGGCGACATGCCTACCCTGGCTGCCGCGCTGCGGGAGCCGGTGTGGGTGGTGGGGCTGGCCAAGCAGACCTTTACCTCGGTCGTATCCCGCGAAGCGGCCCAGATGGCGGCCCTGCGCGACCAGCGGGTCGGCTACGCGGAGGGTTCCAGCGCCCACTACGCCCTCTTACAGGGGCTCACCTCGGCGGGCCTCTCCGAGAAGGACGTCGAGCTGGTCCCCATGGGGGTCGACGAAATGCCCGACGCGCTCGCCCAAGGACGGATTGCGGCCTTTGCCGCCTGGGAGCCGGCCCCGGCTGTAGCGCTGGAGCGGTCGGTAGCGCATCGGGTCGTGTTCCGCAGTCCCAGTTCGGATTTTCTGGTGGTCTCACGCAGTTTCGAGGCGCGGCACCCCGAGGCCGTCCGGCATCTGGCTGCGGCCCTGGCCCGGGCCGTCGCATGGCTGCGGCAGAACAACGCCAACCTCGAGCGCGCCGTGCGCTGGACCCTGGCCGATGGCGAGCAGTTGAGCGGCAGGCCTGGCGGACTAGGCATGCAGCAGGCAATCCGCATCGTGCGGCGCGAGCTCCTGGACGTTCCCTCGGCACCGAAAGTCCCGGCCAGTGCGGAAGGCGAGTCCCCCTTGCAGGGTCAGTTCCGTTTTTTGCAGCAGATCGGCAAGATTCCGAGCACTGCGGCCTGGGATCGGGTCGCCGGCGCCTTCGCTTACCGCGGTCTGGAGGAGGCCCTGGCGGCACCGGAGCGGTACCGGATCGGCGTTTTCGACTACGACCCTTGAGCGCTAGAGAAATCGTGTCGAGGTCCCGAGCGTGACCAGTCCCTTCAACTTGCGCACCTTCGCCGGGCGTATTGGCCTGATGCTGGCCGTCTGTGTCGGTCTGGCCGTGCTCGTGCTGGTGCTTGCCTGGTACGGCGGGGTCCCGGCCCTGGGGATCGCGGGTGCCAAGGACGTGCGCGTGCAGGATGCCATCGATTCCCAGGAACTTCTGGCCGAGGCCCGGGTGGAAGCCATTGCGGCGAGCCTAGAAGAACGGCGCGGGGATGTGCTCAGTCTGGCCGAGTCCGAGTTGCTGCGGGAGCGTATTGCTGCACGGCACGGGCAGGAGGGCGCGGCACGTCTTCAGGCCACGCTGTTGCACGCCTTCACGACCCTCGACCGGGCCTACCCGGAGCGCTACCGCAAGATCCGCATGGTGGATCGGGAGAGCGGCCGCATCCTCGCTTCCAGCGACTCCCTGGAAACCGGGAGTGCGGTGGCAGGGCCATGGATGGAAACCGCTCGTGCTATCGGCAATCTGGAGACCATCAGCCTGGAGCACGACGGAACCGATGCGCAGTTGCTCGTCGTCCGCCAGATGGGCGATGCGGCAGCACGGGGAGGAGTGCTCCTGGTGGCCCACGTCGACGTCCGCCGCCTGTTGGGGAGTCTGTCCCGCAGCGACGAGACCATCCTGGGCTCCCGCGGGAGCCTTGCGGTCTACGATGCTGGACGGCATGGACTGGCCCATTTCCGGCCTGCGCAATCCTGGGTGCCGGGCGGATCGGAGGATGCCCCAGCCCGCAATGGAGTCGAAGGCAGCTTCATCGAGCCGGGCCCCGAAGGGCGGCAGTTCGTGGCCACCTACCGCCTGCTGCGCATGGGTGCCGGTGACGTGTGGACCCTGGTTGTGCGCCGCGATTTGGGTGAGGCTCTGGAAAAATCCGACCGCATGTTCCGCCGCGGTCTCTCCTTCGGCCTGGTCTGCTTCGTTCTTACCCTGTTGGCGGTAGCCCTCATCGTCCATCGGGCGACGGCTCCGGTGCGTGCGCTGGCCGACGCGGCGCGGCGGGTCAGCGCCGGCGACCTGGGGGCCAGAGTCCAGACCGCGGAAATCCGCGGCGGCGAGGAATTGCGCACCCTGGCCGTGAGTTTCAACGACATGGCCGCGACGGTGGAAGGATGGCACGAATCCCTGGCCCGGGAGGTCGAAGCTCGCACCCGGGATCTGGAACGGGAGAAATCCCTGGTCCAGCGCTATCTCGAAGTTGCGGGAGTCATGATTCTCGTGCTGGACCCCCGGGGGACGGTGCAGCGCATCAACCGTACCGGCTGCCAGCTTCTGCACGTGGGGGAAGACCAGATCGTCGGCAGCGACTGGTTTGCCCAGTTCGTCCCCGAATCGACTCGCGAAGCCCAGCGCGAGGCCTTCGCAGCAGCCCTGGCGGGCGATTCCCCGGAGCGGCGTTACGAACGTACGGAGCTTCGTACGCGCTTCGGCGTCAGTCGCACCGTGGCCTGGTCCACCGTTGTTCTGCGGGGCGAGGGCGGCGAGGCGGAAGGCTTGTTGGCCTCGGGTCTGGACATTACCGAAAACCTTGAATTCGAGCGCCGCTTGAACGAGTCGTCCCAAGAAATGCGCAAATTGTCCACGGCGGTGGAACAATCGCCGGTCGGTATCGTCATCACCGATCCCGAGGGACGCATCGAGTATGCCAACCCCGCCTGCGAAGCGAGCAGTGGCTATTCCGCGAGCGAACTGCGGGGGCGGGAGGCCAGCATCTTCCGTTCCGGAACGACGCCGCCGGAAGTCTATGAGGATCTCTGGCGAACCATCCTGGCTGGGCGGAGCTGGCAGGGGGTGGTGCAGAACCGGCGCAAGGATGGCAGTCTGTATTGGGATTCCCTGCGCATCTCGCCGGTGGTCGATGCCGCCGGTCACACCACTCACTTCCTGGGCGTCAAGGAAGACATCAGCGAGCGCCATGCTGCCGAGCTCGCCTTGGCCGAGCGGGAGCGGCTCCTCAGCACGCTCTTCGACGCGTCCAGCGTCGGCATTTTCCTGGTGGACACGGAAGGGCGCATTAGCCACGCCAATGCACGCATGGGGGAACTGTTCGGCTTCGAAGGAGCCATCCTGATCGGAATGGAGTACGTGGCGCTGGTGCACCCGGAGGAAAGGGACGCCAGCCGGGATCGCATGCTGCAACTCATGGCGAGTCATATCGATAGCGTCGATCTCGAACGTCGTTATCAAAGGCAGGACGGCAGCGTTTTCTGGGGGCGCCTGACCGGGCGTCGTCTGCTCGATCTGCAAGGGGCGTCCATGGGGCTGGTGGGGGTGATCGCCGACATCTCGGAGCGCAAGGCGGCGGTGGAGGAGTTGAAGCGCCACCGGGACCACCTGGAAGACCTGGTTGTTGAGCGAACCCGGGAAATCGCCCAACTCAACGCCCGCCTGGCTTCCCGCGCCCAGGACGCCGAGGCCGCCAGCCGGGCGAAGAGTACCTTCCTGGCCAATATGAGCCACGAAATCCGCACGCCGATGAATGCCATCGTAGGCTTTACCCATCTGCTCCAGCGCAGCGTTGCCGACCCGGCCCAAAAGGAAAAACTGGAGAAGATCGCCGCTTCGGCGGTCCACCTGCTCGACGTGCTGAACGATATCCTCGATTTTTCCAAGATCGAGGCTGGCAAGATGGTGCTCGAGGTCGCCGAATTCCGTGTCGCGGCCCTCGTGGATGGGGTGTTTGCCTTGCTTTCCGATCGGGCAGCGGCGAAGGGGCTTGCGCTGCGCAGCGCCGTGGCGCAGGAACTGGCGGGTGCCACGGTTCTCCGGGGTGACCCCACCCGTCTTTCCCAGGCGCTGATCAATTATGTTGGCAACGCCATCAAATTCACCGAATCCGGTTGTATAACCCTGGAGGCCCATCCGGTCGACGAAGACGGGGAAGGTATTCTGGTGCGCTTTACGGTGAGGGATACAGGAATCGGTATCCCCTTGGATCAGCAGGGAAAATTGTTCAGCGCCTTTGAGCAGGCGGATGGTTCCACGACCCGCCGCTACGGGGGAACCGGTCTCGGGCTGGCCATCACGCGGCGGCTCGCCACCCTCATGGGCGGGGACGCCGGGGTAGAGAGCGAACCTGGCAAGGGTAGTGCATTCTGGCTCACCGCCCGCTTCGCCCGCGTTGCCGCGCCCCACGCCCCGTTGGAGGCGGATCCCGTTGCCGAAGCGGAAAGCGCCTTGCTGGAAGGCCATTCCGGCGCCCGGATACTCCTGGTTGAGGACAACCTGGTCAACCAGCAGGTCGCCATCGCCCTGCTCGAACACGCGGGCCTTGCCGTCACGGTGGCCGGCGACGGTGCCGAAGCGGTGGAGCGTGCTCGGGGTGCTCTTTACGACCTGGCCCTCATGGACGTGCAGATGCCGGTGATGGACGGTCTGGAAGCCACCCGGGTCATTCGCCGTTTGCCCGGCTGGGGCCAGGTGCCCATCCTGGCCATGACGGCCAACGCTTTCGACGAGGATCGCCACCGCTGCCTGGAGGCGGGCATGGATGATTTCATCCGCAAACCCGTGGAACCGGCCCTGCTGTTCGCGCGCCTGCTGTACTGGCTGTCTGTTGGCCGCGGCGGAGGCACGGGGGGGCTGCGCGACGTGCTGGTGCAGATGGAGCGTTCCCTCGAAGAAGACGGCTTCCTGGCCTACGGCCTCTCGGCCGAAGCGGAACCGCTCCTGCTCGAAGCCCTGGGTGAGGAGGGGGCGGCCCTGTTGCGTCTGGTGCGGGCCTTCGATACCGAAGCTGCCCTCGCCGCGCTGCGTGCCATCCGGGATCGCCTGGACGGCGACGGAAACTGAGGGTTCCAGGATCATTCCTTGGGCGCGCGCGGCCCAGGCAGGGTTCGCCAAACCCTGAGAATTCACGGGTTCTGAGGGTAAACCAGAGGACCGCCTGGACGGCATTTGCGGCATTATGACGGCAGGAGGACACGCCATGAGCCAAGCCAGCCATCCCATGATCGCCGCCCTCGCCACCGCGGCGGACGCGGGGAAGGTCGTCACCGCCCGGGAGGCGGTGCGCCTGATCCGCGACGGCGATACGGTGGCGACGGGAGGCTTCGTCGGTATCGGCTTTGCCGAGAACATCGCCGTGGCCATCGAAGCCGCCTTCCTGGAATCGCGTCAGGCGGACCCGGGGGGCCTGGGCCATCCCCGCAACCTGACCCTGGTCTATGCGGCCGGCCAGGGGGACGGGAAGGCCAGGGGCCTTAATCACTTCGGTCACGACGGGCTGGTCGGGCGGGTGATCGGCGGCCATTGGGGACTGGTGCCCAAGTTGCAGGAGTTGGCGATTTCCGACCGTATAGAGGCCTACAACCTGCCTCAGGGGGTCATCGCCCATCTCTTCCGCGATATCGCGGCGGGTAAGCCGGGAACCCTGACCCGGGTCGGGCTGGGAACCTTCGTCGATCCCCGTTTCGGGGGCGGCAAACTCAACGCCCGGACGACGACCGACATCGTCCGTCGCCTGGAACTGGACGGCGACGAATTCCTGTTCTACAAGGCCTTTCCCATCCACGTGGGCATCATTCGGGGCACCACGGCCGATCCCGACGGCAACGTGACCATGGAAAAGGAGGCCCTGACCCTGGAGGCCCAGGCCATCGCCATGGCGGCGCGCAATTCCGGCGGACTGGTCATCGCCCAGGTGGAGCGCGTTGCCGAGCGGGGTTCCCTGAACGCGCGTCAGGTCAAGATTCCCGGCATCCTGGTCGATTGCGTGGTGGTGGCCGAAAAGCCCGAGTACCACATGCAGACCTTCATCGAGCAGTATAACCCGGCGTTTTCCGGGGAGATTCGGGTGCCCATGTCCGCCGTTCCCGCCCTGCCCATGAGCGAGCGTAAAATCATCGCCCGCCGGGCGGCGCTGGAACTGCGTGCCAATGCGGTGGTGAATCTGGGCATCGGCATGCCCGAAGGCGTCGCCGGCGTTGCCGCCGAGGAACGCATCATCGATCTCCTGACCCTCACTGCGGAACCTGGTGTCGTCGGCGGTATCCCCGCCGGGGGCCTCAACTTCGGAGCGGCGGTCAATACCCAGGCCATCATCGACCAGCCCAGCCAGTTCGACTTCTACGATGGCGGCGGCCTGGACCTCGCCATCCTGGGCCTTGCCCAGGCAGATCGGGAGGGCAATCTCAACGTGTCCAAGTTCGGCCCTCGCCTGGCGGGGGCCGGGGGCTTCATCAACATTTCCCAGAACGCCAAGAAGGTCGTCTTCGTGGGAACCTTCACCGCCGGGGATCTCGAAGTGGCGGCGGAGGACGGCGCCCTGCGCATCCTGCGCGACGGTCAGGCGCGCAAGTTCGTCCAAGAGGTCGAACACCGGACGTTCAGTGGCCCCCAGGCCGTGAAGTGGGGCAGGGAAGTGCTCTACGTCACCGAGCGCTGCGTCTTCCGTCTGGTGCCGGAAGGCCTGGAACTGTGCGAGATTGCTCCAGGGGTGGATCTGCAAAGGGACATCCTCGACCGCATGGACTTCCTCCCCCTTATGCCGCGTCCCCCGGTTCTGATGGATTCACGCATTTTCCGCGACGAACCCATGGGCATCCGGCCCGGCCTGCTGGACATTCCCCTAGACCGGCGGCTGTCCTACGATCCCCTGAGGAACGTCTTCTTCGTCAATTTCGAGGGCCTCGTGATCCACGGTGCGGACGACATCGCCCGCATCCGAGCGGCGGTCGATGAGCGCCTGGGGCCCCTGGGGCACCGGGTCTGCGCCATCGTCAATTACGACCGTTTCTCGATCCCGCCACAACTCGTGGACCCCTACATCGCAATGGTCAAGGAGCTGACGGAGCGCTACTACCTGGCGGTGACGCGTTACACGCGCAACAGCTTTTTGCGCGCCCAACTGGGCGAGGCCTTGACTAGGAGGAAGGTCATAGCGCATCTTTACGAAACCAAGGACGAGGCGGAAAGCCACCTGGGGGTCGATTGACCCGGGCAGAACGTTCCGGGCGATCGGGGGGCCGTGAACGGCCCCTTTTCATTGGCGCGGGGAAAACATGACATTGGCGGCACGCATCGCAGGGATGCTGCTTCGGGCTCTGATCGGCTGTGCGGTATTGGGCGGCGCGGCGCCCTTGTGTGCGGACGAGTCCGCCAAGCCACCGCTGACGGTCATCGCCGACGACAATTACCCGCCCTACCTGTTCCGCGACGAAAATGGCGCCTTGCAGGGCTATCTCGCCGATCTCTGGCG
>SSTB01000148.1 GCA_009469665.1 Azonexaceae bacterium | reverse complement strand
CAGCTCGACGCCCGTATCGCCGCCCGTAGTGGGCGTCTCGACGTGGCCCCCATCAACGCGGCCCTCTACGGCGGCACCCTGGCCGGCAGCATCGGGGTCAATGCCAACACCAACGAGTTCGCCGTCAGGCAGGCCCTGAGCAACGTGGCCATCGAGCCCCTGCTCAGGGATGCCCTGCAAAAGGACCCGCTGGAAGGCCGGGGCACCGTCAATCTCGACGTCACCACCCGGGGCGACACGGTGCCTGCCCTCAAGAAGGCCCTGGCCGGTTCGGCCGCAGTGGTCCTCAAAGACGGCGCCGTCAAGGGCATCAACCTGGCCAAGACCCTGCGCGACCTCAAGGGCAAGCTGGGAGCCAAGCAAAGCGCCACGGCTGATGCCGATGGCCGGGAGAAGACCGATTTCTCCGAACTCACCGCCAGTTTCCGCATCGCCAACGGCATCGCCCGCAACGAGGATCTCGACATGAAATCGCCTTTTCTGCGCCTGGGCGGCAAGGGCGATATTGACATCGGCAACGACCGCCTGGATTACCTGACCAAGGTGAGCGTGGTGGCTTCGAGCAAGGGGCAGGAAGGCAAGGATCTGGACCACCTCAAAGGCCTGACGGTACCGGTGAGGCTACACGGCCCCTTCGACAAGCTGGCCTACAAGCTCGAGCTCGGCGACCTCATCGGCGACGCCGCCAAGGCCAAGCTGGAAGCCAAAAAGGAAGAGGTAAAGGCCGGTGCCGAAGAAAAGCTCAAGGGCAGGCTGAAGGGGCTGTTCGGGAAGTAGCCCTCAACCGCGCCAGCGTTTATTTGTTCCAGCGCTCGGCCGCCGAGTCGTCGGCATCCCGGGCATCCACCCAGCGGGCGCCTTCGGGCGTGGCTTCCCGCTTCCAGAAGGGTGCGCGGGTCTTCAGGTAGTCCATGATGAACTCGCAGGCGGCGAAGGCCTCGCCCCGATGGGAGCTGGTCACCGCCACGAGGACGATCTGATCGCAGGGTTTGAGCGGGCCGACCCGGTGGATCACCAGAGCGTCGTAAATGTCCCAGCGGCCCTTGGCTTCGCTGACGATGGCTTCGAGGGCTTTCTCGGTCATGCCCGGGTAGTGTTCGAGGGTCATCTCCGAGACGCTGCTGCCGTCGTTCACATCCCGCACCAGGCCGAGGAAGCTGGCCAGCGCACCGACTCGGGCGTCGTTGGCGCGCAGGGTGGCGAGTTCGGCGCCGACGTCGAAATCGGCTTCCTGGACGCGTATGCCCATCTCAGCCCCCCGTCACCGGCGGGAAAAAGGCCACTTCGTCGCCGGCCTTGACGGCGGCCTCCGGACCGACCATTTCCTGATTCACGGCGCAGCGCAGGTTCTTGGCGCTGGCAAGGGCTCCCCGGCCCTGCCCGGCCAGCCAGTCCTTGAGGCCGCCCACGGTGGCGACGCCGGCGGGCAGGTCGATTTTTTCCCCGGGGCAACCTATGGCTTCCTTGAGGCCGGCGAAATACAGCACTTGCACGCTCATCACAGCAATTCCGTAAAGGGCACGAAACGCACCGAATCGCCCTTGGCGACCGGTTGTCCCGGCGGGTTGAGGACCAGGCCATCGCCCCAGCAAAGCGAGGTGACGACGCCGGCCCCCTGATTGGGATAGAGTTCGACGCTGCCGTTTTCGTTCATGCGGCCGCGCAGGAATTCGGCGCGGGCGTCGGGTTTCTTCCAGTCGAAGTCGGCGCGCAGAGTGAAAGCCCGGGGCGTCACGTCGCGGATGCCTTGCAGGCGCAGGACAAAGGGGCGGACCATGATCATGAAAGTGACGATGGCCGACACCGGATTCCCCGGCAGGCCGATGAACCAGGCCTTGCCGCCCTCGCGCCGTACTTCGCCGAAGGCCAGGGGCTTGCCCGGCTTGATGGCGATCTTCCACATGTCGAGGCGGCCTTCCGCTTCCACCGCCGGTTTGACGTGGTCTTCCTCGCCTACCGAGACGCCGCCGCTGGTGACGATGAGATCGTTGTCGGCGGCCGCCCGGCGCAGGGCATCCCGCGTGGCTTCCAGCTTGTCCGGTACCTGGCCGAGGTCGCGAACCTCGCAGCCCAAACCTTCCAGAAGGGCGCGCAGGGCGTAGCGGTTGGAGTTGTAGATGGCCCCGGGCGGCAGCGGCTCGCCGGGTTGCACCAGTTCGTCGCCGGTGAAGAATACGCCCACCCGCAGGCGCCGGTAGACGGGCAGTTCAGGCAGGCCGGCAGAAGCGGCCAGGGCGATGTCCTGGGGCCGCAGGCGAATGCCGGCGGCGAGAATTTCGGCGCCGACGGCGATGTCCTCGCCGGCGAAGCGGATGTTCTGGCCCGGCGCCGGCACCTGATTGACCACCACGCCATCGTCGCCGGCCTCGCACAACTCCTGCATGACCACGGCATCGGCCCCGACGGGGATCGGCGCACCGGTGAAAATGCGGGCGGCGGTGCCCGGCTGCAAGGGCGTACCGACGGAGCCTGCCGGGATGCGCTGGCTCACCGGCAGGAAGGTACCGGCAGTAGCGATGTCCGCACTCTTCACCGCATAGCCGTCCATGCCGGAATTATCCAGGGGCGGCGCAGCGACGGTGGAAAACTGGGGCGCCGCCAACACCCGGCCGGCGGCGGCGGTGAGCGGCAGGCTGCGGGTCTCGGCGACCGGCTGGGCGGCGGCGAGGAGCTTGCCGAGGGCTTCTTCGAAGGTGAGCATGGGCGTCAGAGCTTGAGGTAATCGACGATGAAGGCGGCCACCGCCTCCGGGTCATTGATGGGAAGCTGGGGCAAGGGGGTATCCAGCGGGCCTTCGGTGGCCACGGCCACCACGTCCGGCCATTCCGGGTAGAGGGGCGGTTTGCCGTTGGCCGGGCGGTACACCTCCACCTTGGGGATGGGCTCGCGCTTGAAGCCCTCCACCAGCACCAGATCGCAAGGCTCCAGACGGGCCAGTAGATCGTCCAGGCAGGGTTCGGGCGCTTCCCGCAGTTCCTTCATCAGGGCCCAGCGCACGCCGCAGGCGATCATCACCTCATTGGCCCCCGCCTCCCGGTGGCGGTAGGAATCCTTGCCCGGGCGGTCGATGTCGAAGCCGTGGTGGGTGTGTTTGATGACGGAAACCTTCAATCCGCGGCCGGTCAGGCAGGGAATGACTTTTTCCAGAAGGGTGGTTTTGCCGGAACCCGAGTAGCCGGCGATGGCGAATACTTTCATGGGGCGATTGTACTGTGGCCGGAGACGGGCACCACCGCCGCAAAGCCCCCGCCCGGCGTACGGAAATTCGTGGTCTGTCCCTGATAAAGACGGGCCGCCACCAGTTGCACCCGGCCCGCATAGGCGTAGCAGCGCAGGTCGAGCTTGAGATCCTGGGGGGCCGTGCCGACGTGCACCCGGCGCTCCGAGGGCGGGACGATGGCCTGGGCGATGTAATCTCCCGCCAGGATCTGCTCGAAGACGCGCCGGGTGAGCTTGTCGCCCCGGTAGGCGGCGCGACTGCCGAATCCCGCGGCGGGCTTGAAGAACCAGCGGCGACGCTCGCTCCAGAAGCGCTCCGCGCCGTCGGCCGTCACGGCCACTGTGAGGGGAACCGTGGCCAGAAGGATGTCCCGCGTTTCCGCCGGAACGCCCATTTCGTCCAGGGCAGTCGCATCCGACAGGAGGATGAGATTGCGCTTGTCGGCGTAGAGCGCATGGGCCCGGGGATGGGGGGTAAGCACGACGGCTTCGGCCAGGTAGGCGTGGCGAAGGGCTGCGTGGGCCGTTTCGTCGAGGTCGAAGTCCGTCAGTCGGTTATAGACCAGATCCACCGCCTCATTCTGGCAGCGCAACTCCTGGCCGTCCCAGCTCAGATCCTGCGGGTCGGCGATCACGGCCGCGATTCCCGCTTCCTGAAAGAAGCGGCGAAAAAGTTCGAATTCCGGGGCCAGGTATTGGTCGGCCGGTGTTTCGTCCACGATGGCGACCCGTCGCAAGGGAGCTGCCCCCCGCATGGCACGCCACTCGGCGAGGAACATGGCGAGGAAATCAGCTTCGACGACGGCAGGATCGGGCAGTCGGGGGGCCACTGGGCCACAGCAGCTCCGCTGGGCTCCGGCAAGATGGACGTTGAGCAAACCACCGCCGGCATTGGTGTTGATTTCAATGAGGCGCGGTCCGTCGTCGTCCAGGTGGAAATCGAAGCCGAGAAATACCCCGGGATGGACTACAGGGTGACTGGCGATGGCCGGCGAACGGGCCAGGACGCTGGCCTGCCATGCGGGGAGGGCCACCACGGTTTCCACCGCTGCCACCAGATCGGCCATGCGTTGGAGACTCTTTTCTCCCACGAAGACCACGGTGTCGGAAAAGAGGTGGGGGCGACTCCCGGCCAGGGCGACGGCGTCGATGCCACCCGCCGCCAGCGCCGCAGCCAGAACCTTGCGGTCGACCGAGAGGCAGGCGCAGTCGCGATTGAGCGCTGCCGCCGCGGCGTGGCAATCCGCCGGAGAATCAGAGCGAAGCCCGGAAATCTGGCTCATGGCGTGGCGAAAAAGGCCTGCACTTCGGAAAGCTCCCGGCTGCGCTTCATGGGCGGAAGGCTCTGCCACACCCGGCGGCCGTAGGGTTTCGAGATGAGACGCGGGTCGCAGATCATCAGCACGCCCCGGTCGCTTTCGTCCCGGATCAGCCGCCCGGCCCCCTGCTTCACGTTAATGACCGCCTTGGGCAGCTGATATTCCATGAAGGCATTGCGGCCCTGGCGCTTGAGCTGGTCGATGCGGGCGGCCAACACTGGGTCGTCGGGCGCCGCGAAGGGGAGCTTGTCGATGACCACCAGGGAAAGCGCCTCGCCCCGCACATCCACGCCCTCCCAGAAGCTCTGGCTGCCCACCAGGACGGCGTTGCCGGCGCGGCGAAAGCGCTCCAGAAGATCGTTCTTGCTTCCCTCCCCTTGCAGCAGGAGCGGAAAATCCAAGCCCTCGTCCTCCAGCCGTCCCTTGAGCAATTCGTGCACCCGGCGCATGGCCCGCAGGCTGGTGCAGAGAAAGAAGGCCCTTCCGCCGGCCGCCCGCAGCACGGGAAAGGCCGCCTCCACCACCGCTTCGGTAAACCGGGGCGAGTTGGGGTCCGGCAGGCCCAGGGGCGCGTAGAGAACCGCCTGCCGGCCGAAATCAAAGGGGCTGTGCCAGCAGCCGGTGTCCGGTTCGCCCAGACCCAATTCACCGCAGTAGTGGGCGAAATTGCCCTGCACGGCCAGGGTGGCGGAAGTGAATATCCAGGCCCGCGGGTGGCCCCCCATCTGCTTCTTGAAAATATCCGCCACGTCCAAGGGGGTCAGGTTCAGTTGCAGGGACTGGCTGAAGGCCTCGGCCCAACGTACCGTGCCACCCTCCCCCGGCTTGCGCCAGGCATCCAGCCGGGCGGTGAGTTCCAGGGCTCGCTGCCAGCAGTTTTCCAGGCCCTCGGCACGTTCGGCCTGGGTCTGCAACAGGGAGGAGAATTGTTCCAGTTCGCTGAGGAGAGCAGCCAGGGCAGGGGCGAATTCCGGCCGCTCCTCCAGTTGGGGCGCGGCGAAGCGGCCGGTCTCGACGCCGACCGAGAGGCGCAAATCCTTGGCTGCCTTTTCGAGGCGACGGCTGGCCTCGGGCAGATCGAGGCAGTCGCGGGCATGGAGCAGCCCTTCCGAACGGGCATCCCGAGCCAGATCGAGAACCTGCGCCGAGGAAACCGAGGTGCCGAAGAACAGGGTGGCCACCTCGGGCAACTGGTGGGCCTCGTCGAAAATGACGGTGTTGCAGGCCGGTAGCAGTTCGGCCGTGCCCTCGTCGCGCAGCATCACGTCGGCAAAGAAAAGGTGGTGATTGACCACCACCAGATCGGCCGCCAGAGCCTCCCGCCGCGCCTGGAGGACGAAGCAGCCCTTGACCTCGGGACATTCCTGCCCGAGACAGTTCTCCCGGGTGGAGGTCGCCGCGTTCCAGACCGGCGAGTATTCGGAAACCTCGTGGCATTCCGCCTTGTCTCCGCTGCGGGTCAGTTTGGCAAAGGCGGCAATGCGGCGGGCGTCGGCTGCATCCTGGCGGCTGTGGAAGCGGCCGTCGGCCAGGGCGTGTTGCAGATGGTAGGGACACACATAATTGGCGCGCCCCTTGAGCAGTGCGACCCGCAGGGGGGCGCCCAAGGCCTGGCGCACGGTCGGGATGTCCTTGGTGAAAAGCTGGTCCTGCAGCGTTTTGGTCCCCGTGGACACGATGACCTTGCCCCCTGACTGCAGAGCCGGTACCAGGTACGCGAAGGTCTTGCCTGTGCCGGTTCCGGCCTCGGCCACGAATACGGCATGCCGCTCGATGGCTGCGGCGATGCGTTCGGCCATGTCCACCTGCTGCCCGCGCACGCGATAGCCGGGAATGGCCGCTGCCAGCGGGCCATCGGGAGCGAAGAAGGGAGCGAGGGAGGACAAGGGGAAGCGCGGGAACTGAGGGGCAGAATGGTAGCAGATCGGCAGTCAGACCCTACTGGGCAGCACCCTGCTCCGGCAACAAACGCTCCCGATGGTTCTGGCACCCGCAACAAAGCGAAGGCCCCGCTTCCGAGTTTCTCCCGGGTCACTTTCTCAGGGGTGCTCGGCTCGCCATGCATTCAAGGCCGAAAGGGCTGCCTCCAGGGTCGGTAACGGAACCACACCCGCAGCCACGGCCAAGCGGCGGACTCCCATTCCCCCTACCCAGAGGTCGACCCGTGGCGCCAGGATCTGGCGCAGTTGCTGCAGCACCCCAGTTACATGCCGCTGCGGAAAGGCCACCGAGAAGGACAGGGCGACGATATCCGCCTGGTGGGCTTCCGCTGCTCTGGCGATTTCAAGCAGTGGCATCTCGGTACCGAGCGGAACGCACTCTGCCCCTTCAAGGGCCAGCAGGGTTTCCACCATGAGGAGGCCGAGCATGTGCGGCTCCTCGGGCACGCTGGTCAGCAGGACGCGCGGTCCGCCGCCCGTCGGCAGGCCAGCGATCGCCTGCCGCAGCAGGCGCTTGGTGAGTTCAGTGAACAGATGTTCCTCGAACACTTCCAGGCTGCCATCCTCCCAGGCCTCGCCAATCCGTCGGGTCAACGGCGCCACCGTGTCCAGGACAAAACGCATCAAGCCCTGACGGGCCAGGCGATGCTGCATCCCCTGCTGATAGGCCGCGCCATCGTGACGGCGGATGGCATCGATCAGATCGTCCAGTGGCTCGACGGGCGCATCGGTCTGCCCAACAGCCTCTCGCCCGTGGCGCGGCGCCAGATCGGCCAGGGCGTCACCGGGCAGGGCCATCAGCTTGCCCGGCCGGTGGCCCTGGTCCATCAGCCGCTTGATCAGACGCAGGCGATCCACCTGCTCGGCCGAATAGGCGCGCTCGCCATTGCCGTCGCGCTCCGGGACGGGAAACCCGTAGCGACGCTCCCACATGCGCAACACGTCCTTCGACAAACCGGTGTCGCGCTCGACGACGGCGATATTGAATTTTGGCTCAGCCATATTTGTCCTGGACAAATAGTGAACATTTCGTTGACAAACACCTTTTCCGTCACTATCGTACGAACAAACAACGGTTTTGTCCAGGACAAACAGGAGCGACCCATGAAAAACCTGTTCCTACGCAGCACCCGGTGGGTCGGCCTCACCCTGGCCCTGGTCGCCGGGCAAGCTATGGCCGCCTGCCCGCCGCTACTGCAACACACCTTCCCCAGGCTGCAGGACAACCAGCCCATGCCCCTCTGCCAATACGCCGGTCGAGTGGTGATGGTGGTGAATACAGCCAGCTATTGCGGATACACCTCGCAGTACGACGGCCTGGAAAAGCTCTACGCCCGCCTCAAGGATCAGGGGCTGGTCGTCCTTGGCTTCCCGTCCAACGATTTCGGGGAACAGGAGCCGGGCAGCGAAAAGGAAATTGCCGACTTCTGCCGGCTGACCTACGGGGTGGAGTTTCCCATGCTCGGCAAGACGGTGGTCCGCGGCGCCGATGCCAACCCCTTCTACCGCGCCCTGGCGAAGGCGACGGGCAGCAGCCCCCAATGGAATTTCCACAAGTATCTGATCGATCGCGACGGCCGGCGCGTGGTGGCCTTCCCCAGCGCAACGCGCCCCGACGATCCAGCGCTGGTGCAGAAGATCGACGAATTTCTTCACTGAACCGCCCCAGGAGCCCCCAATGAACGCCCCCGAACACCTCTTCCTGCCCGACGTGCAATCCTTCGCCGACCAGCGCGCCCTCGCCATCCAGCATGTGGGCGTCAGGGGCCTGCGCTACCCCCTGCGCTTGCGCACCGCCACCGGCGAATCCATCGCCACCGTCGCCACGGCGACCATGACCGTGGGGCTGCCCTCCGAGGTGAAGGGCACCCACATGTCTCGCTTCGTGGAGTTGCTGGAACAGCATCTCGACGAGTTGTCCGTCGAGCACCTTCCCGAGCTTCTCTTCCGCATGCTGCGCCGCCTCGATGCCAGCAGCGGACGCATCGAGCTGGCCTTTCCCTATTTCATACGCAAGACCGCGCCGGTGTCCGGCGTAGACAGCCTGCTGGATTACGACACCACCCTGATCGCCGACCAGCGCGAGGGTGAACGCCCGCAGGTCGCGATCCGCGTGGTGGCGCCCGTTACCAGCCTGTGCCCCTGCTCCAAGAAGATTTCGGCCTACGGCGCCCACAACCAGCGCTCCCACATCACCCTGGAAGCCACCCTGCGGGAGCCCATGTCCATCGAAGAACTGGTGCGGCTGGCCGAGGAGGAGGCGTCCTGCGAGGTTTTCGGGCTGCTCAAGCGGCCCGACGAGAAATGGGTGACGGAACGGGCCTACGAGAACCCGAAGTTCGTCGAGGACCTGGTGCGCGACGTCGCCCTGCGGCTCATGGCCGAACCCCGCGTGGCCGCCTGGAAGGTGGCCTCGGAGAAT
>SSTB01000147.1 GCA_009469665.1 Azonexaceae bacterium | reverse complement strand
GTCAGCTGGTACTTCTCGCCGACGAGCGCGCCTTCCAGCGTGCGCACCAAGACAAAGCGGGCTTCGTTCCAGAGCGGAACGATGTCCAGGACATCCTTGGCGAGCATGTCCTCCGGCTCTGCATCGCGCGCCAAGGCCAACATGACGCGACGGATGGCGGCATGGCGCGATTCGTCGGCGACAAACGCTTTGGGCTCCTGACGCAGCCGGCTGCGATCACGTATCACGATCGTCTCGGCTGGAACATCGGCCACTTTGATATTCAGCTTCCAGTGCCGTCCGGCATCGTCGGCGACAAACAGTGTCAGAAAGGACTTGTCCGCGGCAGGCTTCACGTAGGCCACTCCGCTGTCCTTGTCCGGCGTCACCTGGAATTCGCCCTCGACGCCCTTGATGCGTCGAATCTTCCGCCCCTCGATCCGGATCAGGTTGGGTTCGCTGCGCGACATCGTGGCGATGAGCCCATCGTCGGGGCTGCCGTCCAGAGTTTGACCCGCTAGCGCAGCCACGCTGACGTTAGCGAGGCACAGTGCCAGTAGCAGCGACTTGAGCATTGGTAACAGCGCCGGCGGTTCCGAACGGATCCTGATCGCTGGTTTCCTTGAACTCGGATACATGAAGTCTCCCGTTGAGGTAACGAAAGCCGACGACATAGGCGGTCTGCTTTTCGGCAGCCTTCTTGTCGCTGACCCAAGTTTGCAACACACCGGAGAGCGCCACCTTCATGGCGTTCTCATCTACTGTCATGGCTTGTGTGGAAAACTGGGTCGAGGCGTTGTTCTTGCGAATGAAATCGGCACGTGCCCCGAATTCGGCCTGCAAGCGGCCGTACTCGCTGGGGGCGGCATACTTGAGGAACTGGTTCTTTTGGTAGTCGGCGACGTGGGGTGTGATGTTCAGCGCCAGTCCCGCATACCAATAGGCCATCTCCTGCAAGTATTCGGTGGAGACCTTCTGCCCGCTCACCCAGAAGGACGTGTGAATGTCAGGGGGAACCAGAATGGTCCGTTCCGAACCGGCAACGGTGAGCGCGGCACCTGCATTGGCCAGCAAGGCGAGAACGAGACCGCCAACCGCAATCCGCATGAAGAAGATTTCGTTGCGCTGGTTATCTCGCTCGGCAGTGAATCGACTGAATTTCATGGCTCAGCCCAGGAAGAAGCGACAATGGGAAGGTGGCGTGGTCCGTGCCCGGATCACGATCCAGCTCGGCAGCCACCAGTACAGAGCGTGCAGCGCGAATTTGGGATGCTTGCCAGTCTTCAGACGCCCGTACTGCCAGGCCACCAGACCGCCAAAAATCATCCCGGCCATCATCGCGCCCGATACCACCCCCATGCCCATCACGAGCAGGAAGAGAATGGCCTGATCGAAATCCCACCAAAGGAAGCGCTCCTGCGCTTCCAGTGATTTTGGGATGTAGCCGATCTCTTCCATCGCGTGCTCAGATCGTTGCTGTCAGGATGCCCGACGCGATGGTCGGCGCGTACTGGAGGAAGACGGCAAAGCCGATTCCGGACAGGATGGCGATCGGGTTCAGCCGTGCCAGGGAAAACAGCGCCCCCAGACCGATGGCGGCAACGGCCGCCGCCTTGCCGAAATAACCCTGCACCAGACCGGTGAGCCAGGTGTAAAGACTCTGGAATTCGGTACCGGTCGTACCGGCCAATGCCCCGGTGGCGGCGCCCAGAAGTACGAGTGCGAGGACCGCCCGCAACCATTCACGACTGCTTTGCATGACTGCTCCCTTGTAGGTCAATGAAACACTTGATCAACCAGCCCAGGGCCAGGCCGACGGAAATTCCACCCAGGTGGGCTTCGAAGCCGTTTTCGATCGGCGATCCCGGGGCCAGGATGCCGATGGCGATAAAGCCGCCGGCGATGGCGATGTCGCGGATGAATCCGCGGGTATGGGGTAACTTCACTTCATTGCGCTCCCTGCTTGTTGCCAACCGCATCCCGTCCCAAGACGCGATGCACCAGACGAACCTCGACGCGCCGATTGCGCTGACGTGCGCTCTCGGT
>SSTB01000146.1 GCA_009469665.1 Azonexaceae bacterium | reverse complement strand
CGCCCGAGCGGCGTGCCCAGGTGTGCACGATCAAGGCGCCAAGCACAGCCATAGCTCGGGCTATGGCGAGCATTGGCAACGCCGAGCGGGCGCGGCTGGGCGTGACGAGCGGGGGCGAATGAAATTTTCACAGGCTCTCAGGCTTCCAACGACAGGATTTCGATCAATTCATCGTTTGCGTCGAGGGTGGCGAGCATGGCGAGGATGTCAGGGAGGTTTTTTCCCAGTCTCCTTTGTCGCAATCGCCATGGGTGAACACGGCCTTCCCCCGATTCGCCATTTCAAGTGCGCGAACGCCAGTAATCCGGTTCGCGCGACAGATGCATGACGGCAACGATCAGAATCCCGGATTCCTGCGGAACGTAGAGCACGCCATAGGGAAAGCGGTTGATCAGGACCCGCCGGATGCGTTCATCCAGGAGCGCCCACGCCAAGGGCAGGGCCTCGGCGCGGCAAATGGCTTCCAGCACTTCGCTCGCGAAATCGAGGCCCAGGCCTGGCGAGCGTTCTTCATATCAAGTGACCGCGGCCTCGAATTCCGCCTCGGCTTCGGGGTGAAAAACAAAACTCATCGGGCGTGGCGTTGGCGTATCCGTTCGAAAACCGCCTCGCCGGGAACGCCTTGCACCGCGCCGGACTCCACTTCGTCCAACCGCCGCCGGGCCGTCGCCAGCCAGGCCAAGGCATGGGTCTCATCGACCGGGTTGAGGGTCTGCAACACGGCGTCGGCAATGCGGGCACGCTCCTCCAGCGGCAAGGAAGCAACTTCGCGGATCAGATCGAGCGTATTCATGGCGTCAGCCTCGGGGAAGGGCCCCCCATGCTAGCGTTTGCACGGCAAACCCTCAACCCAGCCAGCCGCCCTCGGTCTCCTTGGCGCGGCCGAGGGCGGCGAGCATGGCGAGGATTTCGGGGAGGCGTTTTTTCCACGGGCCCTTGCCGGTGAAGCGGGCGGCGAGGGTGGGTTCGTCTTGCGGGGTGGGCGTGAGGGCGTCGGCCACGGCGCGGACTTGTTCCGGCAAGGTGGGGGGCCAGGGGCGTTTTTCGGCTTTGGCGGCGGGGGGGAGTGACCCATCCCCACCCCGGCCCTCCCCTTGAAGGGGAGGGGGAGATACGCCTCCCCCTTCAAGGGGGAGGGTGGGAGCGGGATGGCTTGCCTTCGGGTTCTGGAAGTCGGGGCGGAGCCAGCGGATGTGGCCGGTGGCTTCTTCGGCGGCGCGCTCGGCATTGAGGGCGACCAGGCGCTCCAGCAGGGCGTCGGTGGCGGTGGGGGCGAGGTCTTGCCAGCCATAGGCTTCGAGGACGGCGGTGTCGAGTTCGTCGTGGAGCTGGCGCAGCACGGCGACGAGACCTTGCTCGTGGATGGTCTTGTCCTTGGCGGTCAGGGTTTCGCCGATGCGCAGTTTGGCCAGCACGTTGTACATCCCCGTCAGCGTCAGGTCGGGGTGGGCGGCCTGCTGGCGCTTGCGGTGGGTGTCGAGTTGCTCGGCGAGGGCGGCGATGCGGGCTTGCTGCTCGGGGCTGGCGGCGGGGAAGGGGAATTTTTCGAAGCAGGTGGTTTTGACGTAGGTGGGTCGGTCTTCGAGGGTGCTGCCGGTGGCAAGCGACCAAATGTTGTGAATCTTCGAGGAGAGCACGCCCAGTACGTAGGGATGGTCGTGGGTGATTGCGATGAGCTTGCTGTCGGGCAAGATTGAAGCATCCAGAAACTGGAATGTCAGATGTTTGGCGGTTTTGACGGTGGCTATGTAGCGGGACAAAGGTGGGAGCGCGTTGCGGAACTTCGAGCAGGGTTCGCCAAAAATCCACCAATTTTTCCGACGTGATTCACGCGGGTTGTGATCGCGTTCCGGTTTGACGCGTTCGAGTAGCCATTGGTAGGCCGCCGGATAGCAGCTGCGCACTTCGTCGGCGCTCAGGCCGTAGAGGTCGATGACCGAAACGCCGCGCGGCTTGTCGGTCAGGTCGCGGCCGTTGCGGTAGGGGCGGATGCGGTCGCAGGGTTGCAGGCGCTCGACTTCGTTGGGGGTGACGACGAAGCCGGCTCCGTGAGGTTCGATGCCGGGGTAAGACAGCATTTCATTCGCCTGTAGCGCCTTGGCGCCGACGACATCGGCGCCGATACTCAGGTCGGCGTGGATGCGGCCGGTTTTCTCGGTGAGTTCGATGTGCACGGCGTCGGCTTCCGCGCCGCCTTCGCCAACGACGGTTTGCAGCGTTCCCGGGGCATCGCCGGGCTGGCCGACGGTCATCGCGATGCGCACGGCGGCGCCGCTGGCGGCGTCGACCCAGGGGTGGTCGGGGATGGCCCAGGCGAGGGCGAGCGGCGGCTGGGCGTTGAGGTGGTGTTCGAGGACGCGGCGGTTGAAGGTTTGCTTGAGGCTGTTGGTGGTGATGAAGCCGAAGCGCTGGACTTGGCCGCGACGCGTCAGGTCGGCGGCGTGGTGCCACCAGAACATGACGAAGTCGGCGGAATCCGGCACGGCCGGCCAGGCGGCGCGCAGGGCTTCGGTGTAGCCGTCGCCAAGGGCCTGGCGCATGGCGGCGGCGCCGATGAAGGGGGGGTTGCCGACGATGTAGTCGGCCTGCGGCCAGGTGGCGGGGCGTGGGTTGGTGTAGCGCTCCAGCGGGATTTGGGCGGCTTCGTCGGGCACGAGTTCGCCGGTGACGGGGTGGGGCTTGGTCGTGCGGCCGTCCCAGCGGGTGAGGGGCTTGCCGGCTTCGTCGGTGACGAAGGCGATGGCGTCGGCGCTGAGTACGGCGTCGCGGCATTCAATGTTCTTGAAGTCGCGCAGGATAGGGCTGGGCGGCAGGCCGCTGCCCTGGGTGCGGAAGTGCCATTGCAGGTAGCCGATCCAGAGGACCATTTCGGCGATGGCGGCGGCGCGCGGGTTGATTTCGAGGCCGAGGAACTGGTGCGGGTCGACGGTCAGGCCTTCGACTTCGAGGCGTTGCTGGGTGTCGCCAAGCTGGGCGAGGGTGTCGAGGACTTCGCCTTCGAGCCGCTTCATGTGCTCCAGCGTGACGTAGAGAAAGTTCCCGGAGCCGCAGGCGGGGTCGAGGACGCGGGTGGTGCACAGCTTGTGGTGCCAGGCGCGGACGAGGTCGGCGGCGTCTTTGAGCTTGCCTTCGTTGGCGAGCAGCAGGGCGGCGGCCTGGGTGTCGTGCCAGTTGGCGCGCAGCGGCTCGATGACGGTGGGCAGGACAAGGCGGTCGACGTAGGCGCGCGGCGTGTAGTGGGCGCCGAGGTCGTGGCGTTCGAGCGGGTTCAGCGCACTTTCGAGCAGGGTGCCGAAGATGGCGGGTTCGACTTCGGCCCAGTCGGCTTTGGCGGCTTCGAGCAGCAGGTCGATCTGGTCGCGGTCGAGCGGCAGGACTTCGGGCTGCTTGAACAGCTTGCCGTTGAAGCGCGGCAGCTGGGCGCGGATGGCGACGGAGAACTGGCCTTCGTCCATGGCTTTCCACAATTCGGCGACGAGGGGGACGAATTGTTGCGGGGCGCTATGCAGGGTCTTGAGCAGGCCGGTGAAGGCGCCTTCGTTGTCGACCTTGGGCAAGAGGCCGACGTCTTCGGCAAACATCGAGAACAGGCAGCGCGAGAGGAAGGCGGCGACGCGTTCGGGGGCGTATTTTCCTTCGAGCGACTGGGCGACGCGGGCCAGGCGGACGGCGATTTCGCGGGTGGCGCGGGCGGTGCGGCGGGCCGGGTCGAGGCTGTGCGGGTCTTGCCAGACGGCTTGGAGGCGGGCGCGGATTTCCGGGCGGGCGAGGTCGTCGAGCCGGATGCGGTGGCTACGCGGGTCGGGGAAGGGGGTGTAGCTGCCGCCGGTGCAGGTGAATTCGGCGTAGAGCTCGATGACGCGGGGAATGTCGACGACGAGCAGGAAGGGCGGTCGGCCTTCTTCGGCGGGCAGCGCCCGGGCGTAACTTTCGGCCTGGCCCCGGGCGCGGAGCAGGGCATCGTCGAAGCCCTTGCTGGCGGCGTCGGCCCTGAGTTTCTTGGCCTCCAGGACAAAGGCGCTGCGCCGGTAGCAATCGATGCGCCCGGCGGAGGCGGAGCCGTCGCCGTGGCGGAAGGTGACGCGGCGCTCGAAGACGTAGGCGTTGTCGCGCGTATCCTCGCGGGCCGGCTGAGGGGCTTCGACACCCAGCAGGGCGCAGAGGTCGACGACGAAAAGCTGGTAATTGGCAAGTTCGGAGCCGTCGGCCCGGTGCCAGTGAGCGATGAAGTCTGCGGGGGTCATGATGGCGGGATTGTAGCGCGGGTGTGGCTTGGCACGGGAAGAGGGCGCGGGAGGGTTTTCTCTTGCCGCAGCGAGGTTTCCTGGCTATAACTGTACGTATGAACAGTTATCGGCGCCTGGCCGCCGGGGACGAGGGTCCATGTCGCTGCCTGCCTACGCTGAACTGCACTGCCTTTCCAACTTTACTTTCCTGCGCGGGGCCTCGCATCCGGAGGAGCTGGTGGCGCGGGCGGCGGAGCAGGGCTACGGTGCCCTGGTGCTGAGCGACGAGTGTTCCCTGGCTGGGGTGGTGCGTGGCCATCTGGCGGCCAAGGCGGCGGGGCTGAAATTCATCGTCGGTAGCGAGTTCGTCCTCGCCGACGGCTTGAAGCTGGTGCTGCTGGCCTGCAACCGGGCGGGCTACGGCAACCTCTCGGCCCTCATCACCCTGGGCCGGCGGCGGGCGGGGAAGGGCAGTTACCACCTTGTTCGGGGCGACCTGGAAAGTCTCGCCCCCAGCGGCGCCGTGCCCGACTGCCTAGCCCTCTGGGTGCCGCCGGCGGCACCGGCGGTGGAGGAGGGGCGCTGGCTGGCGGAGCGCTTTCCCGGTCGGGCCTGGATTGCCGTCGAACTCCACGCCGGGCCGGACGATGGGGGGAGGCTGAATTTGTTGCAGGCCCTGGGCGAGGCCACCGGCCTGCCTCTGGTGGCGGCAGGGGACGTGCACATGCACGATCGCGCCCGGCGGCCGGTGCAGGATGTGCTGACGGCGCTGCGCCTGAAGACCACGGTGTTCGAGGCGGGCTACGCCCTCTTTCCCAACGGCGAACGGCATCTGCGCACGCGGCTGCGGCTTTCCCGCCTCTATCCGCCGGAGCTGCTGGCCGAGACCCTGGTCGTTGCCGGGCGCTGCGCTTTTTCCCTGGAGGAGTTGCGCTACGAGTACCCGGAGGAAATCGTCCCCGCCGGGGAGACGCCGGCCTCCTGGTTGCGGGCCGAAACCGAGCGGGGGCTGGCGCGGCGTTACCCGGCCGGGGTGCCGGCGGCGGTGGGCGAGCGGATCGAACATGAACTGGCCCTCATCGCCGAGATGGCCTACGAAGCCTATTTTCTCACCGTGTACGACATCGTCCGCTTTGCCCGTAGCCGGGGCATTCTGTGCCAGGGACGGGGGTCGGCGGCCAATTCGGCGGTGTGCTATGCCCTGGGCGTCACCGAGGTGGACCCGGCCCGCTCGCAACTGCTTTTCGAGCGTTTCATCTCCCGGGAACGTGGGGAGCCGCCGGATATCGACGTGGATTTCGAGCACGAGCGGCGGGAGGAGGTGATCCAGTACATCTACGGCAAGTACGGCCGGGAGCGGGCGGCCCTGGCGGCGGCGCTCATCACCTACCGCAGCAAGGGCGCCCTGCGGGACGCCGGCCGCGCCCTGGGCTTCGGCATCGCCCAGATCGACGCTCTGACCGCCTCCCTGGCCTGGTGGGACAAGCGGGAGCAACTGCCGGAGCGCTTCGCCGAGCAGGGCCTGGATCCCCAGTCGCCCCGGGTGGCCAAGTGGCTGGAGATCGCTGCGGCCCTGCGCGGCTTTCCTCGCCACCTGACCCAGCACGTGGGCGGCTTCGTCATTTCCCGCGGGCCCCTCTCCCGCTTGGTGCCGGTGGAAAATGCAGCCATGGCGGAGCGCAGCGTCATCCAGTGGGACAAGGATGACCTGGATGCCCTGGGCCTCATGAAGGTGGATATCCTGGCCCTGGGCATGCTCTCCGCCCTGCGCCGCACCCTGGCCCTGGTGGCCGGGCGGCGGGGGCGGCCCTTCGGCCTGGCCGACATCCCGGCGGAAGACCCGGCGGTCTATGCCATGCTGGGCAAGGCCGACAGCATGGGCGTCTTCCAGGTGGAATCCCGAGCCCAGATGGCCATGCTGCCGCGCCTGAAGCCACGCAATTTCTACGATCTGGTGATCGAGGTCTCCCTGGTGCGGCCCGGCCCCATCCAGGGCGGCATGGTGCATCCCTACCTCAAGCGGCGCAACGGGGAGGAAGCGGTGGACGCGGTGTCGCCGGCGGTGGATGCGGTGCTGGAGCGTACCCTGGGTGTGCCAATCTTCCAGGAGCAGGTCATGCAACTGGCCGTGGTGGCGGCCAACTTCACCCCCGGCGAGGCCGACCGCCTGCGCCGCGCCATGGCCGCCTGGAAGCGCAAGGGCGGGCTGGAGCCCTTCGAAGAGAAACTCCTGGCCGGCATGGCCGCCAACGGCCTCCCCGAGCGCTTCGCCCGGCGCATCATCGCCCAGATCCAGGGCTTCGGCGAATACGGCTTTCCCGAATCCCATGCGGCGAGCTTTGCGCTGCTGGTCTATGCCTCGGCCTGGCTCAAGCGCCATGAGCCGGCGGCCTTCCTGTGCGGGCTCCTCAACAGCCAGCCCATGGGCTTTTATTCCCCCTCGCAACTGGTGCAGGACGCCCGCCGCCACCGGGTGGCCGTGGGGCCGGTGGACGTGGCGGCCAGCGGCTGGGATAGCACCCTGGAGGCCGACGGCGGGGTGCGCCTGGGGCTCTGCGAGATCGTCGGTTTCGCCCAGGTGGCGGCGGAGCGCATCATCGCCGCCCGGGCGGCGCGCCCCTTTGCCGACGTGGGCGACCTCGCCGTTCGAGCGGGCCTCTCCCGCCGCGATCTCGATCTCCTGGCCGCCGCCGATGCCCTCTCCAGCCTCGCCGGCCACCGCCGCCAGGCGGCCTGGGCGGCCACCGCTGCCGTGGCGCAGGGTGACCTCTTCGACGGCGTGCCGCTCTTGGCCGAGCCGGCGGCGGACCTGCCGGCGCCCAACGAAGGCGAGAACCTGGTAGCCGACTATCGCAGCCTGGGCCTGACGCTCCGCCGCCATCCCCTGGCCCTGCTGCGCGCCCATCTGGCCGAGCGCCGCTTCCTCAGCGCCGGCCAGCTCCAGGCCGGCCCCGACCGCCTGCTGGCCCGGGCCGCCGGCATCGTCACCGGCCGCCAGCGCCCGGGTACGGCGAGCGGCATCGTCTTCGTCACTCTCGAAGATGAGACCGGCTACACCAATGTGGTGGTGCGCCCAGAACTGGCGGAAAGACAGCGCCGCGAACTCCTTGGCGCCCGCCTGCTGGGGGTCTACGGCCAACTGGAAGCGAAATCCGGCGTCGTGCACCTGCTGGCCAAGCGGCTGGTGGACCTCACACCCTGGTTGGGGCGGCTGCCCACGGCGAGCCGGGATTTTCATTGACCCCCTGCGTGGCCGGCGAAGGGTTTGGAGGAGGGCGAGCGGGCTGTTAAGCTGGACCGGAGAGAGGGATCACAGGTTGGGAGGGACGAGTGACGCGGATTCCGCAATGGATCGCCAGCAGGGTCTGGTGGTTGGGCCTTCTGGCCCTGTGGGCGGGGACCGTGGGTCTCTCCCTGCAGGCGCACCTGGCCGATACCCGGGAGCATTCCTTGGATCTTGCCCTGGAAAGCGCGCGCAACATGTTCCGCATGGTGGTCCTGGTGCGCTCCTGGAACGCCGCTCACGGTGGGGTCTATGTGCCGGTGACCGGAGAGACCCGTCCCAATCCCTACCTGGAGCATCCCCGCCGGGACGTGAGCACCGCGGACGGCCAGGCCCTCACCCTCGTGAACCCGGCCTTCATGACCCGCCAACTGGGCGAGCTGGCCGAGAAGCAGGGGGGCGTGGTCTTCCACATCACCAGCCGCAAGCCCATTCGCCCCGCCAATCGGCCGGACCCCTGGGAAGACGCCGCCCTGCTGCGTTTCGAGACGGGCGTGCAGGAAACCTGGGCGGTGGTCGGCGCTCCAGGGGAGCCGCGGCTGCTGCGCTACATGGCCCCTCTGCGGGTGACTTCCGCCTGCCTGCCCTGCCACGAGAAACAGGGTTACCGCGAAGGGGATATCCGCGGTGGCATCAGCGTTTCCCAGCCCTATGCGAAGATCGAGACGGCTGCTGCCCAGATGGCGCGGCAGGATTGGCTGACCCACGGCCTCATCTTTCTCCTGGTGGCGGCGGCGGGTTTTGGCCTGCTTGAAGTCCTGCGCCGCCGCTGGCTCCATCTCGACCACAGCATCGACGCTCTTGAGACCGCCCGCGGCGAATTGCTCGACGCCAATCGTTCCCTGGCCGTGGCCCGCGACGGGGCTGAGGCGGCCAGCCGGGCCAAGACGACCTTTCTCGCCAACATGGGGCACGAGTTGCGTACGCCCATGAACGCCATCACCGGCTTCGCCTACCTCCTCAAGCGGGAACTGGCCGACGAACGACAACAGGAGATGGTGCGGCACATCACCGGGGCGGCGGGGAATCTTCTCGACTTGCTGGACCGCATCCTGGATCTTGCCGCCCTGGAGGCGGGCAGCCTGGTTCCGGAGAATGTGCCGTTCTCGCCGCGGCAACTGGTGGAGAACGAGGCGGCGCGGGTGCGCTCGGAACTGTCCGCCGCCGGCCGTGCGGACGCCTGTATCGTCGAGCTTGGGGAGGGCGTCCCCGA
This sequence comes from Azonexaceae bacterium, assembly GCA_009469665.1. Next base: position 21,439 of record SSTB01000146.1, on the reverse strand, counting down.
CGAAGCCCTGGGCGACCCCCGCCGCCTGGGCGAAATCCTGCGCCATTTCGGCAGCAATGCGGTGAAATTTTCCAGCCGGGGCGACGTGGTGTTGCGACTGGGGGTGCTTGGAGAGGCGGGGGCCGCTGCGCTGCGCTTCGCGGTGGAGGATCGGGGGATCGGCATCGCCGCGGAAGATCTGCCGGGGCTTTTCCAGCCCTTCCATCAGGTCGAGGGCCAGAGTACGCGGCGTTTCGGCGGGACCGGCGTCGGCCTGGGACTGTGCCGCCGGCTGGCCCATCTGCTCGGGGGCGAAGTGGGCGTGGAGAGCGAACCCGGCGAGGGAAGCCGTTTCTGGCTACGGGTGCCCCTGGTGGAGGGGCGGGCCGCCGCGGAGCGGGGAGCGGCCGAAGCCTCAGATGAGTTTCTGCTCGGTCTGGAGGCTCTTCTGGCGGAGGACGATCCCGGCGCCGTGCGCTACTGGCGCACCCACGAGGCGGCGCTGCGGCTCAGCCTGGGCCCCAGCGCCGATGCCGTGGCCGAGGCCGTGCTGGCCTGCGATTTTGTTCTGGCAGGCGCCCGGTTGGGGGCGTTTCGAGAAGGCATTCAAGCGGCCAACTGAGGTTTTCGGGTTCAATCCGGTGAGGCAGGGAGCACGCCATAGATGAGGATGTGGCGCTGCAAGGCTTCGTCGTAGCCGACCGGGACGATGGCCAGGGGCCGGTCCTCCGGCAGCGCACCCTGGCGCACGGTCCAATCCCGGGCCGCACCATGGGCCTCGGCGAAGCTGGCGAAGCGTGCGTCGAGCCGCGGATCCCGCACCGGCAGGAAGTCGCCGCTGCGGCGGTCAAGCAGGAGGTCGGTGTCCAGGCGCTGCACTCCGTAGCCGACGCCGGCGCGGGGCAGGGGGAGGTCTTCCAGGCGAAAGGGGTGGCCGAAGGCGTCCTCGCCATGGATCAGCGGGGGGTCGCCGCCCTGGCCCCTCAAGCTGTAGAGCAGGGCGGCGCGAACGGCCTGACGGGCCTTTTCTCCGCGCGGACCGCCGAGTTCGGCGACGAGCGGCAGGAGCTCCTGCAGGGCCTGGTCGGCGGCTGCATCGAGGGCCGCAGAGACGGCGCAATCGTCGATGAACAGGGGAGGTTTCATGCCTGCATTTAAGCACGGGACGGCGTGCCCCCCATGCTAGAATGCGCGCCGTCACAAAATCGAAACAGGACTGTCATGTTTGGACGATTGATGCCGAAAGAGGTCAAGTACTTCGATTTTTTCAACGCCCATGCAACGCAGATCGTCCTGGGGGGAGAAGCCCTGGTGGGCCTGATCGGAGCCCTGGTGGATTCGCCGGAGAAGGCGGTCAAATTCGCCGAAGCCATCGATACCCATGAAACCGCCGCCGACCGCATCACCCATGAAACCATGGCGGCGCTGCATACCTCCTTCATCACGCCCTTCGACCGGGACGAAATCCACCAGCTCATCAGTGGTATGGACGATATCCTGGACCTGACCCAGGACGTGGCGGAGTCCATGAATCTCTACGACATCAAGCGGGTCACCCCGGAAGCGCGGCAGCTGGCGGAGATTTCCCTCGAATGCTGCCAGCGGGTGAAGGGGGCCGTGGGCCTGCTCCATTCCATGGACAACGCGGCTGCCATCCTCAAGATTTGCCACGAGATCGACCGCCTGGAGTCCGACGCCGATCGCATCATGCGGGAGGCCATGTCCAAGCTCTTCCGGGAAGAGAGCGACGTGCTCCAGATCATCAAGCTGAAAGCCATCTACGAACTGCTGGAGACGGTGACGGACCGCTGCGAGGACGTCGCCAATACCATCGAGGGCATCGTCCTCGAAAATTCCTGACCCGGTCAGGCGCGGTATGGATCATCTTCAGATCAGCCTCGGCATCGTCGTGGTGCTCGTCGCCACGGCTCTTGTCTTCGATTTCATGAATGGCTTCCACGATGCGGCCAATTCCATCGCCACCATCGTCTCCACCCGCGTCCTGAAGCCGCACCAGGCGGTGTTGTGGGCGGCGGCCTTCAATTTCATCGCCTTCTTTCTCTTTCAGCTCAAGGTCGCTTCCACCATCGGCAAGGGCACCATAGACCCGGCCGTCGTCGATCACTACATCATCTTCGGGGCTCTCATCGGCGCCATCGCCTGGAACATCATCACCTGGTATTACGGCATTCCTTCCTCCTCTTCCCACGCCCTCATCGGCGGCCTGGTGGGCGCGGCCCTGGCCAAGGTGGGGCCGGAGGCTCTCATCATGAGCGGCATCTGGAAGATCGTCGCCTTCATCTTCGTCGCACCGTTCCTGGGCTTCGTCATCGGCGGCCTGCTCATGGTCATCGTGTCTTGGATATGCCGCAAAACGGCGCCGCGCAAGGTAGACAAGACCTTCCGCCGCTTCCAGTTGCTCTCGGCAGCGGCCTACAGCCTGGGCCACGGCGGCAACGACGCCCAGAAGACGGTGGGCATCATCTGGATGCTGCTCATCGCTGCGGGCATCACCAAGACCGGTGAGTCGGTGCCCAATTGGGTGGTTTTTTCCTGCTACGCCGCCATGGGTTTCGGCACCTTGTTCGGCGGCTGGCGCATCGTCAAGACCATGGGCAACCGCATCACCAAACTCAATCAGGCGCGCGGTTTCTGCGCCAACTCGGGTGGGGCGATCACGCTCTTCCTCGCCACCGGCCTGGGAATTCCCGTGTCGACGACCCATACCATTACCGGCGCCATCGCCGGCGTGGGCTCCACCCGCGGGGCCAAGCGGGTGCGCTGGGGAGTGGCGGGGGGCATCGTCTGGGCCTGGCTGCTGACCATCCCGTGCAGCGCCGCCATTGCGGCGGTAGGCTGGTACGTCGGGACGCTGGCGCTCTGAAGGTTCTCGCTTACCTTGCGCTCCTGGCGGCCCTGGGGGTGATGGTGGTGAATTTCCCCATCCTGTGGGAACTGGCAATCGCTGGAGCCATCGGCGGGGCCTACTGGTTCTTCTTCCGCCAGCCGCCGGGAGGCGATGCCCCGGTCTGAGCGCGGACCGGGAGACGAGGGCCGTCAGGCCGGAATGTCCGGCACCAGCAGCGCTTCGAGCTGGAGGATGCGGTCCTTGAGTAGCAACTTGCGCTTCTTCATGCGGCGAATGAGGAGTTCGTCCGCCGGCGGGTCCGATTCAAGGTGGGCGATCACCTGGTCGAGATCACGGTGTTCCATCTGCAATTCGTGGAGCCTCGCCCGGATGTCGGCGACTTCTTCTGCACAAGGAGGGAGGATGGCCATCGCACTCACCGTTACCGTGGACGGCCCATGGCCGTGACCGGATTGAAAACAGGCCCTAGAATAACCCGACAAGTGGAAATTCAGGAGGGGACATGCAGACCCAGGTCATCGTCAATTTTGGCAAGGGCGTCGAGTTCGACTACCGCATCGGCCGTCAGGAACTGGCTGGCCGCAGCGCCGAGGAGGCGCGCAAGTGGCTGGATCGGGAGTTCGCGGCGCTCGAATGCGAGGTGACTACGCCGACCGGCAAGGTGCTCGTGATCGACCGAATTCTCAGCATTGCCCGCTATTCCGGCGCGGAGCGCTTCCACGAAGACGGCGCCTGGGCCGGGCAGTTCGCTCGCCAGGTGGCGCTGGTTCTGGGGCGAGAGTTGATCCGCGTCGACGTTGCGGCCTATACCATCGGATACTGAATTCTTGAACAAGGCTTTCGTCCGCGAGGACACCGACGGGGACGACGAAGCACCCCAACTGCCGCCGCTTCCGGCCGGTACCCGCAACTACATCACGCCGGCCGGCCATGCCCGTCTGAAGACCGAACTGGAACACCTGGTCAAGCGTGAGCGACCCCATGTGGTCGAAGTGGTGGCCTGGGCGGCGTCCAACGGTGACCGCTCGGAAAACGGCGACTACATCTACGGCAAGCGGCGCCTGCGGGAAATCGACCGCCGCATCCGCTTTCTGACCAAGCGGCTCGAAGTCGCGGAAGTGGTCGATCCTTTGGCGCGTAGCGCCACGGACCAGGTTTTCTTCGGTGCCACGGTGACCCTGTGCGACGGCGAGGGGGAAGAGAACACCTACGCCATCGTCGGGATCGACGAGGCCGATGCCTCCCGGGGGCGCATCAGCTGGATTTCGCCTCTGGCGCGGGCGATCCTGAAGGCCCGGGAAGGCGACCTGATTCGTTTTCAGAGTCCGGTGGGGGTCAAGGAAATCGACATCGTCGAAGTGCGCAACGAGGCTTTGGACTAAGAGCCTGGAAAAATTTCAGTTACCCCCGCTCGTCGTGCCCAGTTGCGCCCGCTCTGCGTTGCCAATGCTCGCCATAGCCCGAGCTATGGCCGTGCTTTGCGCCTTGATCGTGCACAACTGGGCATGCCGCTCGGGCGCCCGAAAAATTCACAGGCTCGGATGCCCCGGGCGGAGCCCTTGAAATCGGCGGAGACGCCCCCATCTCCCGTTCCACCTTAGCTTTCCACGGGAGACTCCAGCATGACCGAAACCGCCACCGCGACCCAGAATCGCGAAACCCTCGGCTTCCAGGCCGAGGTCAAGCAACTGCTGCATCTGATGATTCATTCCTTGTACAGCAACAAGGAAATCTTCCTGCGCGAGCTCGTTTCCAACGCCTCCGACGCCTGCGACAAGCTGCGCTTCGAGGCGCTGAACAACAGTGCCCTCTATGGTGACGATTCGGAGTTGAAAATCCGCATCGCCTTCGACAAGGCAGCCCGCACCGTCACCATTTCCGACAACGGCATCGGCCTCTCCCGCGAGGAGGCCATCGCCCACCTGGGCACCATTGCCAAGTCGGGCACCCGGGAGTTTTTCTCGGCGCTTACCGGTGACCAGGCCAAGGATGCTCACCTGATCGGCCAGTTCGGCGTCGGCTTCTACTCCTCCTTCATCGTTGCCGACAAGGTGACGGTCGTTTCCCGCCGCGCCGGCCTGCCGGCCAACCAGGCGGTGAAGTGGGAATCCGGCGGGGAGGGCGATTACTCGGTGGAATTGGTGGAGAAGGCCGGCCGCGGCACCGACGTCGTCCTGCATCTGCGCGACGGAGAGGATGACTTCCTGGGGGGCTGGAAGCTGAAATCCATCGTGCGCAAGTATTCCGACCACATCACCCTGCCCATCGTCATGAAGAAGGAGGAGTGGAAGGACGGTGAGCAGCTGCCGACCGACGAGGACGAGACGGTCAACCAGGCCAATGCGCTCTGGGCAAGAGCCAAGAGCGACATCACCGAAGAGCAGTACAAGGAGTTTTACAAGCACGTCGCCCATGATTTCGAAGACCCGCTCACCTGGACCCACGCCCGGGTCGAGGGCAAGCAGGAATACACCCAGCTCCTGTACGTTCCGGCCCGCGCTCCCTTCGACCTGTGGGACCGCAACGCCCGCCATGGCATCAAGCTCTATGTACGCCGCGTCTTCATCATGGACGATGCAGAGCAATTGATGCCCCTCTACTTGCGCTTCGTGCGCGGGGTGGTCGATTCCGCCGACTTGCCCCTCAACGTCTCCCGCGAGATCTTGCAAGAGAGCAAGGACATCGACGGCATCCGCAATGGCTGTACGCGCAAGGTGCTGTCCATGTTGGAAGACCTGGCCGAAAACGACGCGGAAAAATACGCCAAATTCTGGGAAGCCTTTGGCGCCGTGCTCAAGGAAGGCGTAGGCGAGGACTTCTCCAACAAGGAAAAGATCGCCGGCCTGCTGCGCTTCGCGTCCACGAATGGCGACACCCCCGCCCAGATCGTCTCCCTCAAGGATTACATCGGCCGCATGAAGGAAGGCCAGGAGAAGATCTACTACGTCACCGCCGACAGCTTCAACGCCGCCAAGAACAGCCCGCACCTGGAAATCTTTAGGAAGAAGGGTATCGAGGTCCTGCTCCTCTCCGACCGCGTGGACGAATGGGTGGTCGGCCACCTCACCGAGTTCGAGGGCAAGCCCTTGCAATCCGTGGCCAAGGGCGGCCTGGACCTGGGCAAGCTGGAGGACGAGGCGGAGAAGCAGGAAGCCGAAAAGGCCGCCGACGAGTATAAGGAACTCATCGACAAGGTGAAGGGGGCCCTGGGCGACAAGGTGAAGGACGTGCGCGTCACCCACCGCCTGACCGATTCGCCGTCCTGCATCGTTTCCGACGAGCACGACCCTTCCGGCAATCTGGCCCGGCTCCTCAAAGCTGCCGGCCAGAAGGCGCCGGACGTGAAGCCCATCCTGGAGATCAATCCCAATCATCCTGCGGTGCAGCGCTTGAAGTACGAGGAATCCCGCTTTGCCGACTGGGCCGAGCTGCTGCTGGAACAGGCGACCCTGGCCGAAGGCGGTCAACTCGACGACCCGGCGGGCTTCGTCAGGCGCATCAACGATTTGATGCTGGCCTTGTCCATCGCCGGGAAGTAAGCCGCTGGGTTACGAATGGAAACGCCGCCGGGTGAAACCGGCGGCGTTTCTTATTGTTCATCCGGCAAGCTCCGATCCGTTCGCCCTGAGGCCTTCGACCGTGCCCAGGAAAGGCCCGTCGAAGGGCGGCGCGCCGTTGGCTTAGACAGGCACAGCCGGAACGGAGGTGGCGGGTGGCGGCCGCCCGTCATTTCACCTTCATCGCCTCGTTTACGCACTGCCTGCGTTCAGGTCCGACCTTGCCTTTGCAGGCATCGTGGGCCTTCTGCATGGTTTCGCAACGCTGGGGATTGCGCGCCTTGGCGCAATCCGGTGGCGGCATGTGATCGCGCATGCATTCGCGGCGTTCGGGACCGGCCTTGTCCTTGCAGGCCTCCAGGGCCGGGCCGCGGGCTTCCTGACGGGCTTTGCAGCGTTCCGGGACCGGAGCGCGGCTGCAGTCGCGGGGGCCAGTTTTGGAAGCGGCCGGTGGGCCGGAGGCTCCCGGCCCCTGCATTCCCCCCATTCCGGGGCCGGGCTGGGCCAGGGCGGAACCGAGCAAAAGACTGCTCAGGAGGGCGGTGCAGCAGAGTTTGCTAGTGGTTTTCATGATGGCTCCCTTTGAGCGGGTTGAAGATTCACACCCATTTTAGGAAGCGGTTTTTCCCGGCGCCGCCGGGAGTTGTAAGCGGGGTTTTCCGGCTAGGGATCAGTCTTCCGCGCGGGAGTCGCCAATGTCGATACCGAAGGAACGGACCCAGCAGGAGCGGCGCTCGATGTGTGAGCGGCGGTCTTCCATCACCAGCCCCTCCCGGGTGGAATATGGGGGTGCGGAGACGTTCTCGCCACTGCGGCGGTCGGCGCCGCGCTTGGGGACTGGCGCTTGGGCGCTTGAGGAAGGTGGAGCTTTGCGCATGGATCACTCATGGGTTGAGGCCGGCGGGCATTATGCCATGCCGGAGGGATTGTCTGTATCGCTGCGGCGCCATGGTATATTCCGCCGATGAACGCGCCCGCCACTCCAGGGACTGCGGCCCCCGGTCCCCCGCCCAAAGCCCATGAGCACCGCCTGACGCTCGCCGAAATTCTGGAATATCTGGTGGAGGACGGGCTGGTGGCCAAGGGCGACGCCGAAGCCCTGCGCGCTGAGCGCCGCCTGCAGGGCGGCAAGGCCCATCCTCTCGTGGTGGTGGCCGACCAGAAGTGGCGGACGGCGACCCAGCCGATCCGTACGCTCACCCTTGAAACCCTGACCGAATGGCTGGCGGGGCGCCTGGAACTAGAGTATTACCACATCGATCCCCTGAAGATCGATTTCACCGGCGTGGCCGAAGTGATGTCGGCCGCCTATGCGACCCGTTTCACCATCCTGCCGGTTCAGGTCACGACTCGCGAAGTGGTGGTGGCGACGGCGGAACCCTTCCTACGGGAATGGGAGGCGGAACTTAAGCCCATCCTGCGTAAGGATATCCGCCGGGTTCTTGCCAATCCCCTGGACATCGCCCGCTACCAGATCGAGTTCTTCAGCCTGGCGCGTTCGGTCAAGAAAGCCAACCAGAAGGGCGACGGCAATTCAGGGCTTTCCAGCTTCGAGCAACTGGTCGAACTGGGCAAGGGCAATCGCACCTACGACGCCAACGACCAGCACATCGTCAATATCGTCGATTGGCTGTGGCAGTACGCCTTCGATCAGCGGGCTTCGGACATTCACGTCGAACCCCGGCGCGAGGTGGGCCTGGTGCGTTTCCGCATCGATGGCATCCTGCATCAGGTGTATCAGATTCCCATGGCGGTCATGAACGCCATGACCAGCCGTATCAAACTTCTGGGCCGCATGGACGTCATCGAGAAGCGTCGTCCCCAGGACGGACGCATCAAGACCCGCACGCCGGACGGCCAGGAAGTCGAACTGCGCCTGTCTACCCTGCCTACGGCCTTCGGCGAAAAGCTGGTGATGCGCATCTTCGACCCGGATGTCCTGGTGCGGGATTTTCGCGAGCTGGGCTTCTCCGCCGAGGATCTGGGGCGCTGGAATCAGATGACCCGGGCCCCCAACGGCATCATCCTGGTCACGGGACCGACCGGTTCGGGCAAGACGACCACGCTGTACACCACCCTCAAGCAGTTGGCGACCTCGGAAGTGAATGTCTGCACCATCGAGGATCCGATCGAGATGGTGGAGCCGGCCTTCAATCAGATGCAGGTCCAGCAGGCCATCGATCTGGGTTTTGCCGACGGGGTGCGCTCCCTCATGCGCCAGGATCCCGACATCATCATGATCGGCGAAATCCGTGATCTCCAGACGGCGGAAATGGCCATCCAGGCGGCCCTGACCGGGCATCTGGTCTTATCGACCCTGCACACCAACGATGCCGCCGCGGCGATCACCCGGCTGCTTGACCTGGGTGTTCCGGCCTACCTCATCAACTCCACCGTTCTTGGGGTCATGGCCCAGCGTCTGGTGCGCACCCTCTGCCCGGCCTGCAAGAAGCCCTATCCGATTAGGGACGAGCAGCGGGACACCTGGAATTCCCTGGTGGCTCCCTGGAAGTCGAATCATCCGGCCACCGTGCACCAGCCGGTCGGCTGCCTGGAGTGCCGCATGACCGGCTATATGGGGCGTGTCGGCCTGTACGAAATCCTTCTGATGTCGCCGGAAATCCGCAAGCTCATCAAGCCCCAGACCGAGCTTGCCAAACTGCGCGACGTGGCTTACCGCGAGGGCATGCGGCCCCTGCGCATATCGGGTGCCATGAAGGTCGCCGCGGGACTCACCTCCCTGGACGAAATCGTCAAGGTCGCACCGCCCGCCGACGAAGCTTGACGCTCGACAAGGGCTGGGACTAGTCTCCCGGGATTAGTCCTTCTGGAGAAGTGCCATGGCCGTGGAGCTCTACAATGACGGTTCCCACATCGTCCACGCCTTTTACGACCTCGTCGATGACACCGCCGGGCCGGTGGTGCAGTGCAATCAGTTCCTGGTGGTCGATCACGGCCACGGCGCCCTCATCGATCCGGGGGGCAACATGACCTACACCGGGCTTCTCATGGACATGCAGAAATATTTTTCGTCCAAGGATCTCGACTACATCCTGGCTTCGCATCCCGACCCCGACATCATCGCCTCGGTAAACAAATGGTTTGTGGCTTCCCAGTGCAAGGTGTTGATTTCCAGTCTGTGGACCCGCTTCGTTCCCCATTTCACCACCGGGCGTGACGTGTCGGCCCGCATCGTCGGCATTCCTGATCCGGGGATGGCCATCCCTCTGGGGCAGTGCAAGCTGCTGGCCCTCCCGGCTCACTTTCTGCACGCCGAAGGCAATTTCCAGTTTTACGATCCGGTGGCGCGTATCCTCTTTTCCGGAGACCTCGGCACCTCCCTGGTGGATCACCGTGCCGCGGCGGAGCCGGTCAAGGATTTCGCCGCACACGTCCGCCACATGGAGGGTTTCCATCGGCGCTACATCGTGGCGGGCAAGATCTGTCGCTACTGGGCCGCCATGGTGCGCCAGCTCGACATCGAGCAAATCGTCCCACAGCACGGCTGCCGGTTCGTAGGCAAGGCGATGTGCGCCCAACTCATCGACTGGGTGGAACGGCTGGAGTGCGGCGTGGATCTCATGGGGCAGAACAACTACACCCTGCCTGCCTGACGCGACGAGGCTGCGCTTGGGCCTGCGATCCCCTCGGGAGGCCGGGGAGAGGTCAGTAGGCCGAGGGCACCAGTCCTTGGAAGGGCGGCGTACGCCCCACCAGGGATTCCAACTCCACCAGTTCGGCATCGCCGTGGTTGGCGACGCCGGCCGGGACCATGCTGCGGCGACCGTCGGGCAGGATGTAGAGCGGGTGGTCGTGGTGGGTCGTGGTGATGGTTTCGGCCTGCTCTGGCGCTGCACTGGGCACTACTTGGGCGGTGCCATAGCACAGGCAGAAATAGACCCGCTCGGGGGACGCCTCGATGTAGCAGCCCGTGCCGCGGATGCCGATGGTGGCTGAAGGGGTGAATATCTGCTTCTCGCCGCGGCCGAAAACCGAGAGCAGGCCGCCGCTCAGCACCCGCAAGCCGCTCTTCAGGGTGTCGCCGATCAGCGAAACGCGGGAATCTCCGCGCATGCGGTAGGCGTCCTGTCCGACGACGAAGACCGCTTCGCTGCCCGGACCGGTGACCACGGTGTCGCCGGCGCGTACAGGGCTGCCCTCTTTGGCAGGCTTGCCATTGACCAGGACGCTGCCGGATACGCGGTAGAGGCCCTGACCACCAGGCTTGGCACCGTTGGCTGCGGCGGAAACGACCCCGGTGAGGGGGGCGGCACCCAGGGCCTTGATGAGATCGCGTCTTTTCATGGGGAGCAGTGTAGTGGGAAAGATGGCCTGAGTCTCATGCGCTGGCTGCCCGGCGCAGGGTGTCGACATAGGCTTCCGCATCGAGGGGGCCGCCTTCCCGCTGGGCGCGCCATACCGTCTCGCCCAGGGCTTCGAGGACGACGTGCTCGGCGGCGTGGGGGTCGAGGCGCAGGCACAGGGCCTCGAAAGCGGCCCGAATGCCCGGGGGCTGGTCGATGCTCACCTGTTCGAAAATGGCGAGATGCAGGGAAAGGTGCAGGAAGGGGTTCATGGCGCCGGCTTCCGGCGTCCACTCGGCGTTCAGGGCACCCTCGGTGTCAGAGAGCAGGCCGTGGTATTCGGGGTGGCGGCCGACGATGTCGGCGGCCGCGATTTCCGCTCCGGCCAGGGGCAGGCGGTCGCGATGCTTGCGCCAGACTTCACAGAAAAACTGGCGCACCTGGTCGCGGGAAGGATTAAACATGGCTGGGCTCGAAGAGGACGGTGGCGACGCTATTCTGGATATGTGCGACGCCACCGTTCCAGGGAACGATCTGGCCGGTGCCATAGGCTCCGGCCAGGGGAAGGCCCGGGAAGCGGCGGCGCAGAGCCGCCAGATCGTGGTCTTCTCCATCGTAGAAGAGGGGGCCGCGACCGATGCAGGAAAAGACCAGGGCGCAGGCTGGATTCTGACACCGGGCGGCCAGGCCCTCAAGGCTGGCCACCATGTCGGCGGCCGCCGCAAGCGGCTGGCGCAGTGCCCACTGCAGCCTCGCCCCTATCCGCGGCGGCCGGGCGAGGCAGAGGGAACCGTCACCGTTGGCGGTCAGGATGGGGATGGGGGGCAGTCCGTCTTCACAGGCAGCCACCAGATGGACGGGCAGGGGGCTGCGGTCCCGCAGTCCGGGGGGAAGGGCGCGGCGCAGGCTGTCAGTGGCGCTGGCCGAAGCCAGGCTCAGCACATCGTGGCCGCGCACCGCGGTGACCTCCTGGGCCTCGCCCAGGGCGTGCAGTCCGGTGGATAGGGCGCCGTACAGGGTGTGCCCAGGGATCTGGAATTCGGCGTAGGGCGGTGTGCAGGGGCGGGCGTCGTGCCAGACCACGGCGTCACGGCAGCTGAGACCCCAGCGAGGCGGAGTGGCGTCGCCGGTCGGGGGCAGCGCAGGGCCGCCGCAGAAAGCGAGTCGTGGCTGGGCAAGGGCCGGGTGGGAGCCCGTAGCGGCAGGACCCAGAACGAGGGCCGCCACCGCGGGTTGATCCAGGCGCCAGCCCGCCTCGGTGAAAACGCCTTCGGCCAGCATGCCGGATACCTGGAGAACCCCGGCGGCGCCTGCGGCGGCCTGGATGGCGCGAGGCGCCAAGCGGGCGAAATGGGCGGAGAGGAAGAGAAATACGCGGCTTGGCCGCTCTCCCGCGGCGGCGGTGATGGCACGCCGCACGGCGTCGGCAGCCAGGGCTGGTGACGCCTGGGGAGCACTGGCCAGTCCGGAGCCGGCTTTCATCGGGCGGGGGAATTCCGTTTCCCGCCCGGCACGGGGCACAGGTCGGCCAGGAGGCAGCGTTCGCATTCCGGCTTGCGAGCCTTGCAGACGTAGCGGCCGTGCAGGATCAGCCAGTGGTGGGCATCGTGGCGGAATTCCGCTGGTGTCGCTCGCAGAAGGCGCTTCTCGACTTCCAGGGGGGTCGCGCCCGGCGCGAGGCCGGTGCGGTTGGCGACGCGGAAGATGTGGGTGTCGACGGCGATGGTCGGCTGACCGAAGGCCGTGTTGAGCACCACATTGGCCGTCTTGCGACCCACGCCGGGCAGGGCCTCCAGGTCTTCGCGCCGGGTGGGGACGGCGCCGCCATGGCGTTCGAGCAAAATGCGGCAGGTCGCGATGACATGGCGCGCCTTGCTGCGGTAAAGACCGATGGTGCGGATGGCTTCGGCCAGACCTTCCTCGCCCAGGGCCAGCAGGGCGGCGGGCGTCGGGGCCCGGGGAAAGAGGCGCGCGGTCGCCTTGTTGACACTCACGTCGGTGGCCTGGGCCGAAAGCATGACGGCGACCAGGAGTTGAAAGGGGCCGTCGTAGTGCAGTTCGGTGCGCGGGGCGGGGTTGGCGTCCCGCAGACGGGTATAGAGTTGGCGGACGAGGCGGGGCTGCATGGCTTAGTTCGTTGGCCGGGCTTGTCAGGCGAAGGGCTTTTGCGTCATATTGGCCGTCATTATCACCTTTAGCGTAGCGCGGTGTCGTCTCCCCAGGATATTCCTCCCTCCCTTGGCCTCGGCAGTCTGACCCAGATCGTCGAAGGCAACCCCGTGGCGACCATCGTCATCGATGCCGCCCACCGGGTGACCCACTGGAACCGGGCCATCGAAGTCCTGACCGGCCTCAAGGCCGCCGACATGGTGGGGACCGACGGTCAGTGGCGGGCCTTCTACGCCAGTGCGCGCCCCATTCTCGCGGACTTCATCGTGAGCGGCGCCCTGGAGGATTCGGTCGATCATTACTACCACGGGAAATTTCGCCGGGCGCCCTTGATCGAAGGCGCTTTCGAGGCGGAGGATTTTTTCCCCTCCATGGGTGAGTCGGGCAAGTGGCTGTACTTCACCGCCGCCCCCCTGCGCGATGCTGACGGGCGCATCGTCGGTGCCATCGAGACCCTGCAGGACGTCAGCGACCGCCACGAGGCCGAGTCAGCGGTGCGGGAGAGCGAGGGGGTTCTCGCCCAGATCGTGCTGGGCAGTTCGGTGGCCACCTTCGTGATCGACCGGGAGCATCGGGTTTCCCACTGGAATCGCGCCTGCGAGGCGATTACCGGGGTATCTGCCCGTGAGGTGGTCGGGACGCGGGACCACTGGCGGCCTTTCTATCCCGCCCAGCGGCCGCTCATGGCGGATTTGGTCCTGGAGCGGGCGGGCGAGGGGACGGTGCAGGAGTTCTACCGCGGCAAATATCGTCCTTCGTCCCTGATTGAGGGTGCTTACGAGGCGGAAGACTTTTTCCCCAATTTCGGCGAGGGGGGCCGCTGGCTCTACTTCACCGCCGCGCCCCTGCGCAACAGCCGGGGCGAACTGGTCGGCGCCATCGAAACTCTGCAGGATTTCACCGAGCGGCGCCGTACCGAAATCGCCCTTCGGGAAAGCGAAGAACGTTACCGCATCCTGAGCATCACCGACGCGCTGACGGGGCTTTACAATTCCCGCCATTTTTACGAGCGGCTGCACGAAGAAGTGGAGCGCGCCCAGCGTTATGGTCGGCCCCTGTCGCTCATCGTTCTCGATGCCGATAATTTCAAACAGGTGAACGACACCTACGGCCACCTCCAGGGAGACCAGGTTCTTCAAGTGCTGGCCGGCGTGATCGGCCATTGCCTACGGCGGACCGACAGCGCCTATCGTTATGGCGGTGAGGAGTTCGCCGCCATCATGCCGGAGGCGACGCTGGAGGCGGCCGCCTTGGTGGCCGAGCGCCTGCGGCGCAGCTTCTCCGAAACGCCCATACGTCCGGCGGTGGGCGGGACGATCCGCTGCAGTGTCAGCGTCGGGGTGACCCAATTGGTGGCGGGGGAGAGTGTCGAGAGTTTTATCCGCCGCGCCGACGATGGCGCCTACCAGGCCAAGCGTCGGGGCAAGAATTGCGTCGTCACCGTGGCCATTCCCAGCTGATCGACCATTGCCCTTGAGGGGTCAGGCGGTGGTGGAGGCCAGCTCCGATGCGTTGCGGGCGGCGCGGCGGGAGGCCCGATCTTCCACCCAGTTTTTCCAGGCGATCATGCAGCCCAGCAGGATGAAGGCCCCGGGCGGCAGCAAGGTGAACAGCAGCCCCGGGTAGTCCGCAGGCAGCACCTGGATGGGGTGTAGTGCCGGGAAAACCAGGTCGATGCCGCCCAGCAGGGTGCCACTGCCGATCAATTCCCTCATCCCGCCCAGAACGGCCAGGGTCCAAAGCATGCCGACCCCCATGAAGATGCCATCGAAGGTCGAATGTAGCGGCGGGTTCTTGGCGGCGAAAGCCTCGACCCGGGCCAGTACGATGCAATTGGTGACGATGAGCGGGATGAAGATGCCCAGTACCAAGTAAAGCTCGTGCAGCTTGGCGTTGAACACCAGATCGACCACCGTCACCAGGGCGGCGACGATGAGAATGAAGACCGGAATGCGGATTTCGTGAGGGATGAAATTGCGCAGGGACGCCACCGCCACGTTGGCCAGCGCCATGACCAGGATGGTGGCCAGGGACAGCATGATGCCATTCACCGCATTGGTGGTGACGGCGAGCAGAGGGCACAGGCCGAGGATCTGGACAATGCTGGTGTTCTGCTTCCAGACGCCATTGCGGGCGATGTGGCGGAACTCGTCGCGGGTCATCATGGCTTGCCTCCATCGTCCTGAGCGAACAGGCGTTCGCGGTTCTCCGTCCCGAATCGGACGGCCTTGGCCACGGCGCGCACCACGGCACGGGGGGTCACCGTGGCGCCGGCCACGGAGTCGAAGTGGCCGCCGTCCTTCTTGACCTTCCATTCCCGGGCCTCGGTGGTGGCGACGGACAGTCCGTTGAACTGCGTGATCCAGGGGCGGGCTTTGTTCTTGTCCTTCTTAGGCTCGATGTAATCGCCGAGGCCCGGTGTTTCGCGATGCTGGGTGACCCGCACGCCGGCCACGGTGCCGTCGGCGCGCAGGGCGACGAGGAGGCGAATCTTGCCGGAATAGCCGTCGGGGGCCACGGCCTCATACACCAGGGCGACGGGCTGGCCCCCGCGCCGGGCGCGATAGACGGTGCCGGCTTCGTCGGTGCCCAGGGCCAGTGTCGGCGGTAGGGGGAGGGCATCCTCCAGCAGGCGATTGTCGTATTCGGTCCGGGGCAGGACTTCGTCGATCAGCCTCATCTTCTCCTCGATGGCGGAAGCCTCCAGGGCCGGCTTGGTCCATAGGTAGGCACCCGACAGCAGGCCGGTGAACAGGACGACGAAGAGGAACAGAATGACCGCCGTGCGCAGGGCCATGCCGCTGGCGGAATATGCCCGGGCCTGGGTCACGACTTGTCCTTCATGCCGAAGATGCGCGGTTGGGTGAACAGGTCGATGACCGGCACGCAGATATTCATGATGAGCACCGCGAAGGCCACGCCGTCCGGGTAGCCGCCGAAGACGCGGATGATGTAGGCGAGGAGGCCCGCCCCGGCGCCGAAAACGAGCTTCCCGCGGGGGGTGGTGGCGCCGGAAACCGGGTCGGTGGCGATGAAGAAAGCCCCCAGCATGGCGCCGCCGGAGAAGAGGTGGAAGAACGGGTTGGCGAAGGACTGGGGCGCATAAAGCCAGAGGGCACCGGAGATGGCGGTCAGCGAGGCGACGAAGGCCAGCGGCACCTGCCAGGTGATGACGCCGTTCAACCACAGCCACAGGCCTCCGAAGAGATAGGCTACAGCGACCCATTCCCAACCGCGGCCGGCGAAATTACCGTAGATGTCCTGATTGGCGAGGAGGGAAGGCACGTCGACGCTGTTCTCCGCACCGAGCTTGAGCGCCGTTTTGAGGGCGTCCAGGGGCGTGGCGCCGGTGAGGGCATCCACCCGGGGCGCGAAACCGAAGATGATGTCCGCCTGCTGCACCAGGGTTAGTTGCAGGCCCTGGCTCGGCCACTGGGACATGAGGGCCGGGAAGGACACGATGCAGACGGCGAAGGCCACCATGGCCGGGTTGAAGGGGTTTTGTCCCAGGCCGCCATAAAGGTGCTTGGCGACGACGATGGCAAAGAAGACGCCGGTCACGACCAGCCACCAGGGGGCGAGCGGCGGGAAGGTGAGGGCGATGAGCCAGGCGGTGACGACCGCCGAACCGTCGGAGAGGAAGGGCGCCAGGGGCTTGCCGCGCACTTTCAGCATGGCCGCTTCTGCAAGCAGGGCAGCCAGGCTGGCCACGGCCAGTTGAATGAGGATGGCCGGACCCACCAGCCAGGCATAGGCAGCGATGCCGGGCACCAGGGCCAGACAGACCTGGGTCATGACCCGGCTGACACTGGCGTCCTTGAGGAGGTAGGGAGGCGTGCTGAACATCAGGGCGCGTTCTCGTCGGGAGGGGCGGATGGGCCTGTGGCCGCCTCGCGGCGGGCCTCGATGGCGGAAATTTCCGCCTGCTGGGCCGGGGTCAGGGCTTCTGTGTTGCGGGCTTGGGCGGCCGCCCGTTGGGCCCGGGCTCGTTCCATGGCGGCTTCGATGGTGGCGCGCTTGGCCGCCTCGGCGTCGACCGGGGCAGGGGCCGCCGGCGGGGAGGCTGTGCTGGCCGCGGGAGCTGCGCTGGCCGGAGCGCCGTCAGCCGCCGAGGCGCCGGCGTCCGCGCTGGCGGCGGCCGTTTGCGCTGCCGCGGCTTCGGCCGCCTTCTTGGCTGCCTGGGCGGCGGCAGCCTTGGCCAGCTTCTCGGCCTTCTCCGCCTTTTCCCGTTCCTCGCGGAGCTGCTTGAATTCGAAGCGTTCCTTGGCGCCGTCGGCGGCGTTCTTGTCCCGCTCCCGCGCCCAGATTTCGCTCTTGGCGAAGCGGAAGTACTGCACCAGCGGGATGCGCGAGGGGCAGACATAGGAGCAGCAGCCGCACTCGATGCAGTCGAAAATGTTGTATTCCTGAGTCTTGCCGAAGTTCTTGGCGCGGGAGAACCAGTACATCTCGAAGGGCTGTAATTCGTGGGGGCAGGCCCGGGCACACTCGCCGCAACGGATGCACGGCATTTCCGGCGGTGGCGGCGGGAAGAGGCGGGGCGAGCGGGCGATCAGGCAATTGGTGGCCTTGACCACCGGGGCTTGCCGGTCGGGAACGAGGAAGCCCATCATGGGGCCGCCCATGATGATGCCTTCGGTATCGGGGTGGGGATGGGCGAGGGCAAGCAGCTCGTCCATGGGGGTGCCGATCAGCACCTCGTAATTGCGGGGCTCATGCACGTTGCCGGTGACCGTCACCAGGCGGGAAACGACCGGCTCGTCATGGGCGATGGCGCGCCAGGCGGTGTAGGCGGTGGCCACGTTGAAGCATTGCACGCCCAGATCGGTGGAGCGCTTGGCGGCCGGGACTTCCTTGCCGGTGAGCACGCGGATCAACTGCTTGGCGCCGCCAGCCGGGTAGCGGGTGGGCACTGCGATGACCTCGAAGTGCTCGCCGACGGCCCTAACCGCCGTCGTCATGGCGGCCACGGCTTCCGGCTTGTTGTCCTCGATGCCGATGAGCACCTTCTTCGGCTGCAGGAGATCGCGGAAGAGGCCGATGCCGCGCACCACCTCCTCGGCTCGCTCGCGCATCAACAGGTCGTCGCAGGTGATGTAGGGCTCGCACTCGGCGCCGTTGATGATCAGTTCCTCCATGGGCACGGTCTTGGAGGCGCTGAGCTTGCCGTGGGTGGGGAAGACGGCGCCGCCCAAGCCGACGACGCCGGCCTGCTGCAGCCGTTCGCGCACCGCCTCCGGGCTCAGGGAACGGTAATCCACGGGCTGGCGCTCGACCCAGGCGTCCTTGCCGTCGGGTTCGATGACCACGCACAGGGCGTCCAGGCCGGATGGATGGGGCTGGGGATGCATTTCCACGGCAGCCACGGTGCCGGAAGTGGGAGCATGGACGGCGGACGAGATCCAGCCGTCGGCCTCGCCGATCATCTGGCCCTTGAGGACGTGGTCGCTTGCCTGGACCAGGGGCCGCGGCGTACCGCCGATGCTCTGGTGCAGCGGAACGATGAGCCGCGAAGGCAGCGGCGCCGCGGCAATGGGCTTGCCCACCGACTGCGTCTTGTTGCTGGGCGGTTTGACGCCGCCCTTGAACTTGAAGAGATTGAGCATCAGGCCGCCTTCCGTGGCGCGGCCGGCTGGATGGCAATGACCGGGTACTTCCACTTCCAGTTGTCCAGGGTCTCGCCGATGGGCACCATGGCGATGCACTCCACCGGGCAGGGCGGCAGGCACAGCTCACAGCCGGTGCACAGGGGGGCGACGATGGTATGCATCTGCTTGGCGGCGCCGACGATGGCATCCACCGGGCAGGCCTGGATGCACAGGGTGCAGCCGATGCAGGTGTTTTCGTCGATGACGGCGACCTGGGGCGGCCGGGCCTCGACTTCCAGGGGCTTCACCTCGCGGCCCAGGAGGTCGGCCAGCTTTTGTACGCCCTCCAGGCCACCGGGGGGGCACAGGTTGATTTCCGCCTCGCCCTTGCCGATGGCCTCGGCGTAAGGGCGGCAGCCGGGGTAGCCGCACTGGCCGCACTGGGTCTGGGGCAGGACGGATTCGATCTTTTCGATCAGGGGGTCGCCTTCCACCTTGAAGCGGATCGAGGCGAAGCCCAAGGCGGCGCCAAGGACGAGGGCGCCCAGGGCCATGACGGCGATGGCGAGGAGGAGCTCCGTCATTGGTACTTGTCCAGGCCGGCGAAGCCCATGAAGGCCAGGGACATGAGGCCGGCGGTGACCATGGCGATGGCAACGCCGCGGAAATACTTGGGGACGTCGGCGCCCTCGATGCGCTCGCGGATGCCGGCGAAGAGCACCAGCACCAGCGAGAAGCCGACGGCGCTGCCGGCTCCGAAGAGCAGCGACTCGACGAAGTTGTACTTGTTGGCGACGTTGAGCAGCGGCACGCCCAGCACGGCGCAATTGGTAGTGATGAGGGGCAGGTAGATGCCCAGGGTCTGCTGCAGGGCGGGGGAGGTCTTGGCGATCACCATCTCCGTGAGCTGCACGATGGCGGCGATGGTGACGATGAAGGACAGGGTGCGCAGGTACTCCAGCCCGAAGGGAATGAGCAGGGTGTGGTCGATGATGTAGCTGGCCCCCGTGGCCATGGTGAGCACGAAGGTGGTCGCGGCCCCCATGCCGTAGGCGGTTTCCAGCTTTTTGGAAACGCCCATGAAGGGGCACAGGCCGAGAATCTTCACCAGCACGACGTTGTTGACCAGCACCGCGCCGACGAGGATGAAAAGGTAATGGCTCATGAATGGGGAAAAGGGGGAAGGCCCGTATTATCGGGCTTTGGCAGCGGCCAAACAACCGCGCGCAGGATAAGGGTTTAGGCTCTTTTCCTCAGCACCTGCGCCAGGGTTTCCGCCACTTCTCCCACCAGCTCCGGGCCACGATAGATGAAGCCGCTGTAGAACTGCACCAGGCTCGCACCGGCGCGGATCTTCTCGGCCGCGTCGGCCCCGCTCAGAATGCCGCCCACGCCGATGACGGGCAGTTCGCCCTGCAAGGCGGCAGACAGCTTCTGCAAGACATCGGTGGATTTGCGGAACACCGGTGCGCCGGAAAGGCCGCCGCTTTCGGCGGCGTTGGGCAATCCTTCGACCCCCTCGCGGGAGAGGGTGGTGTTGGTGGCGATGACGCCATCGATACGGTGGCGACGCAGGGCGTCGGCGATGGCGGTGATCTGCTCGTCGTCGAGGTCGGGGGCGATCTTCAAGGTCATGGGCACGTACTTGCCGTGCTTCTGGGCCAGTTGCTCCTGGCGGACCTTCAGGCGGGCGAGGAGATCGTCCAGGGCCTCGTCCTTCTGCAATTCCCGCAGGTTCTTGGTGTTGGGCGACGAAATATTGACCGTCACATAGCTGGCGGCGTCGTAAACCTTGTCCAGGCAGAGGAGGTAATCGTCGGCGGCATTCTCGATCGGCGTCGTAGCGTTCTTGCCGATATTGATGCCCAGGATGCCGCCCTTCTTCGGGAAATGTGCCGCCCGCACGTTTTCCAGCAAACGGTCGACGCCCTCGTTGTTGAAGCCCATGCGGTTGATGATGCCCTGGGCCTCCGGAAGGCGGAACAGGCGTGGCCGGGGATTGCCGGCCTGGGGACGCGGCGTGATGGTGCCGATCTCGAGGAAGCCGAAGCCCAGGCGGGCCAGGCCGTCGATATGGTCGCCGTTCTTGTCCAGGCCGGCGGCCAGCCCTACCGGGTTGGGGAAGGTGAGGCCCATGACCTTCACCGGGTAGGGCGTCACCGGTCTGGCCAGCAGGCCGGCAAGGCCGGTGGCGTCCAGGAAGGAAACGCCGCTCATGCCGATGCCGTGGGCAGTTTCGGCATCGAGGGCGAAGAAGAATTTGCGAATGGTGGAATAGAGCATGGGGGCGGATTTTATCGCATTGCAGCAAACGGCGGACGAACTGGCCTGGTCATGAACCGCCCGGTGCGCATACGGCCTCAATCTTGGACATATCGGGGAGAGTCAGTTGGCGTGGCCGCTCAAGGTCACAAGACAGCACTATGGGGAGATTTTCTCGATATGGAGCCACCAATCCGCGGTAAGCAACGGTTGGCGAGCGACCATGAGCAAGACAAAGGGTGTAAAACGAGACGCTTATTGGTGCCACCATTGGGGCATAAATCCAGCGCAGCTGACGAGTTGGTTCTAGATGGAACTTGCCTTGGCGATCTGTAGTGCGAAGGAACTCAGATTCTTCACTGCACGGCGTTTCAGGCGTCGTAGACACATACACGCGGGCACCTTCGAGTGCTACGCCTGAAGCGGCAACTGTGCCTTCAATCTGCGGTGACAAAGTAATTGAATGGGGAAAAGGCGCACAAGCCGCAAGTGGCAGTGCAAAAGGAATTAGGCGGGCCAGTGAGCGATGCATTGAGGCGCTAACGAATGAAAGGGACTTCCCCGTCCCGAGGTTGCGGCGGAAGCCGCGGGCAGCGAGAGCTGCCATGATTGAGTTTCCACACGTCAGTCATTTCACGAAAGGGGAAGTCCATGGCTATTGTCACGCTCGGCATCGATCTTGCCAAGAATGTATTCGCTTTGCATGGTGTT
>SSTB01000145.1 GCA_009469665.1 Azonexaceae bacterium | reverse complement strand
GGTGATCAGCGGGGGCGTGAGCGGATTGATCGCTTGCAGGGCCGCAGTTTCCGCCACCATGGTGCCGGCCAGGTAGTACAGCGCGAGTGTTGCCAGTGTCTGGATGGTCATGTTGATCATCCCGGACCAATGCCCGAGGTGAGCGATGCTGAAACTTTCGCGCAGTTGGTCGCCATAGCGACGCGCCCACTGGTTGAGCGCACGGGTGTCGGCACCGGCGATTTGCAGCTTGGTGACGCCGGTAACCATTTGCACGACAAAGCTGAACAACTCGCCGCTGGCCAACTCCATGGCCAAGGCCTTCTTGCGGATGATGAACGAAAAGGTCAGGGAGAAAATCGAGGTGATGATGGCAGCAACGACGGCCAGGATGGCCAGCTTGCTGGAGTAGTAGAAGCACATTGCCAGCATGACAACCGTTGATAGCAGGCCCAGCAAGGAGCCGAATGCAGACATCGAAAAACCGGCGCTGATCTCGGAAATCATCATTGCCCGATTGAGCAGGTCGCCACTGGGGTAGCGGCGGAAGAAGCGATTGGGGAGGCGCAACAGCCGATCCATGATGGCGGATTGCAACTGTGCCGTCATGGCCGTGTTCATGCGTATCGACAACAGCCCGGTGGACAGCCCGAACAGGAACATGCCAACCGACATTGCGGCCAACCCGGCCGCCAGATCCCACATCAGGTCGCGATTGGCGTCCGGAATAACCTTGTCCACCATCATGAAATTGGCATAAGGCATGACGGCGCCGAGAATGCCGGTGACCAGTGACAACAGCAACATCAGGCGAAAATCGGGAATGAACGGCGCCATCACCGATTTGGCGAGCTCGGTATAGGAGACCTTTTCGGAGACCGGCAACGGACGCAGGAAGGCAAAGGCCACCTCGTCAAGCTCTTCAGCAAGCGCCTCGGTGATCGGTGTGTGTTCGCCGGTATCGCCATCGACGATTTCGTAATAGCGCTGCATTCCCAGCCAACGGCTGGCGCAGATCAGGGCCACAGGGGTGCCAGTGTCTTTCTTGAACGCCAGCAAGTGACCGACATCGTCCTTCCACCAGCGGCCGATCAACCGGACGTGACGCGCGCGCGTGCCCGAAACCCGCGTGATGGCTTCGACACGTTCGTCACGCGAGTTGCGCACGATTGCCATCGGGTCATCCTTGAACGTCACGCCCATGTTGCGCCCGATCAGATCGAGAACACTCATCAACGGCGTTTCGCGCGGGCGGTATCGGAGGCTTTCGCCGCGGCGGTCAAAGCGCAACAGGTTGACCGTGTTGCGATGTTCGGCGGCGCCGAGCGCTTCGAGCTTCTCGAAACGCAAGAGTTCGGCAGCTTGCGCGGCGCGCATCAAACGCATGCGGTGCGCAATCACCAGCTGCGTCAGGTTGCCGATGCCCGCAAACAAGGTGCCGTCGATCGCAGCTTCGTCCGGAAAGTCTACGAAGCTACCCCGAATGCGCTCACCGG
This sequence comes from Azonexaceae bacterium, assembly GCA_009469665.1. The sequence goes on along the minus strand of SSTB01000145.1, from coordinate 2,820 downwards.
CAGCACGGAACCACAGATCGGACGTCGCGGCAATGATGCCCGACGACTCCGCATACAAAGCAAGTTCAGTGTCGCCAACAGGTTCGGCGGTGCCTTCATCCAGACGCAACAGCCGCACGCCGAAGCCGGATGTCTTGAACACCTGCCCATCCTGAAACGCAAAATCGGCGCCAGGTTCGGCCTTTTCGGCAAACTGTATGCGGTTGCTTTCGGCAAGCAAGGCGCACAAGTGCTCGACCCAGTTATGTATGCCATCGAGCAGACCGTCCGGTGCAGCGAAACGCTCGGTGTCGCGCGCCGGCGCCGTAATACGCTCAATTCGGCACGACTCGATGGCTACGCCCAGCAGAGCGTGGTCACCATCATTCAGCGTCAGTGGCGTGCCATACAGCGTGCTGCCTTCGTGGCAACTGAACAAGTGATGTCGCGGGCCGCTAGGCTTGCCTTGTTCAATATTGGCGAGATAGATCGTGATGTGGCCTTCATGCACGATGTAGGCCGTGTCGGGATCGTCCAGCGGCAAAAACTGCTGGCCCTGGAGTTCAAAGATGCCATCGGCTTTCTGCAGGTCGGCGTCAGTGTGGGCCATGTCAATGCGCCTGCAAGAGTTTGGCGTAGAGGCCCTGGGCGGCCCAAAGCTCGTCGTGGCTACCGGTTTCGCAAACCTTGCCCTTTTGCAAAACGTAAATCCGGTCACAGGTGCGTACAGTGCTCAGGCGGTGGGCGACAATCAGGCACGAGCATCCGCGGCGATGGATGTTGCGACTGATCGTAGCCTCGGTTTCAGTATCCAGAGCACTGGTGGCCTCATCCATGATCAGGAATGTCGGCTTGCGCACCAATGCGCGGGCGATTTCAAGGCGCTGCCGCTGGCCGCCACTCATGTTGGCTCCGGCTTCCTGTACTTTGGCTTCGAGGCCACCCGGCAGGGACATGACGAAATCGAGCAGGTCGGCGTCTTCCAGTGCATCGAGTATCCATTGTTCGGGAATGGTGGCATCCCACAAGGTGAGGTTTTCACGGATGGTGCCAGGGAACAACAGGATGTCCTGCTCAATCATGGCGAACGAGTTGCTCATCAGTACCGACGGCCAGCTGCGACGTGGGTGATCATCAAAGGCAATCGTGCCCGACCAGGGTTCGATCAGTCCGGCCACGATTTTGGCGATGGTGGACTTGCCCGATCCGCTGCCGCCGACCAATGCGACTCGTTCGCCGGGCGCAATCTGCAAGTGCAAATCGGTGATGAGTGGTGATTCCAGCGGGCTGTAGCCATAGGAAACATCGCGACAGACGATCGCCCCATCCAGTCGCGCCTTGCCCAGCGCTTCCGACGAAGGTGCGGGGGGAGCAACGACATCGGCATCGCGACCCGGTGCCGGGTCATCAATCGTCGGATGCCCGGTGACATCTTCGAGCCGGATGATGTTGCCGCGTAGCTGCTGCATTTGTAAACCCAGGCCGAGCATGGCGTTGACGGGGCCGAGAAACATGGCCATCAGACCGTTGAATGCCATCAGCGTACCAAAGGTCATGTCGCCGTTCATGACCATCAGGCCACCGAGCAGCAGCGTTACGGTGGAGACCACTGAGTTGGTAAGCGTTGGCAGGATGGAGAACATGCGGCTGTCGAGGATCAGCTTGAGCTCGGCATTGCTGGCCGATGTGAAGTAGCCCGCCCATTTCTCGAAAAACGCATTTTCCAGACCCGATGCTTTGATCGAATCGATGCTTTGCAGCGCGGCAATGGTTGCGCCCTGGACCTTGCCATGCTCCTTGGCGATACGAATGTTGGATTCGAGCCGGCGCGCTGCCACCGAACGCATGAACAGAAAGTTGAGTACCGTCGAACCTATGCCGATCAGCGTCAGCGGCGCGTTATACGAAAACAGCACGATGCCATATAGCACCATGGTGACGGCACCGATGGCGGTGGAAGTCAGCTGGCCGGCGATCAATCCCACCAGCATATCGTTGATGCTGCTGCGGCCGACTACGTCACCCACATAGCGTTGCGAATAGAACTGATAGGGCAAGCGCAGAATGTGGCGAAAAAACTCGGCATACAGCTTTGCTGAAAGCCCCATGCTCAGGCGCCGGTAGAACAGGTTCGACATCGCGGCGAGCGCGAGCTGGAACAGCAGGATCGCGAACATGCCGACGAGCACGGGACGCAGGAACTCGAATTTGCCCTCGCTAATGACATTGTCAACCAGGACGCGCATTAGTCCGGCAGAGGCGATCGCCGGAACCACGGCCAATAATCCGCACGCGCCCGCAAACCATAATGCGCGCTCACTGCCGCGTATCTTTTCGGCCAATACGGGGAAGGGGCTGGGTAGCTTGCCACCGCGTTCGAAATGTGGCTCCGGCGCGAAAGTCAGCACCACGCCGGTAAAGCCAACGCTGAATTCCTCCTCCGTCATTTCCCGGTGGCCGATGGCCGGGTCGTTCAGGAAGACACGGCCACGCCCGATTCCCTCGACAACAAGAAAGTGATTGAATTCCCAAAATACGATGCAAGGCATCGTTACTTTGCGCAAGGTGTCCATGCCCTTGCTGTAACCCTTGGCCGCAAGCCCGTAACTACGTGCCGCTTTGAGAATGTTGGACGCCTTGCTGCCATCACGCGAAACGCCGCAGCCGACCCGCAGGGTTGTCAATGGCACGAACCGTCCGTAGTAGCCGAGAATCATGGCCAGTGCGGCTGCACCACATTCGACCGCTTCCATCTGCATGACGAAGGGCGTCTTTTTTCGGGGTACCGGGACAAGCCGGTTGAGGAATGCGGGCAGTTTCACGGCACTAGCGGGCAGGCAG
>SSTB01000144.1 GCA_009469665.1 Azonexaceae bacterium | reverse complement strand
TCGGAAATCTTTCGCCAATGCTCGCCCCTGGATTTTGACCAAGCCCCGTCACTCTGGCCCAACGCATACAAGCGCACCTCGCGGGTCTCACAGCGCATCCCTTCGAAGCTCACGTTCCGAACTCCAGAGGGCGCTGAAATGATCAGTGTATATCTCACGACGCCGTCCTGGCCGACTGAAAGAGACTTCGCGTCCACACAAAAACGATTGACGGTTGCGGCACTAACATAGAAGGACAGACAGTCCGCCTGATTCGGCGCCATAGGAAATCCAACCTCTGCTTCCTCCCAGCGCTGTAGACGAAAATCCTCTTCGACCTCGGCCACAGCGCTACCGGCCGCCCAAACCAGCAGTGCGGCGGTAACGCCTAAAACACAACCACTACACCGCGGCATCTTGAGAAATGGCAGCCTCAATCTCGGCAAAAGTTCGGGCAACTTCAGTATTATGCATAGGAATCCCAAGTTGCCTTGCGACCTGGGATGCAGAAAAAATTCCCCTCACCATCTGCCGTTTGGCGACCACATCGTGGTCAACGACCAAGGCATGCTGCCGCCCAGTACGCTTCAGCGTCTCTACGATCGCGCCGACCCGCGCGCGCAAGACCTCGCCCATTTCGAGCACCTCGATTTCAGACCCGGGGGTCATGACATCCACGACCCGAATCTCGTCATGCCGCATGCCTCGCTTGCTCACCATTTGCATGGGCCGCTCGCCAAGAATGTCGCGCGCCGTAACGACTCCGATAACATTAGCCCCTCGATCGACAACCAGGAGCGAGCGAACCCCCCGCGCGATCATGGCCTGATTGGCGACATCGATATGGGTCTCAGGATCTATCGTCGCGGCAGGGACCAGCTTGAGATCGGTCATAACCTCGAGAGCGGGCGACTCGACGGTAACCGGCTGCGGGGAAAACGACGCCGGCTGATGATACCCAGCCCCAAGTTCCAGCCGGGTAGAGGTGAGCTTCTTTTCCGTTACCATGATTTCTCCTTCTCCTTACGCGGGTTGATCATCCTTCGTCAGCTTGTGGGAGTCAGATTCATTTGCCTGCTTTCGGTTCCGGCGGCGCAATCCGTGCCTACGATCCGCATCCAGATAGCGGACCAACTCGTTAAGCGCTAACTGGTAAACATTGCGCTTGAACTCAATGACTACATCCAGAGGCACCCAGTAGTCGTTCCAACGCCATGCATCGAATTCAGGTTTTTCCGTCGCCCTAAGGCTCACGTCAGTATCACGGCCTACCAACCGCAGCAGATACCAGATTTGCTTCTGCCCGCGATATGAACCGCGCCACTCCCGCTTGATCCACTGTGTCGGCACCTCATAGCGCAACCAGCCCTTGGTCCGTCCGAGGATTTGCACATGCTCGGGCTTGAGGCCCACCTCCTCGTAGAGTTCGCGATACATAGCATCCTCGGGAGATTCACCGCGCTTGATACCCCCCTGCGGGAACTGCCACGAATGCTCGCGTATACGCTTACCCCAGAAAACCTCGTTCTTGGCGTTACATAGAATGATGCCGACGTTCGGGCGATAGCCTTCACGATCGAGCATAGATTTTCCTGCTATAACTTTGGTTGCGTTCATTCTTTCACAAAGGCGGCCCGCTTGCAAAAGATAGGCCCCGTGTAGAATTTCGGCTTTTGCCCTGTCCGAGAGCCCGCCATGCGTACGACCAAGTTCTTCTTCACGACACTCAAGGAAGCCCCTTCAGACGCCGAGGTCGTCAGCCAGAAATTGATGCTGAGGGCAGGGCTCATCAAGAGAGCCGCAGCGGGGATTTACACCTGGATGCCGCTCGGGCTTCGCGTATTGCGTAAAGTCGAAAGCATCGTCCGCGAAGAGATGAACCGGGGAGGTGCGCAGGAATTGCTTATGCCCGCCGTTCAACCAGCCGAACTCTGGCAGGAATCACGCCGCTGGGACCACTACGGGCCCGAATTGTTGCGATTCAAAGATCGGCACCAGCGCGACTTCGTCATCGGTCCGACTCACGAAGAGGTCATCACCGATATCGTACGACGGGACGTCAAGAGCTACCGTCAGCTACCAATCCACCTCTACCAGATTCAGACCAAGTTCAGAGACGAAATTCGGCCACGTTTCGGCGTCATGCGCGGCCGCGAGTTCCTCATGAAGGACGGCTATTCGTTTCATTCCTCATTCGCTGACCTGGAACGCGAATACCGCAACATGTACGAGACATATGGCCGCATCTTCAGCAGGCTCGGCCTTCGCTTTCGGGCAGTAGCGGCTGATACGGGATCGATTGGTGGAACGGGATCCCACGAATTCCATGTCCTCGCGGACTCCGGCGAGGACGCTATCGCCTTTTGTCCAAGCTCCGATTACGCCGCCAACGTCGAACTCGCGGAAGCTGTTGCCCCGCCCCTGGCCAGACCTAACCCCCTGGCAGCCCTTGAGAAGGTCACGACCCCCGGGCAGACTGCCTGCGCTGACGTCGCGGCGTTCCTGCAGACCACATCGGACCGAATTGTCAAATCAATTGCAGTGGTCTGCGACGGTGACCAGGGTGTGAAATCTTTTGCCTTGTTGCTTCTGCGGGGTGACCACGAACTCAATGAGATCAAGGTTGGAAAACTTGCCGGCCTTTCGCCATTCCGGTTCGCGTCTGAAGTCGAGATTGTCGATCATCTGGGATGCAAGCCGGGCTTCATCGGGCCGGTTGGCGTAGATATGAAGCGGGTAAGGGTGATCGCCGACCGCAGTGTCGCCGCACTTTCGGATTTCATCTGTGGCGCCAACGAACCCGATACACACCTGACCGGGGTCAATTTTGCGCGAGACCTGCCTGAACCCGAAGTCGCCGATATCAGAAATGTCGTCCCCGGCGACCCCTCGCCCGATGGTACCGGTCATCTGGAATTGTGCCGAGGCATTGAGGTCGGGCACATCTTCCAACTGCGCCGCAAGTATTCGGAGTCGCTCCAATGTAGCTACTTGGACGAAACCGGCAAGAGCCAGTTCATGGAGATGGGTTGCTATGGCATCGGTGTGACCCGCATCGTCGGCGCAGCAATCGAACAGGGCAACGACGAAAAGGGAATTGTATTTCCGACCGCCATCGCCCCCTGGGAGATCGCGATCATCCCAATGGGTTACAAGAAGAGCGAACCGGTGCGCGTGGCTGCGGACGCGCTGTATCGAGAACTCGCCGATGCCGGTATAGACGTCATTCTGGATGATCGCGACGAGCGTCCCGGAGTGATGTTCGCCGATATGGAACTGATCGGAATTCCCCACCGCCTTGTAGTGGGCGAGCGGGGTCTTATGGAAGGGCGGGTGGAATACAAGGGGCGACGCGCCAGAGAATCCGAGATGCTTCCCCGCGAATCCATCATCTCGGTACTCCGGACAAAACTGTGCTCAGGTTGATCACAGCGCTGTGCGTAGCCGCCCTTTCCGGCGCAGCTTTGGCCGGAGCCCAGAAGTATGAACCTCTATCGGCAAGCGTTCAGGCGGCTTTGCATAAGGCGGTTTCGGATGCCCGCCCGTCGGCAAGTTCGTTTCGCAATCCGATAGAAGCGGCCAACTGGCTCGCGGAGATGTCGCGGCGACTCGAGAAGCGCATCGCAAACCGGGACTACCGAATTGAACTATTGCGCACCGTCCATTACGAGGCGACGCGGGCCGGACTCGATCCGCAATTGGTTCTAGGATTGATGCAGGTCGAATCCGGGTTCCGCAAATATGCCGTTTCCTCTGCGGGAGCCCGAGGTTACATGCAGGTAATGCCATTCTGGATTAAGGTCATCGGCCGCCCGGACGACAACCTCTTCCACCTGCGAACCAATCTGCGCTATGGATGCACCATTCTGCGGCACTACCTGGATATCGAAAAAGGTGATCTATATCGGGCCCTGGGTCGCTACAACGGCAGCCTAGGAAAACCAGAGTACCCGAACATGGTACGTGCCTCCTGGGAACGCAACTGGGGCTGGCAACCACTCCCACGCACCTGACGCCCGGCTCGTTCCGTGACGACCCGAGAGGCAGGATGGACAGGATTCCCCAGAAGCGCCCCGCACAAAACGAGGCGCCAAAGGGATTCCGCGCGACTCAGCGCCCCCCGGGTAGCATCCCCCGCATTCCCCGCATGAGCTTACCGACCCCACCTTTGGTCAGTTGCTTCATCATCTTCTGTGACTGTTCGAACTGATTCAGCAGACGGTTGACCTCCTGCACCTGGACTCCCGCACCGGCCGCAATTCGGCGCTTGCGGCTTGCCTTGATGATATCCGGCCTGGCCCGCTCCGCTGGCGTCATCGAATTGATGATCCCCTCGATTCGACCCACCATTTTTACCTCTGCGCCAACCGGCATCTGACCCGCCATTTGCGCCACCTGCGCTGGCATTTTGTCGAGCAACGCGCTGAGTCCGCCCATTTTGCGCATTTGTCCCATCTGCTCTTTGAAGTCGTTGAGATCGAACCCCTTACCGGACTTGAGTTTCTTCGCAAACGCGACCGCCTGCTCCTCGTCAATGCCCTTCTTGGCCTCTTCAATCAGGGAAAGGACGTCCCCCATACCGAGGATACGGGAAGCCATCCGTTCCGGATGAAAGGCTTCGATTCCTCCCAGCTTTTCGCCGACTCCCGCGAACTTGATTGGCTTGCCCGTCACCTGACGGACCGAGAGGGCGGCGCCTCCACGGGCGTCACCGTCAAGTTTGGTCAAGACCACACCGGTGAGCGGTAGCGCTTCATTAAATGTGCGAGCGGTGTTGACCGCATCCTGACCCAGCATTGCATCGACCACAAAGAGGGTCTCAATAGGCCTCACTGCCGCGTGCAGACGCTTGATCTCGGCCATCATCTCTTCGTCTATGGCCAGGCGCCCCGCCGTATCGACCAACAGGACGTCATGGTAGTGCCGCTTTGCCCAATCGACCGCTGCCAGGGCGATCGCCTCTGGCTTTTCCCCAGTCGACGATGGGAAAAAATCGACGCCAGCCTGTCCGGCCACCGATCTCAGTTGATCGATGGCGGCGGGGCGGTATACGTCGCAGGACACCACGAGCACTTTTTTCTTCTGTGTTTCCCGCAAGAGTTTGGCCAACTTTCCCACGGTGGTGGTCTTTCCAGCACCTTGCAGACCTGCCATGAGCACCACTGCAGGCGGCTGGGTCGCGAAACTGATGCCCTCGTGCGCCTCCCCCATGATCCGGGAAAGCTCCCTGTGGACCACACCAACCAAGGCCTGGCCGGGGCTCAAGGATCCGATCACCTCCTCACCCACTGCCTTTTCCTTCACCGCGGCGATAAATTCCTTGACCACCTGCAAGGCGACATCGGCCTCCAGCAAGGCCATGCGGACCTCACGAAGCGCATCAGCGATATTGGATTCGGTGAGGCGCGCTTCGCCCTTGAGCGTCTTCATGACGCGGGCGAGCCTCTGGGTCAGGTTGTCGAGCATGGGATTAGGGCTTCGTTTAGAATGGGCGAATGGGCGCTATTGTAATTCAGCTGATGCCGCACATTCTGGCAGCCGCACTGTACGGGGGACTCGGCTACCATTTCTGGAATTCCCGCTGGCGAGAAATTGACAGGCCTCGCGTTGCCGCCCCCATGCAATCCTGGGAGCGCGCAGCGATCGGCGGCACTTTGCTAGTCCATGGGTTTGGCATACACAGTGCCCTGTTCAGCGAAGTCGGCATGCGCTTCTCGTTCAGCTTCGCGCTCTCCCTGATGATGGCCCTGGCTGTGCTCATCTACTGGCTGGAGAGCTTCATGGCCCGCATGGAGGGCCTGCAGCCCATGGTGCTCCCCTTGGCAGCCATCTGCGCGCTACTTCCTGCCATCTTCCCCCACGTTCATCTGGTAGCACACGCCGACGCAACTGGCTTCAAGCTCCACTTCCTTGCGGCAATGCTTGCCTATAGCCTGTTTACCCTGTCGGCACTCCACGCCATATTCATGGGATTCACCGAGCGTGCCCTGCACCAGCGTACGCTGACCCGCAGCCTCGCCAGCCTGCCGCCGCTCCTGACCATGGAAAAGCTGCTTTTTCGCATGCTTCTTATGGGCTTCGTTCTGCTCAGCCTTACCCTGGGAAGTGGCGTCTTCTTCTCGGAAATGATTTTCGGCAGGGCAATCAAACTCGACCACAAGACCCTATTCGCCTTTGCCTCCTGGGCCATATTTGCCACCCTGCTGGTCGGTCGGCATGCCTGGGGCTGGCGCGGAAAAAAAGCCTTGCACTGGACCCTATCTGGATTTGCGGTGCTCTTATTGGCCTACGTGGGCAGCCGCTTCGTCGCTGAAGTCATTCTCGGGCACTGATCCGCCTTGAGCGAGATTCCACTTTCGGCTCTATCGCTGACGCTCGTCGCCCTCTTGGCGCTGTCCGGCTTTTTTTCGCTGAGCGAAACGGCGATGATGGCGTCGAACCGCTTTCGGCTGCGCCATCTGGCCCAGAATGGGCACCGGGGAGCCCAGGTAACGCTTGCTCTGTTGGATCGCACCGACAAGCTCCTGGGTGTAATTCTTCTCGGCAACAACCTCATCAACTCGGCTGCCGCTACGCTGGTTAGTGTCATCACCATAGAGTTGTTCGGCGAAGGAAAATGGGCACTTGGAATTGCAACGCTGTGCATCACATTCGCCATTCTGGTTTTCTCCGAGATCACCCCCAAGATCATCGGTGCCACTTACGCCGACAAGCTGGCCTTGGGCCTGGGTTTCATACTTACTCCGCTTCTCCGACTATTTTATCCCGTAGTCTGGTTCGTCAATCTATTCGCTGCCGGACTCCTGCGCCTTCTCCGTCTGTCTCCCACGCCGGAGCAGGAATCGGCTCGACTCTCGCCCGAGGAATTGCGCTCCCTAGTCCTTGAATCGGCCCATCTGATCCCGGCCAAGCACCGGACCATCCTATCCAACCTGTTCGATCTCAATGCCATTACCGTAGAGGACGTCATGACGCCCCGGGCCCAGATCGAAATCCTGGACATCGACCGCCCCTGGGACGAGGTACTCGACCAGATGGGCACCAGTCACCATAGCCGCCTTCCGGTCTGCCGCGAGTCACTAGACCAATTGCTGGGCGTCCTCGCCCTTCGGCGCGTGCTGGGGGAAGCCAATCGCGGCCCCCTCAGGGAAGAGACGATCATGGATCTGCTGACCGATCCCTACTACGTGCCTGCCGGGACCGCGGCTTTCACACAATTGGCCTACTTCCAGGAGAATCGCCAGCGGATCGGCTTTGTGGTCGACGAATACGGCGACATTCTTGGACTGCTGACCCTGGAGGACATCATTGAAGAAATCGTGGGGAAATTCACCACATCGCTCCCTGGTCTGGACAACTCAATTACTTGGGACAGTGAAGGTATAGCACTCGTCGAAGGTAGCCGACTCCTGCGTGACATAAACCGAATGCTGACGCTGGATCTCCCCGTAGATGGCCCCAAGACCCTCAACGGCCTTATCTTGGAGCAACTCCAGGAAATCCCTGAAGCCGGGGTAAGCGTCAAGATTGCGGGCGTTGCCATTGAGGTCGTCTATACCGAGGACCGCAGCGTCAAGACAGCACGCCTGTTCCGCCCCCAAACCTAGGCGATTCCCGCGCCCGAGAAGGCTTTACAAACCTTGGGCTACGTAGCATCATCGCCAGGATGTATTCGGCATTTGATCTATTCTGATGGCTGCCACACCTCAGACTGCACCTCTGGGAGGCTTGGCTCGTGCCATGGTTCAGGCAGGCCGGCTCAAGGAAGCCGACGCCGAGCAACTCCTGTCCCAGGCCACCTCCAATAAGACAACCTTCATTGAGCAGTTGGTCGCAAGCCAGAAGGCAAGCGCCCTCGATGTCGCCCGTTTTGTCGCAGAGACTTTTGGCTATCCGCTGCTTGATCTGGCCACCTTTGATGAAGTCCACGTTCCGGCAAATGCGGTAGACCGCAAGCTGATCGCCACCCACAAGGTCATCCCCCTCAACAAGCGTGGCAACCGACTGTCGGTCGCCATTTCGGATCCCACCAATCTGCGGGCACTCGACGAGATTCGCTTTCAGACCGGCCTGGCAGTGGATCCCATAGTCGTCGAGGAGCCAAAGCTTCTTCCCCTGGTCGCCAAGTACTCGGAGTCCGCCGAAGACAGTCTCAAGAATCTCGCATCGGACGATATCAATCTCGATTTTCTTGATGAGGAAGCTACAAAACAGGACGAAGCGGCCAGCCAGGATATAGACGACGCCCCGGTCGTAAAATTCATCCAAAAAATGCTCCTGGATGCCATCAACGACGGTGCGTCCGATATCCACTTCGAACCCTACGAGAAGTTCTACCGCATCCGCTTCCGCGTCGACGGCATCCTGCGGGAAGTTGCCACCCCCCCCCTCGCGATCAAGGAAAAGATCGCTTCCCGGATCAAGGTCATTTCCAGACTCAATATTGCGGAGAAACGCGTTCCCCAGGATGGTCGCATGAGGCTAGTTCTGTCCAAGAGCCGCGCTATCGACTTTCGTGTCAGCACACTGCCGACTTTACAGGGCGAGAAAATCGTCCTCCGGATTCTTGATCCAACGTCTGCAACTCTGGGTATCGAAGCCCTAGGCTATGAGCCCGAGCAAAAAGCTGCTTTGCTTGATGCGGTGAGCCGCCCATACGGCATGGTGCTCGTTACAGGCCCAACCGGTTCGGGCAAGACTGTCTCGCTCTATACCTGCCTCAATATCCTCAACAAACCTGGGGTCAATATCTCCACTGCCGAGGACCCGGCCGAAATCAACCTGCCCGGCATCAATCAGGTCAACGTGGACGACAGAGCAGGCCTGACCTTCTCCGCGGCGCTCAAGTCCTTTCTGCGGCAAGATCCCGACGTCATCATGGTCGGGGAAATTCGCGACCTCGAAACTGCAGAAATTGCGATCAAGGCTGCTCAGACAGGTCATATGGTGCTGTCCACCCTACACACGAACGACGCTCCCCAAACCCTCACCCGACTGATGAACATGGGCGTACCAACCTTCAACATCGCGTCCAGCATCCTGCTGATCACTGCGCAACGGCTTGCACGACGCCTGTGCAACTGCAAGAAACCGGTCGACGTCCCTAAAGAGGCTCTGCTTAACGCGGGGTACACGGAGGCCGAACTGGATGGGTCCTGGGCGCTCTACGGCCCCGGTGGCTGTGATCGCTGCAAAGGTTCGGGGTATAAGGGCCGGGTTGGCATTTATCAGGTCATGCCGGTATCTGAAGCCATACAACGTATCATCCTGGCTGGCGGAACCTCGCTCGACATTGCCGCTCAGGCACAGAAGGACGGCGTCAAGGATTTGCGGACTTCCGGACTTCTCAAGGTCAAGCAGGGCGTTACCTCGCTCGATGAAGTCTTGAGCACGACCAACGCATAACAGGGAAGGGGACAGGCGATGGCCACTGCCGCACAAGCCAAGAAATCGGTCGTCAAGGAAGCGACCTTCGTCTGGGAAGGCAAAAACAAGGACGGCAAGGTCGTCCGAGGAGAGATGCGGGCTGCGAGCGAGGCCGTCGTTCAGACGACGCTTCGGAGGCAGGGTGTGCTTGTCGGCAAAGTCAGCAAGCAGCGTTTCCGTGGAGGCAGCAAGGTCACTGAAAAAGACATCACGCTGTTTACGCGCCAACTGGCCACCATGATGAAATCTGGAGTGCCGCTCCTACAGGCCTTCGATATCGTCGGTCGCGGCCACTCCAATCCGTCTGTCGGCAAGCTCCTGCTCGATATCAAAGCGGATGTTGAAACCGGTAGCTCCCTCTCTCAAGCCTTTCGCAAGTACCCGCTCTACTTTGACGCCCTCTACTGCAATCTCGTCGCCGCAGGCGAGCAGGCAGGCATACTGGACAGTCTTCTGGACCGGCTCGCGACCTACAAGGAGAAGATGCTGGCAATCAAGGCCAAAATCAAGTCAGCGCTGTTCTACCCGCTTACCATCATCGTCGTCGCCTTCGTCATTACGGCGATCATCATGATCTTTGTGATTCCCGCATTCAAGGAAGTGTTCAAGAGCTTTGGGGCAGATCTGCCCGCCCCGACGCTCATCGTCATCGCAATTTCAGACTATTTCGTCGCCTATTGGTGGGCCATCTTTGGGGCCATAGGCGGCGGTATCTACGGTTTCTTCGCGGCGTACAAACGTTCCGAGGCAATGCAAATTGCCTTCGACCGATACGCCCTGCGGACTCCTGTCTTTGGTGACATCATCCGCAAGTCTGTTATCGCCCGATGGACGCGGACCCTTTCCACCATGTTCAGCGCCGGTGTCCCTCTGGTGGAATCACTGGAATCTGTGGGGGGCGCCGCCGGGAACTACGTGTACAAGGTTGCCACCCGTAATATTCAGGGCGAAGTCTCGACCGGAACGAATCTCACCACAGCCATGCAGAATACCAGCCTCTTTCCGAACATGGTGACTCAGATGGTCGCCATCGGCGAGGAGTCCGGCGCCCTGGACTCGATGCTCTCCAAGGTTGCCGACTTCTTCGAGGCTGAGGTGGATGATGCGGTTGCTGCCCTGTCGAGCATGATGGAGCCGCTGATTATGGTCGTCCTCGGCGTCCTGATTGGCGGCATGGTCATCGCCATGTACCTGCCCATCTTCAAACTGGGTTCCGTGGTCGGCGGCTGATGCTGGAAACTCCGGGCGGCTTGGCCGCGGTAGCCGGGCTGCTTGGCCTGTGCGTGGGCAGCTTCCTTAATGTCGTCGCACACCGCTTACCTCGCATGCTGGAGCGGGAGTGGGCGGCGCAATGCGCCGATTTGCGGGGCGGTTCCGACGCTGTGGCCGCTCCGCTCCCAGAGGAGGCGCCCTTCGACCTCGTTCGGCCCCGCTCCCGCTGCCCGAGCTGTGGCCATGCCATCACGGCACTGGAAAACATTCCGGTTCTGAGCTACCTCCTCCTGGGCCGCAAGTGCTCGGCCTGCCGCAGCCCGATTTCTGTCCGCTACCCCCTGGTCGAAGCCTTTACCGCCCTCGGTTCCGCCGGCCTCGCCTGGCACTTCGGGGCGCCGTGGCCTACCCTGGGAGCTCTAGCGCTGCTCTGGGCTCTGATTGCGTTGTCGCTCATTGATTTCGACACCCAACTTCTCCCGGACAGCATTACCCTCCCCCTCGTGTGGGTGGGCCTCGCTTTCAACCTGTTCGGCACCTTCACGGACCTTAATTCAGCAGTGATCGGTGCAATGGCAGGCTATCTCTCGCTCTGGTCGGTCTATTGGCTCTTCCGGCTGGCCACTGGCAAGGAAGGCATGGGTTTCGGGGACTTCAAGCTTCTCGCAGCGATCGGCGCATGGCTGGGCTGGCAACTGCTTCCTGTAGTGATCCTGCTGTCGTCCCTGGTAGGTGCGCTGGTCGGACTGACACTCATCTTTTTTGCCCGGCGCGGTCACCAGGTCCCCATTCCTTTCGGCCCGTATCTTGCCGCCGCCGGGCTAGTCGCCCTTGTGTGGGGAGCGCCACTCACCGCGTATTACCTGGACACGATTCGCTGACCGAACCGTCAGTACACGATAACGATCGGTTATAATTCAAGGTTTTGGAGGATTCCCATGCCGATCTACGAATATCGCTGCGACGCCTGTGGTTTCCAGAAGGAACACCTGCAGAAATTGAGTGACCCCGTGCTGACCGTCTGCCCTCAGTGCAACGCCGGCGCTTACCAGAAGCTGCTGTCGGCCGCCGGCTTCCAGTTGAAGGGAAGCGGATGGTACGCCACCGACTTCAAAGGCAAGTCTTCGCCTCCCGCAAAACCCGCAGAAACCAAGCCGGAAAGTGCGCCTCCCTGCCAGGGCGGCACTGGAGCTTGCGCGTGCGCCGCCAATTGATCAAACGCTGGTTCATCACCGGGCTGCTGATCTGGGTTCCCCTGGTCATCACGGCCTGGGTGCTGTCTGTGATCGTCAATACGCTCGATCAATCCCTGCGTCTCCTGCCGACCGCCTTCCACCCCCAGCAGCTCGTGGGCTTCATGATCCCCGGAGCAGGCGCGCTCTTGACCCTGCTCATGATCCTCCTGACTGGGTTCTTGGCGACAAACTTCATCGGTCAGAAGCTGGTGTCCTGGTGGGAAAAACTTTTGGCCCGCATCCCGGTGGTCAATTCGGTGTACAACAGCGTCAAGCAGGTTTCCGACACTCTTTTCGCACCCAACGGCAATGCCTTCCGCAAGGCACTGCTGGTCCAGTACCCGCGTGAGGGCAGTTGGACCATCGCCTTCCTTACCGGGCAACCCGGGGGCGACGTGCGCAACCACCTGACCGGCGAATACGTCAGCGTTTACGTCCCAACGACACCCAATCCCACTTCCGGCTTCTTCCTCATGATGCCGGCAGCCAGCGTCGTCGAGTTAAACATGACCGTCGACGAAGCCCTCAAATACATCATTTCGATGGGCGTCGTGGCCCCTCCGCCGCCCCATCGCGCACCAAAACCCCAACTAAAAACGGAACAGCTTCATGCGTAGCCATTACTGCGGACAACTCAACGCTTCCCTCGACGGCCAGATCGTCACTCTCTGCGGCTGGGCTCACCGCCGCCGCGACCACGGAGGCGTGATTTTCATCGATCTGCGCGATCGCGAAGGCCTGGCCCAGGTGGTCTGCGATCCCGACCGCGCCGATGCCTTCAAGATCGCCGAATCCGTCCGCAGCGAGTTCTGCCTCAAGATCACCGGCAAGGTGCGCCCCCGTCCGGCGGGCACCAGCAACTCCAACCTGGCTTCCGGTGAGATCGAAGTATTGTGTCACGAGATCGAGGTGCTCAACCCATCCGTCACGCCACCATTCCAAATGGATGAGGAAAATCTCTCCGAAAACGTGCGCCTGACCCACCGCGTTATCGACTTGCGCCGGCCGCAGATGCAAAACAACCTGATGCTGCGTTACAAGACGGCACGTGCCTTCCGCCGCTTCCTTGACGACAACGGTTTCGTCGACATCGAAACCCCGATGCTGACCAAGTCCACGCCTGAAGGCGCCCGCGACTACCTCGTGCCGTCGCGCGTCCATCCGGGCCAGTTCTTCGCCCTGCCGCAATCTCCCCAACTGTTCAAGCAGCTGCTGATGGTCGCTGGCTTTGACCGCTATTACCAGATCACCAAGTGCTTCCGCGACGAAGACCTGCGCGCCGACCGCCAGCCGGAATTCACCCAGGTCGATATCGAGACTTCCTTCATGAGCGAGGCCGAGATCACCGCGCTGATGGAAAGGCTGATCCGCACCGTGTTCAAGGAAGCCATCGACGTTGACCTGCCGGAATTCCCGCGTATGACCTATGCCGAAGCCATGCACCGCTTCGGCTCGGACAAGCCAGACCTGCGTGTCACCCTGGAGCTGACCGAAGTCACCGACGCCTTCAAGGATGTTGCCTTCAAGGTCTTCGCCGGTGTCGCCAACAGCGAAGGCGGTCGCATCGCCGCCATGCGCATCCCCGGCGGCGCCACGCTGTCCCGCGGAGAGATCGACGCCTACACCCAGTTCGTCGGCATCTACGGTGCCAAGGGCCTGGCCTACATCAAGGTCAATGACGTGACCCAGATCAACGAAACCGGCCTCCAGTCGCCCATCGTCAAGAACCTCTCCGAAGCCTCGCTTAAGACTGTCATCGAGCGCACTGGCGCCCAGTCCGGCGACCTGATCTTCTTCGGCGCCGACAAGGCGAAGATCGTCAATGACGCCCTCGGCGCGCTGCGTATCAAGATCGGTCACGAGAAGGGCTTCGTCACCGGCGCCAAGTGGGCACCGCTATGGGTCATTGACTTCCCGATGTTCGAATACGACGACGAATCGAGGCGCTGGGTCGCCTGCCACCACCCCTTTACCAGCCCCAAGGACGAGCATCTCGACCTGCTGGTCAGCGATCCCGGCAAGTGCCTGGCCAAGGCCTACGACCTCGCGCTGAACGGCTGGGAACTGGGCGGCGGCTCGGTCCGTATCCACCGTGCCGATGTACAGGAGCAGGTCTTCGCCGCCCTGGCCATCGGCCCTGAGGAGCAGCAGGCCAAGTTCGGCTTCCTGCTCGACGCCCTCAAGTACGGCGCGCCGCCCCACGGCGGCCTGGCCTTCGGCCTCGACCGCATCGTCACCATGATGACCGGCGCCGAATCCATCCGCGACGTCATCGCCTTCCCCAAGACCCAAAGGGCTCAGTGCCTGCTCACCGACGCACCCTCTGGCGTTGACGAGAAGCAATTGCGCGAACTGCACATCCGCCTGCGTCAGAAGGTTGAGACCCAGGTGGAAGTCACGCCCCAGGCGTAAAAAACCGCCATGGTCGCCGGTTTGCGCTTCCTGCTCGTCTGCTGGCTGGCAATCGGATGCGCCCTCGGTCTGGCTCGCGAGCCCGTCCCCGGCTGGATTGCGGCGGCCGATCTGCCCAGCGAGGCCCGGCAGACCCTCACTCTCATCAAGCAGGGCGGGCCGTACCCCTATCGCCGGGATGGCGTCGTCTTCCGCAATTTCGAACGTCTCCTGCCCCTGCGCCCGCGTGGCTATTACCGCGAATATACGGTACCAACCCCCGGCAGCCGGACGCGCGGCGCCCGCCGCATCATCGCCGGAGTAAAAGGCGAGTATTACTACACCGAAGATCATTACCAGAGTTTCCGCCGCATACGCGAATGAGCTCGCCATGACGCTTACCCTGCCTTCGAACCCATCGCGCAACGGCGTCTATCGCCTTCCTGCTTCAGGTGTGGATGCCCTGATCAGCCAGGCCGCCACGCGTGGATTCACAGTCCATCGTGCCGACCTGAAGGGCCTACGCGCCAGCAGGGAAAACCTCGTCGCCTTGGGAAAGAGTCTCGATTTTCCCCAATGGTACGGCGCCAATTTCGATGCCCTGGCCGATTGTCTGTGCGATCCCGACTGGCAACCGGTCGGCGCCCAAATCCTCCTTATCACCGGAGCCGACTCCTGGCGCCGCGCCCACCCGCGCGATTTCTCGACCTTCCTGGAAATCCTGGCCGGCGCTGCCGACGAGCGCAAGGACGCCGGCCAGCCCTTCTGGATTCTGGTCGATGCCGACGCGGAACTACCCGACCCGCCGCAGGGATGAATCCCTACAAGCAGCCGGTCTCGGTCCTCGTCGTCCTCCATACCGTCAAGCTCGACGTCCTCCTCCTGGAGCGGGCCGCGCACCCCGGATACTGGCAGTCCGTTACCGGAAGTCGGGAAGGGCAGGAAGCTCTGGCCGAAACCGCCCGGCGCGAAGTCTTCGAGGAAACAGGCTTTGACACCACCCTATACGAACTGAACGACTGGCAGCTCAGCCATCGCTACGAAATCTTTCCCCAGTGGCGCCATCGCTACGCCCCCGGCATCACCGAGAACGCCGAGCACGTCTTCTCCCTAGCCTTGCCAAAATGCCTTGCCCCCAGGATAGCCTCCGCGGAGCACCGGGATTGGGTCTGGATGCCTTGGCAAGCCGCAGCGGCGCGTTGCTTCTCCTGGAGCAACCGCGACGCCATACTCGCGCTGCCGCAGCGGCAAGCCCGCAAAGACCCGACACTCGACAGCCATCCGTCCTGGAATCCCTGACGTTCCGCCTCCAGACTCAACCCCGTTGGCGCCCTTTTCTTTGTAAAATCCGCCGCGACTTCCTCAGGAGCCCGCCATGAGTCTCGACACCCTTTCCCCCGGCACCAAGGCCGCCGTCCTGGCCGAAGCCCTGCCCTACATCAAGCGTTTCCACGGCAAGACCATCGTCGTGAAGTACGGCGGCAACGCCATGATCGACGAGCACCTCAAAAACTGCTTCGCCCGGGACGTGGTGCTGCTTGAGTTGATCGGTTTCAACATCGTCGTGGTCCACGGCGGCGGCCCCCAGATCGAAAACCTGCTCACCCGTGTCGGCAAAAAAGGCGAATTCGTTCAAGGCATGCGCGTCACCGACGCCGAGACCATGGAAGTCGTCGAGATGGTTCTGGGCGGCCAGGTGAACAAGGACGTCGTCAATCTCATCAACCAGCACGGTGGCAAGGCCGTCGGCCTGACCGGGAAGGATGGCAACTGCATCCGCGCCAAAAAACTGCTGCTGGAGAACAAGGACAACCCCGGCGACCTCATCGACGTAGGACAGGTCGGCGAGATCACCCAGATCGACCCTTCGCTCATCGACCACCTAGACAGGGGCGCCTTCATCCCGGTCATCGCGCCCATCGGGGTCGGCAAGGACGGCGAGACCTACAACATCAACGCCGACGTGGTGGCCGGCAAGATCGCCGAAGTGCTCAAGGCGGAAAAACTGGTCCTGCTCACCAACACCCCCGGCGTCCTGGACAAAACCGGCAAGCTGCTGACCGGCATCACCCCCAAGGAAATCGATGACATGGTGGCCGATGGCACCCTCTCCGGCGGCATGCTGCCCAAGATTGCCTCGGCTCTCGATGCCGCCCGCAACGGCGTCAAAGGCGTGCACATCATCGACGGTCGGGTCGAACACGCCCTCCTACTGGAAATCCTCACCGATCACGGCGTCGGCACCATGATCAAGTCGCGCTGATGACATCGGCAAAATGGGTCTGGCTTTTCGATCTCGACAACACCCTGCACGACGCCACGCCCCACATCTTTCCCCATATCAATCGCTCGATGCGGGAATACATCGAGCGCCACCTGGGTGTCGATAGCGATGAAGCAACTCGCATCCGGCAGGAATACTGGGTGCGCTACGGAGCAACCCTACTCGGATTGGTTCGCCACCACGGCACCGACCCGCGCCACTTCTTGCGCGAAACGCACCGCTTCCCCGATCTGCGGGCAATGCTGCATTTCGACCCAGCCGTGCGCGCTGCCCTGAAGCGCCTGCCTGGGCGCAAGATAGTCTTTTCCAACGCGCCCCGCCACTACACCGAAGCCGTGCTCGGCCTGACCCGCCTGGACCGTCTGGTGGATGCCGTCTATGCAGTAGAGAACCTGCGTTTTCGCCCCAAGCCTGACCCAGCAGCCTTCCGCACGCTACTGCGGGCGGAAGGGCTCCATCCCCGCCGCTGTATCCTGGTCGAGGACACTCTGGCCAACCTGGTCACCGCCAAGCGCCTGGGAATGAAGACCGTGTGGGTGAGCGCTGGCTTACGCCAGTCGCCTTATGTGGATTGGAAAGTGCAGTCCGCAACGGACTTGCACCAAGTGGCGGCGCGGCTATAATCTTCGCCAAATCAGGGGGAGAGGAGAGGCCATGGCGCACAAACCCGGCGAACGCCGTCTGCAGATACTGCAAACCCTGGCCGAAATGCTGGAAAACCCTCGCGGCGAAAAAATCACCACCGCCGCCCTGGCCGCCCAGCTGGATTGTTCAGAAGCGGCACTGTACCGCCATTTCGCCAGCAAAGCGCAAATGTTCGAGGGCCTGATCGAATTCATCGAACAGAGCCTGCTTGGCGTCGTCAATCAGATCACCCGCGACGAGGGTGAGGGACTCAAGCAAATCGAACAGACTCTGGCACTGCTTCTCCGCTTTGCCCAGAAAAACCGCGGAATGACCCGGGTGCTGATCGGCGACGCCCTAGTGGGCGAGCACGAACGCCTCCAAGTGCGCATCAACGCTTTGCTGGACAAGTTGGAAGCCGCCCTGAAGCAATCACTGCGCATCGCCGCCACCCAGGAAAATCTCAAGCCCGACGCTGATTTCGGCGCCCTCGCCAACCTGTTGCGCTGCTACGCCGTGGGCCGCTGGGAGCAGTACGCCCGCAGCGGCTTCAGCCGCGAGCCCCTGGCGCAATGGCCGCAGCAGTGGCCCATGCTGTACTTCGCCTGCCTTTCCCAGTCCGGCCTGCCCGGGGGATAGGCTCAGCGCCGTTGCAAGGCTTGCGCTGCATCCAGGGCAAAATAGGTCAGGATACCGTCGGCACCGGCCCGCTTGAAGGCAAGCAGGCTTTCGAGCATGCACGCTTCTTCGTCCAGCCAGCCGTTCTGGGCGGCGGCCTTCAGCATGGCGTATTCGCCGCTCACTTGATAGGCGTAGGTCGGCACACCGAACTGGTCCTTCACCCGGCGCACAATATCCAGGTACGGCATGCCGGGCTTGACCATGACCATGTCGGCCCCTTCTTTCAGGTCCAAGGCCACTTCCCGCAGCGACTCGTCGCTGTTGGCCGGGTCCATTTGGTAGGTGTATTTGTTGCCCTTTCCGAGATTTGCTGCAGAGCCGACGGCGTCGCGGAAGGGACCGTAGAAGCTCGAGGCATACTTGGCGGAGTAGGCTAGGATGCGGGTGTAGATCTGGCCGGCCGCGTTCAAATCGTCGCGGATGCGGCCGATGCGGCCGTCCATCATGTCCGACGGCGCCACCACGTCGGCACCAGCTTCCGCATGGCAGAGGGCCTGCCTAGCCAGCACCTCCAGGGTTTCGTCGTTGAGCACGTAGCCACTTTCGTCGATCAGCCCGTCCTGACCGTGACTGGTGTAGGGATCGAGGGCCACGTCGGTGATGACGCCCAATTCGGGAAAGGCACGTTTTAGGGCCTTGACCACCCGGGGCACCAAGCCGGCCGGATTGTAGGCCTCCTCTGCCCCCAGGGATTTCAGGGTCGGATCGATGACCGGAAACAGGGCAATGGCCGGAATCCCCAGGGATACCGCCCGCTCAGCAGTTCGCAGCAAGCCATCCAGGGACTGGCGCTCGACGCCGGGCATGGACGCCACCTGCTCCACGCGCCCTGTTCCTTCAAGGACAAAGACCGGGTAGATAAAGTCGTCGGCGGTCAGCACCGTTTCCCGCATCAAACGGCGGGAAAAATCATCGCGGCGCATGCGACGCATGCGGGTGGCGGGAAAACGTCCGGAAAGGCTCATGGCAATCCTCAA
Source organism: Azonexaceae bacterium (assembly GCA_009469665.1). The sequence goes on along the minus strand of SSTB01000144.1, from coordinate 33,026 downwards.
AAAACGATGCGGGAAATTCTCAACCTAACGGGAACTTTTGCCCATGACCTGCATCATACGGCCCAGATGGCACGCGCTGTCTCCCGCTTTACCTCCCTGAGCGGGTGCCTTACTGAGTTAAGGCATTTTGGCCCCCGGACTCCCCTTTTCCGGGGGCCTTTTTATTTCCGGCGCCGGAAGTCCCAGCCATCCGGCGAGAACCGCTTCCGCCTCCTCGATTCCCGTCTTCTTGAGACTGGAGAAGAGTTGCACCGAATAAAGACCTACCCGCCGCACCAATTCGGCTTGCACTGCCCTGAGGGTCTTGGTCTGCTCCTGGCGCGAAAGCTTGTCCGCCTTGGAGAGCAGGATGTGAATCGGCCGGCCGGTGGGGGCATACCAGTCCATCAGACGCTCATCCAGGGGCGTTAGGGGGCGGCGCACGTCCATGATGACCACCACCCCCGCCAGCACCGCCCGCCCCTGGAGATAGGGGCCGATAAGGCCTTCCCATTGGGCGCGGATTTCCTCCGGCGCTTTGGCAAAGCCGTAACCCGGCAGATCGACCAGATACTTGCGCTCGCCCAGGGAAAAGTAGTTGAGGTGCTGGGTGCGGCCCGGCGTCTTGCTCACGAACGCTAGGCGCGTGCGCCCGGCTAGGGTATTGATGGCCGAGGACTTGCCGGCGTTCGATCGCCCTGCGAAGGCGATTTCGCACAGGGAGTCCGTGGGGAGGTCGCGCAATTGCGCGACGGTCGTATGAAAGACCGCTTGGCGGAAGAGAGACATAAAAAGTGTGAGAAGCCGCCAGGGGCGGGCGATATGGTATAGAATAGCAGGTTTGTAACTTCCCATCCCGGCCCCTGGCCCAGAGACGCGCACAAGGAGCTAACAATGATTCGCAAGACGGTCCTGGCAATCCTTCTCGCCACCCCCTTCATCGCCTTCGCCAAAGAGGAAGCCAAGCCCAAGGCAGACCTCGCCCGTGGCAAGGCCCTGGCCGAAACCATCTGCGTGGCCTGCCACGGCGCCGATGGCAACAGCCCCGCTTCCGCCAACCCCCATCTGGCGGGTCAGGTCGAGCAGTACCTCTACAAGCAACTGAGTAATTTCAAGGCGGGCGACAACAAGCCCGCCCTGCGCAACAACCCGATCATGGGGGGCATGGCGGCACCGCTGACTGACGACGACATGCGCGCCCTGGCCGCCTGGTTCTCGCAACAAAAGCTCAAGCCCGCGGCCGCCATGGATGACAAGCAGATCGCCCTCGGCCAGAAACTATGGCGCCAGGGCGATTTTGCCAAGGGCGTTCCAGCCTGCGCCGGGTGCCACGGCCCCGCCGGTGCCGGCCTGCCGGCCCAATACCCGCGCCTTTCCGGCCAATACGCGGAGTACACGGAAGCCCAGTTGAAGGCCTTCCGCCAGGGCGAGCGGGCCAACGACCCGGAAAAGATGATGCGCACCATCGCCGCCAAGCTGTCCGACGCCGAAATCAAGGCCGTTTCGGACTACGCCGCCGGCCTGCGCTGATCGGTTCTCCCTCTGAAAGAAAGGCAGCCGTGCGGCTGCCTTTTTTGTTTCCCGCGCTTCACACCGCCCGGCGGCGGGGATAGACTCCTTCGTCTACCCGGTCATACCCCCACAAGAGGCCCCGCGATGAAAACCCTCAAGCAACTGCTTGCCGAGAAGAAAGATCACCCCCTCGTCGTCGTTTCCCCCAAGGACACCGTCTTCCACGCCCTCAACGTCATGGCCCGGCACGAAGTCGGGGCGGTCATGGTACTGGACGGCGAACAACTGGTCGGCATCTTTTCCGAGCGGGACTATGCCCGCAAGGTCATCCTGCACGGCAAGAGCTCCAAGGAAACCCTGGTGCAGGAGATCATGAGCGACAAGGTCGCCTACGTCACCCCTGCCCACAGCATCGACCAGTGCATGGCCCTGATGACCGAAAAGCGCTTTCGCCATCTGCCCGTTCTCGACGGCGAAACCGTGGTGGGCATCGTGTCCATCGGCGATTTGGTCAAGGAAACCATCAGCGCCCAGCGCTTCATCATCCAGGAACTGGAGCGCTACATCGCGGGCTGACGGGGATGGTCCTGTGCCTGCCCTCGCCTGAAGTGCGCCCCCGCGGGGCAGTCACACGCTTCCCCCTGGCCTTCGACCGCGCCTTCTGATGGACGAAAAAGGCAATCCTCATTTTCGCCTGCTCGAGAGCATCGCTGGCGACCTCTCGGGAGAAGTCAATTTCCCCACCTGCCTGGACGCCGCGGTCCTGGTCCGCAATACCCTGCGGGATCCGGAAGTCAGCCTCGATCGCGTCGCCACCGTCATCGGCAGCGAGGCGCTCATCGCCAGCAAACTCCTGCGCCTGGCCAATTCCGTCCACTACAACCCGGGCGGCCGGGTGATCACCGACCTGCGCAATGCCGTCAGCCGCCTGGGTTTTGAAACCGTACGCACGGTTTCCCTGGCCGTCGCCATGGATCAGATGGTCAAAGCGAGGCATCTCGGCGCCTTCGCGTCCATTGCACGTGAAACCTGGGATCACTCCCTGCGCGTCGCCGCCATCGCACGCGTTCTGGCGCGCCGCATCGGGCGCATCAACCAGGACGAGGCCATGGTCGCTGGAATGGTCCGCTCCATAGGTGTCTTCTACCTCCTCTTTCGCGCCGCCGAGAGAGCGGAATACCGTGAGAATCTTGCCCTCACCCTCGAACTGCTGAGCGGCTGGCAAAGCAGCATTGGCGAAGGGCTGCTCCAGGTGCTCGGATTGCCGGAGCGCATCGTGGGTGCCTTGCAGCAGCGGGAGCCCAATATCGTGAATCCCTGCAGTCTGGGGGATGTCATTTTCTTTGCCGGCCTTCTCGCCGGCGCGGCGCCGGAATGGGTCGCCACCCCTACGCCCCAGGGCGCAGAAGACGGCACCGAGTCCGCCCAGCGTTACGCGGACCTCCTGGCCGAGGCCGAGGAAGACATGGCGGAACTGCGCGCCGCCCTGGCGGCCTGAAAGGACCAGGTCGCGCCCCGGGACGGCGCGGCGGCCGACACCCGCTCGCCTCGCGCCCCCCTGCCTTGCGGGGAAGGACGGGGTTTCTCGCGGCGCTGCCGGCATTTTCCTCGCGCTTCGCGGTCCAAGCGGAGAATCGTCGCACTGTAAGGAAACCCCATCCCCGCGCGACCACTGTGCAAGATCGTCATTCAGGACCGCCATGCTCATCCGCCGCCCCCCCGACCTGCCCGCCTCGCACATCACCGACCCTGCGGTCTATTCGCGCAGGCGCGACTTCCTCACCGCTCTGGGCGCCGGAGCCCTGGCTCTGGTTTCCCCGACAGCCCGAGGGGCAACGGCCCGCGGGTCTCGCCTGGAGGGCGTCAAGCCCGGGGTCGTAACCCTGGACGAGAAACTCACGTCCTACGAAACCCTCACCAGCTATGGCAATTTTTACGAATTCGGCCCCGACAAGGACAGCCCCGGCCTCAACGCCCATCGTCTGCGCACCCGGCCCTGGACGGTGACCGTGGACGGTGCGGTCAAGACGCCGCGGACCTTCGCTATCGACGATCTGCTCAAGTGGGCGCCCCTGGAGGAACGGGTCTATCGCCTGCGCTGCGTCGAAGGCTGGAGCGCCGTCGTTCCCTGGGTTGGCTTCCCCCTGGCTGAAATTACCAAGCGGGTGGAACTTACCGGCAACGCCAAGTTCGTCGAATTCTGGAGCCTCGCCGACCCCGAGCAGATGCCCTACGTGCGCGTTCCCCTCCTGGACTGGCCCTACCTCGAAGCCCTGCGCATCGATGAAGCCCTGCATCCGCTGACCCTGCTCGCCTTCGGGCTCTATGGCGAAGTAATGCCCAAGCCCAACGGCGCGCCGGTGCGCCTTGTCGTCCCCTGGAAATATGGCTTCAAGAGCGCCAAATCCATCGTCCGCATCCGCTTCGTCGAAAAGCAGCCGGACACCTCCTGGATGAAGGCCGGCCCGAGCGAGTACGGCTTCTATTCCAACGTAAACCCGGATGTGCCGCACCGGCGCTGGAGCCAAAGCCACGAACGCCGCCTGGGCGAGTTCCTGCGCCGCAAGACCCTGCCCTTCAACGGCTACGGCGACCAGGTGGCCCGTCTCTATAGCGGCATGGACCTCAGCCGCTACTTCTGACCATGAACCCCGCTTCCATACCCATCGGCAAAATTAAAGCCCTGGTCTTCGTCGCCGCCCTCGGCCCTCTGGGGCGCCTGGCCTATGCGGCCTACACCGGCGACTTCGGCCCCAACCCGGTGGAGTTCCTGCAGCGCTACACCGGCACCTGGACCTTCAATTTCCTCCTGCTCACCCTCTGCATCAGCCCGCTGCGCGCCCTCACCGGGCTGCACTGGCTGTTGCGTCTGCGGCGCATGCTGGGGCTCTTCAGCTTCTTCTACGCCTGCCTGCACTTCCTCTCCTTCATCGGCTTCGATCACGCCTTCGACCCGGGCGAGATCGCCCGCGACGTCATCAAGCGCCCCTTCGTCACGGTGGGTTTCGCCGCCTTCGTCCTGCTCATCCCCCTGGCCGCGACTTCCAACGCCCTGGCTATTCGTCGCCTGGGCGGCCGACGCTGGCAGGATCTGCATCGGGCGGTCTATCTCATCGCCCTTCTGGCCGTCGTACATTACTTCTGGCTGGTCAAGGCCACCGCGCTTATCTACCCGATCGTCTACGGGCTGCTCGTCGCCGTGCTCCTAGGCTGGCGCATCCGCGACCGCCTGCGGCGCAACGGCCCCTACCCCGCCACGGCAGGGATCAGCGTTCGGCGAAGCGGATGATGGACCGCCCGTCGGCTGTCTTCCTGGGGACGGCTTTCCAGGCGTGGCCGTACACCACCTCGAAAGTGGCGGGCAGCTTGCCCTCGCGGCGCCGCGTCTCGTAAGCGGCGTTCAGCGCCGCCCAGCTTGCGCGTCCCATGAGGCCGCGGCGACGGTCGCCCATGGCGCAGGTTGACCCGGCAGCCCGCAACTCCTTTATCAGGGCAGACAGGGAGTCGTAGGTCAGGGTAATGACCTCCATGTCCATCACCGGATCTGCAAAGCCGCAGGAAACCAGCATGTCCCCCAGGTCGTGCATGTCGATGGTACGCTGGACATGGCCATGGCCGTCGGTGAAGGAATCGCGCAACTCGCGCAGGGTGTCTGGCCCCAGGGTGGAAAACATCAGCAGCCCCCCCGTCTCCAGCACGCGGTGAGCCTCGGCCAGAGCCCGCAACGGGTCGTCGAGCCAGTGGAGAAGCAGGTTCGACCACACCAGGCCGAAGCGATCCGCGGCGAAGGGCAGGCAGCCGGCATCGGCTGCCACATAGGTCACGGAAGCGGGCCCGCCCCCCGTCCACCAGCGGCGCCACAACGGGCTTGCAAGACGCCGGGGCAACATGCACTCGACCCCGTCCACCCCCACGCAGGAAGCCTCGGGATAGCGCTCCCCCAGAGGCGCCAGGCTCGCGCCGCGGCTACAGCCCAGATCCAGGATGCGTTGGGGCGCGAGGCGCACGTAATCGAGGCGCTCCAGCATGCGGCGGTCGATTTCCCGAGCGAAGAAATCCCCCTCGGCATAACGCCCAGCCACCCGGGCAAAGGACCGCCGCACCCGGGCGGCGTCGACGAAACCGGCCCCGGACATCAGCGCCGGCAAATTTTTCGGACGCGCCCGAGCGGCATGCTCAGAGCCGTACGTTTAAGGCGACGAGCGTGGCCGCAGCCCGGGCTATGGCAAGCATGGGCTACGCCGAAGGGGCGCCGAGGGGCCTGATGAGCGGTAAGGCAGGGAACCATCAACCTGGAAACTTCAGTCGAACGAGCCCGTTGGTGCGTTCGGGCGGGACTCTGGCGCGAAGCGACGACGTGGCAGGCCGATGCCTGCAAGGAGGAGCGACAAAGCCAGGCGCCCGCCCGGATGCGCCAGCGGGCTCGTAGCGCTACCCCCGATATGGGAGCCCTCCGAGTGGCACAGAGCTCCGGGGCACAGGGCATGCCGGGACTCGACAAGGGGTCAACTGAGGTTTCCAGGTTCACTGCCCTTCACACCGCCGTCAGACCCAGGCGCTCGAAGAGGGCCTCGTCGCGCGCCACATCGGGATTTCCGGTGGTGAGCAGCCGCTCGCCGTAGAACATCGAATTGGCGCCTGCCAGGAAGCACAGAGCCTGCAATTCGTCGCTCATCTCCTGGCGGCCGGCCGACAGACGCACCCAGGAGGTCGGCATGAGGATGCGCGCCGCGGCGATGGTCCGCACGAACTCGAAGGGATCGAGGCGCGGCTGGTCAGCCATCGGCGTTCCGGCGATGGGCACCAGATTGTTGATGGGCACCGACTCCGGTGGGCGGGGCAGGTTGGCGAGTTGCACCAGCATGGCGGCCCGATTGCGCCTTGACTCCCCCATGCCGACGATGCCGCCGGAGCACACCTTGAGCCCCGCCTCGCGCACCTGTTCCAGGGTGTCCAGGCGGTCACCATGGCCATGCGTGGTGATGACCTGGCCGTAGAAATCGGCGTCGGTATCGACGTTGTGGTTGTAGTAATCGAGGCCCGCGTCGCGCAGGCGTTCAGCCTGGCCGGGTTTGAGCATCCCCAGGGTGACACAGGTCTGCAGGCCCAGGGCCTTTACTTCGCGCACCATGTCGAGCACCCGGTCGAGGTCGCCGTCCTTGGGTCCGCGCCAGGCGGCACCCATGCAGAAGCGCGAGGCTCCCTTGTCTTTTGCCGCCTGGGCGGCCGCCACCACCTCGTCCACCGGCAGCAGGCGCTCGCGCTCGGTACCCGTGGCGTAACGGGCAGATTGGGAGCAGTAGCCGCAATCCTCGGAACAGCCGCCGGTCTTGACCGAGAGCAGGGTGGAGCGCTGGATGGCATTGGGGTCGAAATGAAGGCGATGAACCTCCTGGGCGCGCCAGAGGAGATCCATGAGCGGCAGGGCGTAGAGATCGAGGACGGCATCCACCGTCCACAGGACGCGATCCTGTCGCGCGGCGGCTTGGGCGGCGGACGGGGAAGCGATTGCATGCATAATTGATAGCCTGAAAAAGAGTCGCAAAGCGCCCGGCGGGCTCACCGACCGGTTCCGTAATTATGAATTAAACCCTGGTTCAACCGGTGCCCATTCTACCCCATGCCCTGACTGCCCCCGTGACCCGCGCACTCGCCGCGACCCGGGAGGCGCTCCTGCCCGCCTCCTGCCTCCTGTGCGGCGGCGATGGCGCCCGGCCGGTGCTCTGCCCGGGCTGCCTGGGCGATTTGCCTCTACTTCCCTCCGCCCACTGCCCGCGCTGCGCCGAACCCACCCCTTACGGCGAGCACTGTGGCCGTTGCCTGCACGCCCCTCCCCACTTCGACCGCGCCTTCGCCCTCTATCTGTACGACTTCCCTCTGGATCGCCTCATCCACGCCCTCAAGTACGGCCATCGTCTGGGAGTCGCCACCTGGTTCGGCAGCGGGATGGCGGAGGCACTGCCCCCCGCGGCGGGCTTTCTGGTGGTTCCCATGCCACTCCATCCCCAGCGCCTCAAGGAGCGCGGCTTCAACCAGGCCGGCGAGATCGCCCGTTCCCTGGCGCACCGCCTTGGGCTGGCCTGCGAGAGCGAGGCCCTGCGGCGCACTCGGGACACCGCCGCCCAGGCCAGCCTTCCCCTTGCGAAGCGCTCCGGCAACGTACGCGGCGCCTTCGAGTGCTGCCAGGATTTCGCCGGGCGCCCGATTCTGCTGGTGGACGACGTCATGACCACCGGTGCCACCCTGGACGAAGCCGCCCGCAGCCTCAAACTGCACGGCGCCGCGACCGTATGGGCCGCCGTCGTCGCCCGGGCGGCCAAAGCGTGAGCGTCTCGCCCACCCATCGCCTGCACCGCAGCCTCTGCCTCGGCGCCCTGGCCCTGCTGCCAGCCCTGCCCGCCCTCCTGCCGCACCACTACCAGCCCATCCCTACCTTCTACCAGGAGTGGTGGGCCGCGGCCCTCAGCCTGGTGGCCCTCACCTGGCTCCTGAGCCCAAGTCCCAGCGGACGGGTCGAATTTCCGGAGATTGCCTGGCTTCCCCTCGGGCTTCTGGGCGTCGCCATCGCCCAGGCATTCCTCCCCGGCCACGCCTTGCCGGAGCGGCTGCTCATGTTCGCCCTCTACATGGTCTGGGCAGGCCTGATGATGCTCCTGGGCCGGCGCCTCGCCGTCGACCTGGGCCTGACGCGCATCGCCGACGTGCTCGCCGTCGCGCTGCTGGCCGGCGCTCTGCTCCAGTCCCTGTGCGGCTTTGCCCAGGCCACCGGCGTCGCCCGCCTGCCCTGGGCCTTCGTCGGCCCCGCCGGCGGCCTGCGCGGCAACGTCGGGCAGCCCAACAATCTGGCCGACCTCCTCTGGCTGGGAGTCACCTCCTGCCTCTACCTGCGCACTCGAGGCATCCTCGGCTGGCCGGTCGCCGGGGCTGCCATGCTCTGCCTGATCCCCATCGCCCTGCTCTCCGGCTCCCGGGCCGTCTGGTTGTACGCCGCCGCCCTGCTCCTGCTGTCCGTGACCTGGGCCGGACCGGCGCGGCGAACCCTCTTGGTCGGCAGCGTCCTGGCCCTGGCGCTGACCCTGGCGGGGGAAGCCCTGCTGCTCGCCGGCTTCATCGCGCCCCCCAACCCCGCGTCGAGTGCGGGCGCCCGCCTCGCAGCCACCGGAGGGGGAGATCCCGTACGGGAAGTGCTGTGGTCCACTGCCTGGCGCATCTTCCTGGACAATCCCCTCCTGGGCGCCGGCTTCGGGCAGACGACGCGGCAGTTCCTCGACCACGTCCTCCAGCTTCCGCCCCGCAGTCTGCCCGGCCTGCCGGAGCACGCCCACAACCTGCCCCTCCAGGTGCTGGCCGAACTGGGCATCGTCGCCGGCGCCCTGCTTCTCCTGCTCGGACTGCGCTGGGCGGTTGACCGCTGGCGGGCGGAGCGCGACGCCGCCGGGTGGTGGGTCGCCGCCACGGCGAGTATCGTCGCCCTCCATTCCCTGCTCGAATACCCCCTCTGGTACGGCTTTTTCCTCGCTCCGGCGGCCCTGGTGGCGGGTGCCGCCTCGGTGCGCGCCCGCCCCCTGCAACTCGGACCGCGTATCCCTCTGTTGATCGGCGCCGTGGTCCTGCTGGGGAGCGTGCTGCTGGCGGTGCTGAGGAGCGATTACGCCCTGCTGGAAGACACGGTCAATGGACGCCTGCCGGGGAGCGGACCCCAGGCCCGGCAGGAAGCGGCCGCGACCGCCCTCACCCGGCTGGCGGGTCAGGCCCTGCTGCGTCCCTACGTCGACCTTGCCGCCGCAAGCTTCATGGACGACAGCGCCGAGGCCCTGGAGGTCAAGCGGGCGACCTGCGCCCGCGCCCTGGCGTTTTCCGCCAGCCGCGAAATCGTCTTCAAGTGCGCCTACCTGGAAGCCCTGGGGGGTGACCTCGAAGGGGCGACCCTGGCCCTGCGGAGGGCTGCCGCCGCCTACCCGGGCCACGCCGAGCGCGTCCGGGCGGACTGGGCTTCCCGGGCCGGTGACGACGCACTGCGGGCCGTGCTCCTGGCGCGTCTGACGCCGGGGCTGTCCCCTACTTCAGGCGGGATTCGGCCAAGGCCAACAGATCGGCGTTGAGGTTGCCGCTCGCCAGGGCGCGGCGGTAGGCGTCGCGCGCCTCGGGGCCACGGCCAGCCGCTTCCAGGGACTGCCCCAGGCCGAACCACCAGCGGCCCTCGGCCGCCGCCAGCCGGGTGGCGGTCTCGTAGCGTTCGACGGCTGCGGCCGTCTGGCCCAGCCGCAGCAACAGATGGCCATGAAACCCTGCGTAGTCGGCCTGGGCACGACCATGGGCGGCGGAGCGGGCCAGAGTTTTTTCCGCTGCAGCCAGATCGCCCCGCTCCACCTGGAGGCGCGCCAGGGACATGGCCCAGCCGGTCTGGGCAGGGGCGATGTCCAGACCCTGCTGTAAGAGTGCGGCCGCCTCGTCGAAGCGCTGCCCTTCGAGAAACAGACGCAGCAGGGCCTGGCGCGCAGGCCCGTGGGAGGGATCGTGATGCAGGGCGGCGACCAAGCTTTCCGCCGCGGCAGGGGTCTGGCCGGCGGAAAGGAGCGCCTGGGCGCGGCGGTATTCGGCCTCGGCCCTCTCCCGGGGGCTGGCGAGGACGGCGGTCTTTTCGATCCGCACGGCGCCCGAGGGCGGGGCGGGGGTGGCAGCGAGCGGGGCCGGTGCGAGGGCCGCGTTCCCCGCCCCCAGTGCAGCAACGGGCGTCGCCGCGGCAGCCGAAGGGTGGGCGGGCACCTTGGTCGGGACCGGTGTCGGGGCCTGAGTGGCCTCCGGTACCGCTGCCGGCGCAGGCACCGGAGCCGGAGCCCCCATCGCGCCCGGCGCCGCGGCCGGCGGAGGCGCGAGGGGGAGCGGCGCCTGCGGGCTGCCCTGCGGCGCTGGTGGTTGCGCTTGGAGCGGCGCACCTGGGGGGCTTGCCAGGGCGGGCGCCAGCCGCAGGCCGTCGTCCGCTTGGGGCGGTGCCGCGGCAAGCACCGGGACAGAATCGGCCTCGGCCACAGGGGGTGTGGCGCGCAAATCCGGCAAGCCCGGCGGAGTCGTCGCCATAGGGGCAGGCGCGGTAGGCGGCCCCCCGGCGGGAGTGGCCGGGGGCACCGGGCCGGAAGTGCCGGCCAGGGGCACGATCCCCTCCCGGATGCTCCAGCCCAAGCCTGCGAGGGCGAGGAGCAAGACCACCGAAAGTGCCCAGGGCCTGCGAGAAGGGCTTCGCGTCGGCAGCGCCCGCACTTCCCTTTGCAGGGAGACGGCGCCGATCTCCGCGGCGCGGCGCGCCTCCAGGTCGCGCAGCATGTCGTTCACAAGGCTCATATCAGAGCCTGTAAATTTTTCGGGCGCGCCCCGAGCGACGTGCCCAAGTGTGCGCGATCAAGGCGCAAAGCACAGCCGTAGCTCGGGCTATGGCGCGCATTGGCAACGCCGAGCGGGCACAGCTGGGCATGACGAGTGGGGGTGAATGAAATTCTCACAGTCTCTCAGTCCGTAGGCAATGGAGGGTTGGGGCTGCGGGGGCGCAGGCTGCGGCCGGCAAGGTGCACACGCCTCCGCTGGCAGCCGGTATCGGCCGGGGCTTCGGGCACGGGGGTCACCACCAGCCCGGATCCCGGGCCCCTTCCGTATCGCGGGCGGCATGGCGGACGTGGCGGGTGCGCACCGTCTGGCGCCCCTCACCGAAGACCGCCAGCAGGGCCTTGTTGGCCAGAATGTTGACCAGCCGCGGCGTACCCTGGCTGGCCCGGTACAGGGCCCGGCTGGCGCCCTGGGCAAAGAGGCCTTCCCCCCGGTATCCCGCAACCCTCAGGCGATGGGCGAGGTAGTGGCCCACCTCTTCGCGGGCCAGACCCTTGAGGCGGTAATGGAAGGCGATGCGCTGGCGCAACTGGCGCACGGCGGGTTGCGCCAGGCGCTCGTCCAGTTCCGGCTGGCCGAAGAGGACGATCTGCACCAGCTTCCTCTTTTCCGTCTCCAGATTGGAAATCAGGCGCAGGGCTTCCAGGCTTTCCAGGGGCATGGCCTGGGCCTCGTCGATGCATACCACCACCCGGCGCTCGGCGGCGGCGTGCTCCAGCAGACGGCGGTTGAGGCCTTGCAGCAGGTGATAGTCGTCCGCCGTGGGATCGAGGCCGAGTCCCAGTTCTTCTCCCAGAGCCAGCATGAGGGTGCGGGGCGCCACATAGGGGTTGGGCAGGTAGGCCGAAACGCTCCCCTGCGGCAGGCTCTTGAGCAGCCGGCGACAGAGATGGGACTTGCCGGTGCCGACCTCGCCGGTGATCTTGATGAAGCCCTCGCCTCCGGCCAGGGCGACCAGCAGGGTATTGAGCGCTTCCTGGTGGCTGGCGTTGAGGAAGGTGTAGGCAGTATCCGGCGTGATGCCGAAGGGCAGTTCGCTCAGGCCGAAGTGGTCCAGATACACGCCGCGCCCCGGCCTCTTACTTGACCGCCCACTCCGCCTTGCGGGGATCGAGGCCCTGCATGCGTTCCTGGGTGTCGACCAGATCCTGGCGCCAGGAACTCTCGTTCTGGATCACAGTGGATTTGATCAGGATGACCAGTTCCCGCTTGCGGTTCGACGCCCCCTTCTGGCCGAAGAGCAGGCCCAAGCCGGGCACCCGGCTCACCCCCGGCAGGCCGTCGCGGCTATTGCTCTGCTCCTGGCTCATGAGCCCGCCGATGGCGACGATGTGGCCGTCCTGCACGCGGACGATGGAGTCGGTCTCGTTGATGCTGCTGGAGGCGAGCGGAAGGGTGAAGGAGCCCAGAGTGCCGAGATTGACCTGCTTGGAACGCTCCTCGACCACGGTCACCGCCGGGTGGATGTGCAGGATGATGTTGCCCTCGTCGTCGATCTGGGGCGTCACGTCTAGGGCGATGCCCGAGAAGAAGGGTTGCAGGGTGATGGTCGGCGTGGTGACCGTTCCCGTGCCGCTGGTGGTGGTCGAGGTGGAAATGTTGGTGACGAAATAATCGTCTGATCCCACCTTGAGGACCGCCTTCTGGTTATTCAGGGTGGCGATGCGGGGGTTGGACAGCACCTGGAGATCGCCCTGGGTTTCCAGGAAGGAGACCAGGGCGGCGAAATCCTTGGACTGGAACGCCAGGCCGAAGAATCCCTGGCCCAGGGCCGTGGCGGCGATGGCTCCGGCGGTCCCCGGGGTGATGGTGAGGCCGGTCCCCGCCGTGCCGGATGTCGCCGCGGTGCCTGCCAGGGCCGAACTGTTGCCGCTCAGGGTCGTTCCGGGGGCGAGGACGCCGGCCGAGAAGCGCCGGTCGTTGCCGCCGAACTTGGCCCAATTGACGCCCGTCTGGAACGAATCGTTGAGGGCAACCTCGATGATCTTGGCTTCCAGCATCACCTGGCGTTCGACCATCAACTGAGTGGCCTTGAGGTAGCTTTCCACCGCCCGCAGTTCCTGGGGCAGGGCCTTCACCAGCACGACGCCGGACATGGGGCTGACGATGACGTTGCGCCCCTCGCCGCCCCCCACGATGGTGGTCAGGGCGGTGCGCAGGTCGTGCCAGAAGTCGTTGTCGGAGGAGGTACGCACCCGGCTGGCGTCGGTATTGGATACCGCGAGACCGCCGGCCGAGGGCGTGGCCCCCGCCGCCGTGGCTGCCGCGGCAGCCTGGGGGGTGGTGTTCGAGGTGTTGCTGCCAGAGCTGCCCCCGCTGGAGCCGCTCGGGTTGACCACGCTGGGCGAACTCGAAGTCACCCGCATGTCGGTCATGCCCTGGCGGCGGCTGGCCAGGTAATTGAGCTGGTAGATGCGCGACTGGAGGGAATTGGTCTGGATGGTGATGCGGTTGCCGGCGATCTTGTACTCGTAGCCGTAGAGTTCCCGGATGGCATCGAGAGCCTCGCGCACCGTGACGTCCTTGAGGTTGAGGGTCAGCGCGCCGGAGAGCTCGGGGGGAAAGAGCATGCTGTAGCGCGTCCCCGCCACCAGGGCCATGAAGACCTGCCCGGCGGGGGCGTTATTCACGGCCAGATTGAAGCGGGGTTCGGGCTTGGCCGGGATCGCCTCGGCCGCCTGCACCGGCGGCATCATGGCGCGCCCCACCGCGTCGTCGGCGGGAGAACGGCGCTTGCTCTCGGCCGCTTCCTTCATTTCATTGCCGATGCGGTCAAAGGCTTCGCCGGGGCGGGACTGCAACAGATTGCAGGCCGACAGCATCGCTCCCAGGAGCAGAACGAGCACAATCCTCATGGCTTTTCCTTCTTGGCGCCGGCCTTGCGGGGGGCCGGTGGGTTCGTTTTGATGACATCGGGCGTCAGCGCCAGGCGTTCCACCCCCAGGGGGCCCTGGAGGACGGCCTCACCCTCGCTCACGCGGACCAGGGTGGCGTCGCCGATCTTGCCGCCCAGGAATACCACCTGACCGCTGATGACCGCCCGGGGCTTGCCTCCCCGGGGCAGGATCACCGACTGGAGGCGCAGCCCCGGGTCTTCCATGCCGGCGGGCGGCGGCCCGGCAAACTCCGACGGCGGCCGGGTGGGGTCGGCCAGTTCCGCCCCCCAGGCGGCACCGCTGCCCGCCAGAACGGCGAGGGCCAGGACTGGGGCGCTCAGATGGCGAGCCATGTCTTGTCCGCTCCCAGGGTGTAGACGGTCAAGGTAAGCCGCGCCCGGGGATGGGCAACGACCGTCAGGGTGAGCGGCCCCCAGAGGAGCTTCTTCTCCGACTTTTCCAGTTGTTCCAGATAGGCCAACAGTTCCAGGTAGCTGCCTTCCAGGCGCAACTCCACGCCGTGGCGGTAGATGTCGAACTGCCGCTCGGGGGCGGGCTTGCCCTCCTCCCTTGGCACGGCGCCCAGGATGCTTTGCGGCGGCAGGGTCTTGAGGGCCACCAGACGCAGGCCGCCATGGCGGGCCAACAGATGTTCCAGCAGGCCGTTCATCTCCTCGGGCCGCACCAGGGTGTCCTGCAGGGCCTGCAGGCGCGCGTCTGATTCCGCCAACTGACGTCGCAGTCCGGCCAGTTCCGCCTTGGTGGGCGCATCGGGATCGGCTTGGGCCTGGGCTTCCAGGGCGGCCACCTGGCTGCGGGTGTCGTTCAGGGTCGCCTGCTGGCCTTGCAGGGTGTTGCGCAGGGTGCGCGCCCGGTTGAGGGCGGGGTCCGCGAAGAGCGTGTAGCCCAGGAAGAGCGGTCCCAGGACTGCCAGCGCCGCCACCAACACCCGTTCGCGGGACTTGAGGGCGGCGTAGCGCGTTGCCGCGCCCTGGAGAAAGGCCAAGCCGGGTTTCATCGCTCCCCTCCCGGCGTCGGCAATCTGCCGTGCAGGACGAATTCAGTAAAGCGCCGCCCGCCGGGCGCACTCTGCGGTGCAGCGCTTGCGCCGGGCGCGGCAGCGGGCGCTGCCGGGGCGGTTGCCGGCGTGGCGGCCGCGCCGGCGGGCTGCAAGCTACCCTCGCTCATGTCCAGGGCGGCGAAACGGCGGCCCTTGAAGATGGGCTCGCCGTTGAGGCGCTGGATGTAGTGGGGCAGGAGGGCGGCGTCGCTCAGGCGGCCGCGGATTTCGACCTCGCTCCCGGCCAATACGAAGCCGGTGAGCCAGACGCCTTCCGCCGTCTGGCGGGCAAAACCCCGCAGCACGCCGGAGCTCCCCTCGCGGGAACCGGAGCGGCCCGACTCGACCGCATCCAGGGCCGAGTTGCGCTGGCGCAGGCCCTCGGCCAGGCGCGCGACTTCCTCCTTGAGGGCCGGATTGGGCCGGCGGGCGGCCAGGGCCTGGCCCAGGGCCTGGACCCGCTGGCGCAGGGTGGCGAGTTCCGCCTCCCCCTGGCGATGGCGGGCGTTGAGGGAATCGACTTCCCGCTGGCTCCAGACGGCGAGTCCGACGATCAACACGAGCCCCGCGAGACTCGCACCGGCGACGATGGGGAAGGACAGCCAGTCCCTCCGCCGCCGCAGCTCGGGCAGGATGAGATTGATCTGCTGGCTCACTGGACAACCCTCCCGTCGCCGCGCGACTCCCTCCCCGAGGGGGGGGGAGCGCCCCCTTCGGGCGGCCGGGCGGGGGCGCAGGGAACCACCCTCCCGTCGCTGCGCGACTCCCTCCCCGAGGGAGGGGGAGCGCCCCCTTCGGGCGGCCGGGCGGGGGCGCTCACGCCTCCCCCTCCCGCAAAGCGGCGCCCAGGGCGAGCAGGCATTGGGCCTGACGTTCCTTCTGGCGCAATTCGGGCAGGGCGGGAAAATCGGCCACCGCGGCCAGGTCCATTTCCTGCACCGGGATGTAGAGGTTCTGGCCCAGGGCCTCGGTCAGTCCGGAGCAGGCGCCCTCGCAGGCCACCAGCATGCGCACCACGGAAATGAAGTTGTACTGACGGTCGAAATTGTCCAGGGTGCGCTGCAATTCCAGCACCAGGCGTTCGAGCAGCGCCTGGCGCCGGTCCACATCGGCGTCCGCCAGGGCGTCGGCAGAAACCTCGATGTGGCGCGCGAGATAGAGTTCGCCCCGGTAGGTGATGGTGAGCAGGCCGCGCTCGGCGCCCAGGTGGAGGAAGGCCAGCCCGCGGTTGGCTTCCTCGAACAGGGCGGCGACGTTGCGCTGGGCCAGCTCGGGAATGTCGATGGCGGCGAGGGCCAGACCGGCGGCGTCGAATTCGCCCATGCAACGGCCGACGGCCGGAGCCCCGGCAACGACGGCAAACAGGTTCGGCGTGCGATGCCCCCCCTCGCCGGCCGGGATATCGAGGGCCGCCACCGCAGCGCCCTCGACGGGGAAATCGACCATGTCCTTCAGGCGCCAGCGCAGGGCCTGGATGCGTTCCTCGGGCTCCACCGCCGGGGCTTCAACCTGGAGAAGGCGGTAGTCCGCTTCGTCGAGCAAGGTGGTGCAGGCGAAGTGGCCCAGTTTGCGCGGCCCCCTGAGCCGCCCCAGGGCCTCGGCGAAACCGCCTTCGATGCGGAAGGTGTCGAGGGCTTCGATACGGGGCCGGGCGTCCCGCTGGCGGACGACATGGGCCAGGTCGATGCAGCCCTTGCGCCGCACCACCCCCAGCCAACCTTCCGCGCGTTTTCCCCGAAAGACGCTCACCCCGTCACCAACTAAAGTATTTTCGAAAGGATAGCTTGCAACATATTATATTTCAACGATTTTTAGTATCTCTCGCGCGAATAGATGAGCGCGGCCCGAGGGCCGCACTTGCCAAAGCAGACCCGGGAACTGGGCGCCGCGAGCAGCAGCCAGGTGTTGGCTCCGCGCAGAACCGAGCCGGCGATGTCCACATAGCCGAAATTGCCGGCTCCCGGGGCGCTCAGGCGCAGTCCCAGGTTGCCGGAAAGGACCGGGGACGCCAGGCTGGCCGTCGTCTCTCCGGCCGCCAACTGATTGAGGGGCGTCTGGGTGGCGAAAACCAGGCCCCCATTGGCCGCCGTGGGCGTCACCGCGGCGGTGCAGGTGTCCGCGCCGTGGCGCTGCCAGCCGGCGGCGGTCCACACCTGCAGTTCGGAACGCACCGGCAGGGGCAGGAATTCGTTGCCATAGGCGTTGCCGATGACCAGCCGGCCGGAGTTCACCTGGGCGGCGCCCTCCACGCTCACCGCGAGCAGGCTGCGCAGGGAGGTGACGCCATCGCCGTCTACGGCCCTGACCCGCACCGCTGTGGCGACCGTGGCGGGATTGGAAAAGGCGTAGGCCGGGGTCGCCACGCTCGCCACCCCGTTGGTGAAGGCAGCCGCCGCCACGGCGGTGCCGACCAGCGCGCCGGGGCCGGGATTGGCTGCGCTGCCGGCCGCATCCCAGGCCGACAGGGTGGTGGCTTTGGCGAAAGCCGCGGCCCCGTGGTAGTTCAAGGTCGTGGCGCCGGCGGCGTTGCGGGCGGTGATCCCCACCGTGAAGGGCTGTGCGGCATAGGTGAAGCCGCCGGCTGCGCAAGCCTGGGTGACCGCGGTATCGAAATGGTCGGGGACGAAGCGGCCGAAGTACGCACTGGCCGCCGTATTGCCGAACTTGCAGCCGACCTTGCCGCTGCTGTCGGCCGTATTCAGGAAGTCGTTGGGTGCCGTGTTGACGCAGACGGTGTCGGAACCGTCCTGATAGGAGGCGGTGAAGGCGCTGTCCACGACGCCCTTGGCCTTGATGCGGAAATACCCCACTTCGTCGTAGAAGAAGGCCGAACCGCTGGCGCCGTTGCCGCTGGCCGCCGAGGCGGCAGTGGTGAAGCTGCCGCTCAGACTGCCCGTGGCGCTGGGGGCCGAGAGCCATTCGAGCAGGGAGGAATCGATGCCTGGCGTTCCGTCGTAACCCGGTGTGGCACTGTTCGCGGTGAGGGTGAACGCGGTGCTGCCGGCGCGCAGGATCGGCGTGGCAGCGGCATTCGTTCCCCCGGCATCGGCGTTGGCATCGGGCGAAGTCACGCTGGTGAAGGCGGCAGGACGGATGGCGAAGCGATCGCTGGAGCACAGAATGCCCCCTGCCCCCTGGTTGAAGCGCACCCAGACGTTGCGCTGGGCCAGGACATTTTCGCCGGCCGGAACTGTGTAGGTGGTAGCCGAGGCAGGGCGTCCGGCGGTGAAGAAGACTTTCTGGAGCATCACCGCGGGCAGGGCGGTCCCTCCCGTGGGACAACGGGTGGTGCCATCGACCGTGGTTCCGGCACTGCTCACCAGATCCACGTCCACCGGAGTGGTCGCGCCGCTGTTGAAGGCGGTATCGACCACTTTGGGCGTGTCTTTCAGGGCGACGAGATCGAAGCTCATGGCCTGGCCGACGACCTTGGTATAAAGGCGATTGCCCGAGGTGCCACAGCGGGCCGGGCTACCCACCAGATTGCTGCAGGCTTCGAGATCGGAGGCGAAACACGACACCGACGGGGCGGTGAAGCTGCAGGTTTCGCTGCTGCCGTTCCAGCAGCGCACGCCGTTCAGGGGGGCGGTGCTCAGGCCGCTGGCGCCCAGGGTGACCGTGGCGCCGGCCGTGGATTCCTGGGCGGTCAGCGTGGCGGTGGGCGTACCCGCCGCGATGGAAAAGGCGCCGGAAGAAGGTGTCAGGGCGACGCTGCCGCTGCTGCTCGCCGTAAGAGTGCCGCTCAGGTTGGCGTTGAGCTCGCTCCCCGCCGGGCAGGGGACGGTGGAGGAGGTGCAGCCCAGCACGGTCACGGTGAAGGGACACAGGGCGCCGCCCGGGTCGTAGCGCAGCTCCAGATGATCGTAGGGCGGCACCGCCGGCGAGCCGATGACGAAATCGTAGGAAAAGACGTAGGTGCCCGTGGCGGTGAAGTCATACTCGATGCCCACCCCGGTGTCCTGGTAGGTGGTGGTGACCGAATTGGTCCATTGACTGGGGTTGTAGACGGCGCAGTTGGCGTAGGGACTGGTGATGTCCCAGAAGTCGCTCCAGCGCGCCGTGCAGTAGCGGGTGAAATTCTGCCCGCTGCGCTCCCGGAAGGATTCGATGATGCTCACCCCGGACGGGATGCTGCTGCTCGACGGGCAGGTGGTGCCCGAGGCGGGCGGATAGGTGCCCACGACGCGGCGGCCGTTGCTATCCACGAAGGTCACGCCGCAGCCGTTGTCGCTGCCCCCCAGATAGGTGTCGATGGCGTGGTAATAGCGCACCGGGTTGGCGGCGCTCACCGGGTAGCCGGCCGGAATGTCCAGGGTGACCGTCAGGGTGACGAAATCGTAGGGACGCAGGTACTTGTACTCTATGGTCAGCAATGGGCCGCTGCTCACTCCGTAGACCCCCACGGCGGTCTGGGTGATGCCGTTGGCGATGGGATTGGCCGGGGAAGCCGCCGAGATGGAACTGATCGGAAAGGCCGTCGCCGTGTTGAAGGTGGACACCGTGTGACGGGGACCGTAGATGGTGCCGTTGGCGCGCAAGAAGATGCCGTTGTCTAGGCTATTGCTGGGGGGCACCGCCGAGGGCAGATAGACCTGGCCCGTGTTGTTGAGCCGGCGCACCTGCATCTTGGTCGTATCCTCGATGTAGATGTGCAGGCCATTGGTGGCCGAGGTACCGCCGGAGGAATTGAGTTCCGTCACTGCGGCACCGGCCAGGGGCACCGCCCCAGCCAGGAAGACCAGACCCAGGACGGAAGCCCAGGCCCTCCTGCCACCAGAAGTCTTAGCAAGCATAGGGTGCCGTGCTGCTCGCCCCATCGCGGCATTTCTCGGTGGTGACCTCCACCCGGCGCTCGACGCTGAGGCCGCCGGGGCCGGGGTTGGTGGCCGTGGCGGCGATGCGGTAGATGCGGATGGCCTTGCTGCCTTCGGTATACGGACCGTAGGCGGTGCAATCGACCGTCACCGTCGCGCCCAGGCCGCTGAGCACGGTGCCGTTGGCGAAACACGCGGGCAGCGGGGCGCTGGGCGCGGTCGCCGTCGCGTCGCTGGGGTCGAGCACCTGGTAGAGGCCCCATTCGACGCCGCCCCGCGCCGCCTGATAGCTGCGTGCACCGATGAGATCTTCCGCCGCGGTGGCGTGGCTGGCCGAAATGACCCGGGCCATGAGGGCTGCGAGGAGGCCGAAGAGCAGCAGGAGGAAGATGGCGGTCAGGATGGACACGCCGCGCTGGGCCCGCAGGGCGGAGGAAGGGCGCTGGATCATGGCGTGTTGAGGATTTCCACCTGGTTGAGCACCTGCACCGTCTCGTCGTTGGCCGAGAGGCTGAGGCGCACGGTGACGATGCCGTTGCGCTGGCTGGCGCCGGGTTCGTAGGCGAAGGAGCAGGCCGCCACCTGGGCCACCAGAAGCGCGCTGGAGCCGGCGGCCATGGTGGCGGCGGCCACCGGCTGGCTGGGCAGGAAACCGTAGCCGCTATAACGCCGGATGACCCCGGCGCCGGGGTCGCATTCGAAAGTCACCGGATTGCCCACCACCTGGAAGCGGTTGGCCGGCGAGGCATAGGGAAAGGCGAAGGCGGCGGCGGATTCCACCTGGCTCAGGGCGGCCCCCGTAGTGCTCGGCGTGCGGCGGTTGTTGGGGGCGCCGGCGTAGGCGTCGGAACCGGGCAGACCCAGGTTGTAGACGACCACCTGGTCGCCGCTGGCGATGGCCACCGTCGGCCCCAGGACGTCGAACTTGCTGGCGCTGGCGGTGCTGCCGAAATCGAGGGGGAAGACGCTGCCGCTCCCGTCGCTCTCGGCGCGGTAGCGACCAGCGTCCTTGATGGGGATGTATTCGAGATAGTTGCCGCTGGCCCGCACGCTGTTGGGCAGGGCCGTCTGGAGTTCCCGGCTGATGCGGCGCACGGCGGTGTCGGCGGCGTCGGTGAGGGCGGCGCGGCTGGAAAGGTCGAAATAGGACTGGATCTGCCAGCGCCCGAACATGCCCACCAGGGCAAGCAGCACCCCGGCCACCACGATGGAGACGATCATCTCCACCAGGGTGAAGCCGGCAGCGCGGGACTCAGTACAGGGGCGCATAGCGGAAGCGGTAGCCGGAGAGGGTCAGAGCTTCGGCACCGCCGCCGCTGACCGTCACGTCGATCTTCAAGGCCGCCCCCGCCGGCAGGGGACTGCCCCCGGCGCTGTAGGCGGCGCCGATGCGGCTCACCGCGACGCTCACATTCAGGCCGCTCACGGCATTGCCGCCATTGAGGTCGGTGACGTTGCTCTGGGCGTAGCCGGCATAGTCCGCCACGTTGTCGAACATGGTGCCGGGAGCGGTGGCGCTGCGCGTCTCGCCGGAGGGAATGGGGCCCAGGACGCCGCCGCCGTTGTCCTGGTCGGTGCTGGCGCAGGTGGGCGACGTGCCGGAAAGGGTTGCGGTGGAGGCGTTGGCGTCGTCCGGATCGCAATAGGTGTAGGGCTGGTGCAGGATTTCGGCCAGCACCGCTTCGGCCACCGCCAGTTGCTGCTTCCTGACCTGGGGGTCGGCGGAAAAGCGCAGCGATGGCCCCAGGGTGGACAGCACGCCGATCACCCCCACGCTGACGATGACGATGAACACGATCTGCTCGATGAGGGTGACGCCGGCCATGGACCGGCGGGGCTCAGAGCCTGTGAATTTTTCGGGCGCGCCCGAGCGGCGTGCACAGCTGTGCACGATCAAGGCGCCAAGCACAGCCATAGCTCGGGCTATGGCGCGCATTGGCAACGCCGAGCGGGCGCAGTTGGGCATGACGAGCGGGGGTGAACGAAAATTTTCACAGGCTCTCAGTGCACATAGCCCGTTTCCGCCTCCACGGTAACCGGCAGGCTTTCCAGGCCGGCCACGGTGAGGCTCGCCGCCGTCCCCGGCCGCCCGGCGGAATCGAAGACCAGGGCCGCCGGAACGGGGGAAAAGCTCACCCCGGAAGGCGCGCTGACGGAAAGATCGCCCCCGCCGGACGGGTTCCCCAGGGCGGCGCCGGTGGAACAATCCGCGGCCCCCTGAGTGCTGGAAATGCGGAAATCCACCTGGGAAGCGGCAAAGCTGGCGCACACCGTGCGCCGGGCGGCGATGGCTGACTTCTGCGCCAGGCGCAGGGCGGCGACGGTCTCATCACGGAACTGGCGCGCTTCGAAGCCGGTATCGCCAAAAAAGCGCGGCAGGGCCACCGCCGCCAAGATGCCGGCGATGACGATGGTCACCACCAGCTCGGTGAGGGTGAATCCGCGCTGCATGCTCGGGGCAGACTGGGCTGCAAAGGGTCCAAAAGGCCTGCGGGCGCTGGCGGGGGCGCAGGCCGACCGAGCGGCACCCCCGCTCTGGAGCACGAAACCCCGGATCAGCAACCGCTGGTCGTGGTCACGTAGTTCGGCGTACCCCCCGCACCGGCAGCCGTATAGGCCACTTGGCAACTGGCGACGGTCGTCGCGCCGTTGTGCTGGATCGCCGATCCGGTGTTGTTGAAATCGCCCGAGGGGGACAGGTCCATGACCTTGGCCAGTTCGGTGGTGTCGGTGGCGTAACCGTTGGTGATGCCCACGCTGATGGTGCTGGTGGCGGAAATGGTCTGGGCGCCGGAGAGCTTGTTCTGCGAGGCTGCCTTGCCGTACAGCATGGTGTTGGCGCCGCGCATGGAGGCTTCGACGCCCTTCATGACGCCGGTGCGGGCATCGGAGCTCAGGTCGACGAACTTGGGCAGGGCGGTCGCCGCCAGGATGCCGAGGATGACGATGACGACGATGAGTTCGATGAGGGTGAAACCGCGTGCTTTGTTCATGGTGTGGTCCTTTTTCGAAAAAAAACGCTGAAGATCAGTTGCAATTGGTCGAGGTGCCGGTCCCCGAGAGGGTCACCACGGGGGCGACCACCTGGGTTCCCGAAAGGGTGGCGGCGGTGTAGGTGAATTGGCAGGAGCCGCTGGTGGGAGTGGGCACGGAGATGGTGAGCACCGAGCCGGAGCCGCCGCCCCCGCCGGTGGTCTCGTAATCGACCCCGCTGCCCGCCGCGCCGGCGTTGAGCCCCGCCACGCGCACGATGCCCGAGGCGTCGGCGGTGGGGTACTGATTGACGCCGGTGACCGCAGCGCCTTCCATGGTGAGGGAATTGCAGTTGGAAGGCGGTGTCGGGCTGCCCAGGGCGGCGAGGCACTGGGCGTGGAAGAGCACCGAGCCGGAGCGCACCGCGCCCACGGCGCCCTGCAGCTTAGCCTGGCGGGCCTGGACCTGGAGATCGACGAAGCGCGGCAGGGCCACGGCGGCGAGGATGCCGAGAATGATGATGACGACGATCAGTTCGATGAGGGTGAAGCCGCGGGAGCGCAAGGGCATCGGATTTCCTCCGGGGGATGACGAGGGTTTACGGCCGCCTCGGGCAAAACCTGAGGCACTATAACAAAGGTGAGAGGTGAAACAAGCCGTGGAGTGGGCTGGGGCGCCCGATAGGGCGTGTTCACGGTAAGCGACGGGGGACGCCCCCTCCCCTCGCCTCTTCCGCAGAGCGGGAGAGGCAGGCGCTGGAAAGGGGCTGCGTTCAGCGGATGGCACGGTCGTACCAGCGGTATTCGCCGCGGGCCTGGAGGGTGACGTAGGCGATGCCTTCGCCGCTCACCGCCTGCCCGGCCGTGTTGCGGCCCACGACGGCGAAGCGCATTTCTCCGCCCGCCGCCGGGGGACCGAAGTGTTCGTCCCGCTGCACCTTGTAGACCACGGCGCCTTCCCGGCGGTCGTAGTACCAGCGCCCGGGTGCCGCCGTCCCGTCGAGGAGGCCGGCGTAGCTGGCCGGCTTCTGTTCCAGGATGTCGAAGGGGTTGCGGGCGGCGAGGCGGCGCAGTTCGTCCCAGCGGTTGGCGGCGATGAGTTCGGCCGAGCGGATGTGCAGGGCGCTGCGCAGGGTGATGAAGCTGCTTTCCGCCGCCGCGGCTTCCGCCGCCTCCTGGTAGCCCGCCAGACGGTTGGCCCCGACCCCCACCAGGACCGCCACCACGGCGACGACGACGATGAGTTCGATGAGGGTGAAGCCGGGCGCGGGGGGCTTGCGGGGCATGGCCGGGCCTACTTCTTGAAGGCGGCCTTGCCCAGATCCCACATGGGCAGGAAGACGCCCAGGGCGAGGATGAGGACGAGGATGCCCAGGCTGACGATGAGGATGGGCTCGATCTGCTGGCCGAGAGTCTTCAGTTCGTATTCGACTTCGGCCTGATACATCTGGCCGATTTCTTCCATCATGTCGTCGAGGGCGCCGGATTCCTCGCCCACGGCGATCATCTGCAACACGACCGGCGTGAAGATGCCGGTGGCGATGCCGGCCCTGAGCACGCTTTCGCCGCGCTCGACGCTGTCCCGCATGCCGTCGATGCGCTGCGCGATGTAGCTGTTGTCGACGGTCTGGGCGGAGTTGGCCAGGGCCTGCATGACCGGCACGCCGCTGCGGGTGCCCAGGGCAAAGCTGCGCGCAAAGCGCGCCAGGGCGGCCTTGCGCAGGATCTTGCCGGCGATGGGGAAACGCAGGGTCATGGCTTCCCAGCGGTAACGGCCGGCATCGGTGCGCACCCAGGTGCGGAAGGCGAAGGCCCCCGCCACCAGCCCCAGCAGCAGGGCCGGCCACCAGGCGACCATGAAGTCGGAAAAACCGATGAGCATGCGGGTCATGAGGGGCAGTTCGGCCCCGAAGCCCTTGAACACTTTGGCGAAGGCCGGGATGACGAAAAGGTTGATGATGACGATGGCCGCCGCCATGGCGATGACGACGAACATGGGGTAGCGCAGGGCCGATTTGACCTGCTCCCGCATGAAGCGCTCGAACTCCAGGTGTTCGAAGAGACGGAAGAAGACTTCCTCCAGCAACCCGGTGGATTCGCCCACCCGCACCATGGAGAGGTAGAAGGGGGAAAAGACCTTGGGGTGGCGGCCGAGGGAGACGGAAAGCTCGCGGCCCGCTTCCAGGCTTTCGCGCACGTCCCTGATGACATCCTTCATGGCCGGGTTGACGGCCGATTCTTGCAAGCCGTTGAGGGCCCGCATGATGGGCACGCCGGCCTTGAGCAGGGTGTGGATCTGGCGCGAGAAGAGCAGCAGGTCCAGGTGCCCGACCTGGGGCTTGAACAGATTGATTTCGAAGCCGGCGCCCACGTCGGCGCTTTCGCTGATGTCGAGCGGAACGACGCCCTGGCCCTGCAGCACTTCGGCCACCGCCGCGGCGCTGGCGCCTTCCAGCACCCCCTGCACGGCGTCGCCGCCCCGGCGGCCACGGTAGGCGTAGCGGGGCATGTCAGGGCTCCCGCCGGCAGGGAAGCCCGGCGGCGGCCAGGGAGGCGAGGGGGCCAGGCGTCAGCGCCTGTCCTTTTCCGGGGCGCGCCTGAACGGGGGCGAAGGGAATTTTCACAGGCTCTCAGTCTTCGAACTGGTTGCTGATGCGCATGGCTTCGGCCACCGTGGTGCGGCCTTCGACCACCAGGCGCACCGCGTCGCGCCGCAGGGTTTCGCCGGCCATCTGGCGGCGGGCGGCCTGCATGAAGACTCCGGGGTCTTCGTGATTGAGGGCTTCGACCAGTTCGCCGCTCATTTCCAGGAATTCATACACGCCGATGCGCCCCTGGTAACCGGTACCGCTGCAATGGCTGCAGCCGCGGCCATGGACGTAGGCGCGGGCATCGACGCCGTCGCCCAGTTCGTAGCGCAGCCACTCGTGTTCGCCGGGGGTCGGGGTGTAGGGCTCCTGGCAATTGCCGCAGATGACCCGCACCAGGCGCTGGGCCAGAACCATATGCACCGAGAGGGCGACCATGTAACGCGGCACGCCCATGTCCAGCAGGCGGATGGGCGTGGTGATGGCGTCGTTGGTGTGCAGGGTGGACAGCACCAGGTGGCCGGTCATGGCGGCCCGCATGCCGATTTCCGCCGTCTCCTGGTCGCGCATTTCGCCGATCAGGACGATGTCCGGATCCTGGCGCAGCACGGTGCGCAGGACGCGGGAGAAGGTGAGGTCGATCTTTTCGTGCACCTGTACCTGGTTGAGGCCGGGGAGGCGGTATTCCACCGGGTCTTCCACGGTGATGACCTTCTTTTCCGTACTGTTCAGCTCGTTCAGGGCGGCGTAGAGGGTAGTGGTCTTGCCGGAACCGGTGGGGCCGGTGACCAGGACCATGCCGCTGGGCCGGGTGAGCGCATGGCGAAAGCGCTCCAGCACCCGCGGCGCCATGCCGATGCGGTCGAGGGACAAGAGGCCGGTGTTCTGGTTGAGCAGCCGCATGACCACCGACTCGCCGTACTGGCCAGGCAGGGTCGAGATACGCACATCCACCGGGGTGCCGCGCACCTTGATGTTGAAGCGGCCGTCCTGGGGCAGGCGCTTTTCCGAAATATCGAGGCCCGACATGAGCTTCAGGCGCAGGGTGACGGCGCTGGCGATCTTGGCGTCCGCCTCGGTCTGCACGTGCAGCACGCCGTCGATGCGGAAACGGATGCGCAGCCCCTTTTCCTGGGGTTCGAAGTGGATGTCCGAGGCCCGCAGGCGCATGGCCTCCTCGAACACGGTCTGCAACAGCTTGACCACCGGCGCGTCTTCGGCCCCTTGGGTAAGGCCCAGGAGGTCGCCGAATTCCACCGGCACGTCGCCCAGTTCCGCGGTCAGTTCCTTGGCCAGCCCGGTGATCTGCTCGCCCCGGTGATAGACCCGGTCGATCATCGCCAGGAGTTGCGACTCGGTGACCACCGCGAGTTCGATCTCGCGTTTGACCACCCGGCTGATCTCGTCGTAGGCCTGCAGGTCGGTGGGGTCGGACAAGCCCACCCGCAGAAGGCCGGAGCCCGGCTCGTCCAGCACAAGGGCGCGGAAGCGGCGGGCCTGGGCTTCGGGCAGCAGCCGAATCAGGTCCGGCTTGGGCGTGAAACTACGCAGATCGAGGAAGGGAATGCGCAACTGTCGCGCCAGGGCCTGGGAAATACCCTCTTCCGTCACGTAGCCGCTTTCGACGAAAATGCGTCCCAGCTTGCGTCCGGTGGCACGTTGCCGGTCGAGGGCAAGCTTGAGCTGCTCTTCCGTGAGCAGGCCCTGCTGAATCAACAGATCGCCGAGGCGAACCTTCTGCGGTGCCGGCATCCCCTCCTCCAACCCACCTTAAGAGTTTTCGTTAATACCCTGAATTAACGATATTTTTACTTGAGCGGAACTTACCCCTTTTCCCCCACGCTGACAAGTGTTCGCCGTCGTCCTCGTCCATCCTGAAATCCCGCCCAACACGGGCAACGTCATCCGCCTGTGCGCCAACACCGGCGCCGAATTGCACCTGGTCGAACCCCTGGGCTTCGATTTCAGCGACAAGGCCCTGCGCCGGGCGGGGCTCGACTACCACGAAACCGCCCGCGTCCTGCGCCACCCGGACTGGTCGGCCTGCGCCACGGCCCTGGCCGGCCGGCGCCTGTTCGCCATGAGCACCCGCGGCGAGCGCAGCCCCTTCGACCTGGCCCTGCGCCCGGGCGACGCCTTCGTGTTCGGCTGCGAGACCGCAGGGCTGCCGACGGATGTCCTCGACACCTTCCCGGCCCAGCACCGCCTGCGCCTGCCCATGCGCCCGGGCCAGCGCAGCCTCAATCTTTCCAACGCCGTCGCCGTCACGGTCTTCGAAGCCTGGCGGCAGAACGGTTTCGCCCCCCTCGGCGCCCCCCCGCCCGCCGGCTTTGTGCGATGATCCGGCGCGGCTGGCGTCTCGGCCTGTCCATCGGTCTCCTGACCGGGGTTGCCCTGGCCCTGGTGGCGGCGGGAGAAGTCCTCAGCCGCCCCGCCAAGCGCCCCGTCGGCCCGCCCCCACCGAATTTCCCGGCCCGCACGGTGACGATCCCCGTGCCCGGGGGCGCCCCCCTCGTGGGCTGGCTCAGCGCCGGTCAGCCGGGCCGCGGGGCGGTGCTGCTGCTCCACGGCGTGCGCTCGGACCGCCGTCAAATGCTCGCCCGCGCCCGTTTCCTGGCCCGCTCGGGCTACGCCACCCTGGCGATCGACCAGCAGGCCCACGGCGAAAGCCCGGGGGAGCGCATCACTTTCGGCGCCCGGGAAGGCGCCGGCGTCCAGGCAGCCCTCGTCTTTCTGCGCCAGCGCTTGCCGGGAGAGCCTGTGGCGATAATCGGCGTTTCCCTGGGCGCGGCGGCCACCGTCCTCGTCCATCCGCAGCCGCCGCCGGCCGCCGTCGTCCTGGAATCCCTCTACCCCACCATCGAAGAAGCCGTCGCCAACCGCCTCGCCCTACACATCGGCCCCGCCGGCAGGCTGCTCGCGCCTCTACTGCTATGGCAATTGCCCCTGCGCCTGGACATTCCTCCCGAGGCGCTGCAACCGGTGTCGGCAATCGCGGGGCTCCAGGCCCCCGTCCTCATCGCCTCGGGCAGCGAAGACCGGCACACGCCCTGGGGGGAGACCGAGCGCCTCTTCGCCGCCGCGGCCGCACCCAAGGAATTGTGGCGCGTCGAGGGCGCAGCCCATGTGGACCTGCACACCCACGACCCCGCCGCCTACGAGGCGCGGATCGGGGAATTTCTCGCCAGGCACCTGAGCCAAGGCATGAGGCAGGATGAATCCGGGGCAGGAAACTGATCGACGGCGGGCACTACCCTGCCACGGCGCTGTTGCGAGTCAGGCGATTTCTTCCTTGGGATCCCGCGCCATGAGTTGCTCCAGGGCGCCGCGGGCGGAGAGCTTGCCGTCGAGGACGGCGGCCACGGCGGTGGAGATGGGCATGTCGATGGCCAGTTCGGAGGCCAGTCGGGCGACTTCCCGGGCGGTGTAGACGCCTTCGGCGACGTGGCCGAGTTCGGCGAGGATTTCCGCCAGGGTCTTGCCCTGGGCGAGGCCCAGGCCGACGCGGCGATTGCGGGAGAGGTCGCCGGTGCAGGTGAGAATGAGGTCGCCCATGCCGGCGAGGCCTAGAAAGGTTTCGCGACGAGCGCCGAGGGCGAGGCCCAGGCGGGCGATTTCGGCCAGGCCGCGGGTCATGAGCGCCGCGCGGGAATTGAGCCCGAGGCCGAGACCGTCGCAGACGCCGGTAGCGATGGCCAGCACGTTCTTGACTGCGCCACCGACTTCGACGCCGACCAGATCATCGTTGGCGTAGAGGCGCAGGCGGGCGGTGTGGAGTTCCCGCGCGCTGCGGCGGGCAAAGTCAAAGTCCCTGGCGGCAAGGGCGACGGCGGTGGGCTGACCGGCGGCGACTTCCTCAGCGAAACTGGGGCCGGAGAGGACGCCGCAGACGAAGTCCTCGCCCAGCACTTCGGCGACCACCTGGTGGGGCAGGCGGCCGCTGCCGGCTTCGAAGCCCTTGCACACCCAGACCAGGGGCACAGCGCAGGCCAGGGCGGCCAAGGCTTCGGCGGTGCCGCGCAGGCCGGCGATGGGGGTGGCGACGACGATGAGTTCGGCGTCGGCGACGGCCCGGGCGAGGTCGGTTGCGACGGCGATGGACTCGGGCAGCGGGTAGCCGGGGAGAAAGCGCCGGTTCTCGCGCCGGGCGAGGAGATCGGCGGCGACGTCCTCTTCGCGGCTCCAGAGGGTGACGCGATGGCGCCCTGCGAAGGCGATGGCCAGGGCGGTGCCCCAGGCACCGGCGGCGAGGACGGCGAGGTTCATGCTGTTAACAACATCAGTAGCCCCAGACCTGGGTGCTGCGCACGAAGCCGCCGGCGCCGTCCTTGTGGCGGACCTTGATCCAGCCGGCCGCAGCGGGTTCCAGGTAATCCAGGGCAACCCATTTTTCGGCTTCGAAGACCAGGGGGGCTTCCGGTTTGTCGGACTGGCGGATTTCGGCCCGAGGCGAGGTCACGATCACCGTGCGCCGTTCGCCCAGGGCCTTGTTCTCGACCCAGGCGAGGCTGCCTTCGGCGTCCCGAACCTTGGTCCAGCCTTCCAGCAGGACGACGATCTCCACGGGAGCGTGGCGGCGGATGAGGTAAAGCTTCTTGCCCTTCTGCGAGGGGGCGTCGTACATCACCGCCACCGGGGCCTCGATGGACCGGTACTCGACGGCGTACGCCGGCAGTGCGGCGGCCAGGAGCACCCCAAGGGCGGCGGTGATGCGGACGGCCATGGCTTATTGCACCGGGGCGGTCGGGGTGGCGCCCTGTTCGGCCTGCTGCTGTTGCATGCGGGCCATGTACATGGCTTCGAAATTGACCGGCTGCAGGACAATGGCGTTGAAGCCGGCGCGGGTGACGGCGTCGGAGACCGCTTCGCGGGCGTAGGGATAGAGGATGTTAGGGCAGGCGATGGCGATGAGGGGCTCGATCTGCTCGTTGGGCACGTTCTGGATGCGGAAGATGCCGGCCTGGCCGACTTCGACCAGGAAGACGGTCTTGTCTTCCAGCTTGGCGGTGACGGTGACCGTCAGGACCACCTCAAAGACGCCGTCGCCGACGCCGGTGCCTTGGGTGTTGAGCGTAATCTCGACCTTGGGGGCTTCGCGTTCGAGGTAGATCTGGGGGGCATTGGGCACCTCGACGGAGAGATCCTTGACGTAGAGTTTTTCGATGCTGAACACCGGCTGCTGATTCTGATCCATGATGGTCTTTCGGTTTGAGTAAAGGGATTCAGGCGTTGTCGCCCTGGAGCAAAGGCATCAGCCCGCCCGCGGCGTCGAGGGCGACGAGGTCGTCGCAACCGCCGACGTGGGTGTCGCCGATGTAGATTTGGGGAACGGTACGGCGTTGTGTTTTCTGCATCATTTCATCCCGCCGCTGGGGATCGAGGTCCACCCGCACCTCGTCGATTGCGCTGACCCCCCGGGCGGCCAGCAACTGCTTGGCACGGATGCAGTAGGGGCACACCGCGGTGGTGTACATGAGGACGCGGGGCTTCATGGCCGGGGAGCCGGGAAACCCGAGGGGGTCTGTCGCAGCAAGGCGATCACTTGCCGCGGCTGCCCTTCTTCACCGGCAGGCCCGCCTGGCGCCAGGAGTCGAATCCGCCATCGAGGCTGTAGGGACGGGCGAAGCCAGCCTTCTTCAGTTCACCGCAGGCCTTGGCCGAACGGATGCCGGAGGCGCAACAGAGAATAACCGGGCGCTCCTTGAATTTTTCGATTTCGCCCAGGCGTTCAGCGAGCTTGCCGGCTGGGATGTGGCGTGCTTCCGGCAGGTGGCCGGAGGCGAACTCGTCGGCTTCACGCACATCGACGACCACGGCGTCCTCCCGGTTGATGAGCAGGGTGACCTGGGCGGGATTGAGGCCAGCGGCGTTCTTGGCCAGGAACTGCCAGGCGAGGGCGAGGCCGCTGGTGACGACGACACCGATGAGAAGAATGTTCTGATTGATGAATTCCATGGCTGCCTTGTTCAATCGTCTTCGCCGCAGAACACTTCGCGCATCATGCCGATGAGCTGAAGGATGCGGGCGTCGCCGACACGGTAATAGACGCGGTTGGCATCCTTGCGCGTGAGGAGCACGTCCTTTTCACGCAGGATGGCCAGGTGCTGCGAAATGTTGCTCTGCGAAGTCCCGACCGCCTCGACGATTTCCTGGACACAGGCTTCCTGGTCGCCGAGGACGCAGAGAATCTTGAGCCGCAAAGGGTGGGCGATGGCCTTAAGGGCTCGGGCTGCCGTCTCGATGTGTTCCTGCTTGTCCATCAGGTTGAAAGCGGGTTTTTCCACGGAAAACCTCTATGGGGTTGGGGGGTTGATTATAAAATAGTCAAATCGTTTGCACAGAGCTTTCCTGCGTTCCGAAGCGCTTTCCGGAACGCATCCCGCCTTCCCTCCCCTTGCGTTACGCCGTCTTCACTCTCGCCGCCGCCCTGGCGTTCGCTTTGCCCGCCGGCGCCGCCGAGCAGAAGGCCAGGCCCCGCCCAGCCAAGAGCCGCTTCGCCGCGCCCGCCGTCGCCGCGCCGGAAATCGCCGACCGCCAGGCGGATTTGCAGGAATTGCGCGGGCGCATCGAGGCCCTGCGCAAGGATCTCGCCAGCAACGAGGAAAACAGGGCCGACGCCGCTGACCGCCTGCGCGAATCGGAACGGGAGATTTCAAACCTCCAGCGCAGCCTGCACCGCCTGGGCAACCAGCGCGGCGAACTTCAGGCCCGCCTGAACGACTTGGGGCGCCAATCGCAAGAACTGGGGGCCACCCTGAACCAACAGCAGGCGCAGTTGGAAAAGCTCCTCTACCGGCAGTACCTGCGCGGCAATCCGGATACCCTCCACATCGCCCTGAACGGGGACGACCCCAACCAGGTGGCGCGGGATCTGCATTACTTGGCGGCCATCGCCCGCAGCCGGGCGGAGTTGGTGGCGGAAATAGGGACCACCCTGGAACGCAAGAAATCCCTCGCGGCCAGTGCCCGGGAACAGGCCGAGGCCCTGGAGGAGGTGGAGGCGGAACAGAAGAGCCAGCACCAGGAATTGCAGAAGCAACGCAATGATCGCAAGGCGGTCCTGGCCGAGGTGGCCGACCGCGTCCAGCGGCAACGCAAGGAAATCGGCAGCCTGGAGCAGAACGAAAAACGCATGACCCAATTGGTCGAGCGCCTTTCCCGCCTGCTCGCGGCCCAGGCGGCCAAGGCAGCGCAGGAGGCCAGGGCCGCCCAGGAAGCGCGGGCGGCCCAAGCGGCTCGCCAGGCCCG
Organism: Azonexaceae bacterium; assembly: GCA_009469665.1. The sequence goes on along the minus strand of SSTB01000144.1, from coordinate 599 downwards.
CGCTCGCCCGACACCGGGGGAGGCCGACCCGCCCGCATCCGCGGAGAACTCCCGGCCACCGCCCACCCGCGCAGTGGAAGCGGAAAACCGTCTGGAACCCGTGGCCAACAGCGGCGCCTTCGCCCGCCTGCGGGGCAGCCTTCGCCTGCCGGTGCGGGGCACACTGGCCGGGCGGTTCGGCGCCGCCCGGGAAGGTGGAGGTTCATGGAAGGGGCTCTTCATCCGCGCCAGCAGCGGCGCCGACGTGAAGGCCGTGGCGGGAGGAAGAGTCGTCTTTTCTGAATGGATGCGGGGCTTCGGCAATCTGCTCATCATCGACCACGGCGACGCATACCTGACCATCTACGGCAATAACGACTCCCTGCTCAAACAGGTGGGCGAAAGCGTACGCGGCGGCGAAACCGTGGCCATCGTGGGCAACAGCGGGGGCAATCCGGATTCCGGTTTATACTTCGAGCTTCGTCATCAGGGGCAGCCCATAGACCCCATGAAATGGGCCAGTTTGAAATGAGCAAAGTCAAAACCATCTCCTTGGCCCTGGGCGGATTCCTCGCCGGCGCCCTCATCAGCCTGCACCTCCCCGCCCTGGCGGAAAAGGA
>SSTB01000143.1 GCA_009469665.1 Azonexaceae bacterium | reverse complement strand
GTCAGCCGCCTGCTCAAGGGCTTTGCCGCCCAGGGCCTGGTCGCCCTGGGACGGGAGCAGATCACGGTGCTCGACCGGGAAGGTTTGCAGGCCCTCGCGGCTGTGTGACCCAGGTTACAGACCCGCCCCCGGCGAGGGGAATACAGTGGCTCCCGTCATCACAACCCTACGGGAGAACATCATGAAAGCAAACGTTGGCGGCATCGACAAAGTCCTGCGTATCGTCGCCGGCCTCGGCCTCATCGCCTGGGCCGCGCTGGGTGGCCCTGTGTGGGCCTGGATCGGCGTCGTGCCCCTGGCCACCGGCCTGATGGGCTGGTGCCCGGCCTATCCGCTGCTCGGCATCAGCACCTGCGGCGTCAAGAAGGAAGCGTGACATCCTTGGTGGCCAGCCAGTCGGCCAGGCGAACGTAGTCCGCCACGGCCAGGTCCTCGGCCCGCGCCGTCGGGTCGACCCCCAGGGCCCGCAGGGCGGATTCGTCCAGCAGGTTCCTGAGTGTATTGCGCAGCATCTTGCGGCGCTGGGAAAAGGCCGTGGCGACGACCCGCTCCAGCAGGGCCGTGTCGCGCACGCGGCAGTCTTCCACCGGGCGGGGGATGAGGCGCACGACGGCGGAGTCGACCTTGGGCGCCGGATCGAAGGATTCGGGTGGCACGTCGATCAGCCACTCCATGTGGAAGCGGAACTGGAGCATGACCGAGAGGCGCCCGAATTCCGACTCGCCCGGGAGCGCCACCATGCGCTCGACGACTTCCTTCTGTAGCATGAAGTGCATGTCGCGCACCCGCTCGACATAGGTCGCCAGGTGGAAGAGCAACGGCGTCGAGATGTTGTAGGGCAAGTTACCCACCAGACGCAGGTCGCCCCCCAGGGTGGCGAAGTCGAAGGCCAGGGCGTCGCCCTCGTGGATCACCAATTGTCCGGACCGGTAGCGCTGCTTCAGGCGGGCGATGAGGTCGCGGTCGATTTCGACCACATGCAGGGGCTGCAGCCGTTCCAGCAGGGGGTCTGTCAGCGCCCCGAGACCGGGTCCGATTTCGACCAGGGTTTCCCCCGGGCGCGGATCGATGGCGCCTACGATGGCGGCGATGACGCCTTGGTCGACCAGGAAGTTCTGGCCAAAGCGGCGGCGGGCGACGTGCTTCATCGCGGCCACCGGCCCTGCACCGAGGGAGTCGGGCCAGACCGCGCGCAGGTGCCGCCCTCCCTCATTGCCGCGCGGCCATGCGCGCCGCTTCGCTCACCGCCTCGAACAGGCTGCCCGGATCGGCTTTCCCCGTGCCGGCCAGCTCCAGAGCCGTGCCATGGTCCACCGAGGTGCGCAGGATGGGCAGCCCCAGGGTAACGTTGATGCCGCGGCCGAAGGTGGCGTACTTGAGGGCCGCCAGTCCCTGGTCATGGAACATGGCCAGGACCGCGTCGCCGCGGGAAAGCACCGGCGGCGTAAACAGGGTGTCCGCCGGCAAGGGACCGATGAGCTTCATGCCCCGGGCTCGCAGATCGGCGAGCACGGGTTCTATGAGGTCGATCTCCTCCCGCCCCAGGTAGCCGCCTTCCCCGGCATGGGGGTTGAGGCCGGTGACCAGTATGGTGGGATCGGCGATGCCGTACTTGCTGCGCAGATCGGCGTCCAGGATGGCGAGGGTGCGTTGCAGCAGTTCGGCGGTGATCGCGTCCGGAACGGCGCGCAGGGGCAGGTGGGTGGTCGCCAGGGCCACCCGCAGGGGGCCGTGCCCGGTCTCGCCGGCCAGCATCATGACCACCAGGGGGGTGGAGGTCTTCTCGGCCAAATACTCGGTGTGGCCGGTAAAGGGGATGCCGGCCTGATTGATGACGCCCTTGTGTACCGGGGCCGTCGCCATGGCGGCAAACTCGCCGGCGGTGCAGCCGGCCAGTGCCCGGTCGAGCAGGGCCAGAACGTAGGGGCCGTTGGCGGCGTCGAGTCTTCCGGCCGCGCAGGGCGCGGCGAGGGGAATATGAAGCACTTCCAGCGCCCCAGGCGGCGCCGGCTGTTCCGCCACATAGTCGTGCAGGGCCACGGCAAGACCCAGGGCCGCGGCGCGCTGGGCGAGGAGTTGCCGGTCCCCCAGAACGACGGGGCGCGCCGGCAGGGAGTGTCCCGCCAGGCGCAGGCACAACTCGGGACCGATGCCGGCGGGCTCCCCGCTGGTCACCGCGATACGCGGCAGGGAACTCACTATTTTTCTTCCAGGCGGTTTTCGACGTAGGTGCGATCGCGCAACTGGCGGACCCAGTCCTGATAGGCCTCGTCCAGGCGGCGCTCACGCAGGGCCTGGCGGGCGTCGAGGCGCCTTCTTTCCTCGCTCATGTCCCGCTCCCGCCGTTCCAGCACCTGAATGAGATGCATGCCGAAGGGCGACTGGACGACGGCGCTCAACTCGTTCTCTTTCAGGGCATTCATGGCCTTGTCGAATTCGGGCACGGTGTCGCCGGGATTGAGCCACCCCAGGTCACCCCCCTTGGCGGCGGAACCGTCCTGGGAATAGAGGCGGGCCAGTTCCTGGAAATCGCCGCCATGGACCAGACGTTCACGCAGATTTTCCAGCTTGCGCCGGGCCTCGCCCTCGGAGACCACCTCGTTGATGCGGACCAGAATATGCCGCGCTCGGGTCTGCACGACCGGAGGCGGCGCTGCTCCTCCCTTGCGGCCGAACAGTTTGACGATGTGAAAGCCGGCGGGGGAACGCAGCAGTTCGCTGACTTCACCGGGTTGCAGCTTCCCCACGACATCGGCGTACAAGGAAGGCAGGCGGTCTACGGGGCGCAGGCCTAGGTCGCCGCCCTTCAGAGCATCTGGGGCGTCGGAAAAGGCCGCCGCCAACTGGGCGAAGTTCTCGCCGGCCCTGGCCCTGGCCAGGGCCTGCTCGGCCCGTGCCCGCAACTTCTGTAACTGCTCCGGGCTGGCGGATTCCGGCGCCCGCATCAGAATGTGGCCGATCTGCACCTGCTCCGCTTTCCCGGATGCCCCCTCGTTGGCGATGTAGTTGTCGATTTCCGAATCGGAGATGACGAGCTTGCTGTCCACTTCCCGTTCCCGCAGGCGGGTCAGGGCGATTTCATCCCGGATTTCCTCGCGGAAGCGAGCGTAGGTGATGCCATCCTTCTCGAGGGCCTGGCGGAATTGGGCGAGGGTCATCTTGTTTCCCGCCGCGATGCGGTTCATGGCCATGTCGAGCTGGCTGTCGTCGATGCGAATGCCGCTTTCGCGCGCCATCTGTATCTGGGCGCGATCGACGATGAGGCGTTCCAGCATCTGCTTTTCCAGCACATCGTCGGACGGCAACGGCGTGCCCTGCTGCTTGAGCTGGGCGATGACCGAGGCCAGACGCCCGCGCAGTTCGTGCAGGGTGATCACTTCTTCACCCACCACGGCGACGATCCGATCCACCTCCTGGGGCTCGGCGCCGCGTGCGGGCAACGCGGTGGCGCCCACAAGGGTGATAAGGATGAGGAAGGCGCTGAGGACTCGGAGGTTCATGGCACTAGTCGGTCAAAAGGGAACTGGTGGAAGGCAACTCGTTGATCTTGCCGTAGCCCGGGATGCTGCGGCGCAGGAGTCCGATGGGGTTGGAGCCCACGCTGGCGAAGTCGTTGAGCTCAAGCTGGAAGAAGACGGAGGTATTGGGCGAGCCGGCGATGGCCTCCAGGCGCTGAACGACAAAACGGGCCGCCCAGCAGCCGGCGTTGTACTCGATCCCGCCGATGGTTTCCAGGGCCTGATGGTCGCGCAGGGAGTAATTGAAGCGCCCCACGGCGTACCAGCGCGCATCCAGGGGCCATTGCCCGGCAACGTCGATCTGGCGCACCTGGGACACCCCCAGGGCATCCCGGGTGCTGCGGTAACCGGCGCTCAGCACCTTGGCCAGTTCCGGCTGGAAGCGCGCCCCGACGGAAAAGCGCTGGTTCTGGGACTGATGGTGATCGTATTCCCAGGCCGCGTCGACATAGGTCGCCGGGGCGACAAGACCGTTGAAGGCGGCGAGGAAGTTGGAGAGATTGCGCTGACGCTCGGTCTCGCCGGTGATGGTGGTGCGCTGGGGCTCGAAGTAGTAGCGCTGACCGATCATGGCCTTGAAGCGCTCGCCGCCGGTGGTGGCGTCCAGGTAGCGGGTGGTCAGCGCAGCCGTGAGCTGGTTGGCGTCGTTGATGCGATCGAGCCCGGTGTAACGGTTCTCAGTGAATATCTGGGCGAAATTGAAGTCCGCGATGCCGGAGTCGAAGACCGGAATCTTGTCCTGCTTGCGGTAGGGGATATAGACGTAATAGAGGCGCGGCTCCAGGGTCTGGATGCGGGGTTCGCCGAACCAGTGGGTCTCGCGCTCGAAGGCGAGGGAGCTGTCCAGGGTGAAGGTCGGCACGACGCGGCTCTGACTCGACGCGATCGTGGCCCCCGGATCCCGCAGGGAGTAGTGGGTGGCGTGCAGACCGAACTTGGGCACCACCAG
>SSTB01000142.1 GCA_009469665.1 Azonexaceae bacterium | reverse complement strand
CGAGCCGACCCACATCGTCTGCCACAACGGCGGCAAGCGCTGGAAGAAGGCGGTGGAGGCCCTGCTCGCCGAGAGCCCCTTCGGCGCCAACGGCAAGGTCTACATGGGCGCCGACCTCTGGCACCTGCGCAGCCTGTGCTTCACCGACAAGCCCGACTTCCTGATCGGCAACAGCTACGGCAAGTTCATCCAGAGGGACACCCTGTTCAAGGGCGAGAAGTTCGAGGTGCCGCTGATCCGCATCGGCTTCCCGATCTTCGACCGGCACCACCTGCACCGCATGACGACCATCGGCTACGAAGGCGGCATGTACGTGGTGACCACCCTGGTCAATGCCGTGCTCGAGCAGCTCGACAAGGAGACCATGGGGATGGGAACCACGGACTACAACTTCGATTTGGTCCGCTAAGCAACATCGGCGGGAACGGTCGCCCGTCCCCGCCGGATCGTGGCGCTGTTTCAGCGAACGAGATCGAAGTTGTAGTCGGTCGTCCCCATGCCCATGGTTTCCTCGTCGAGCCGCTCCAGCACCGCGTTGACCAGGGTGGTCACCACTTGCATGGCGCCTTCATAGCCGATGGTGGTCTGGCGATGCAGGTGATGGCGGTCGAACAGCGGGAATCCGATGCGGATCAGCGGCACTTCGGCAGCCTTGCCCAAGTGCCGCGTGTCGCGCTGGATGAACTTGCCGTAGCTGTTGCCGATCAGGAAATCCGGCTTCTCGGTGAAGCACAGCGAGCGCAGGTGCCACAGGTCGGCGCCGATATACACCTTGCCATTGACGCCGAACGGGCTCTCGGCGAGCAACGCTTCGACGGCCTTCTTCCAGCGCTTGTTGGCGTTGTGACAAACGACGTGGGTGGGCTCGGCGCCGCATTCGAGCAGGATCTTGACCATGCCGATGACGAAGTCCGGATCGCCGTAGAGGGCGAACTTCTTGCCGTGCAGCCAGGCGTGGCTGTCCGACATCAGGTCCACTAGGGAAGGTCTGCACAACCGCGACTGAGCGAGCGGTTTGCGAGTAAAGACTGAGCGGATGGCGAATGTGAGCGCAATGTGGTCCGAATTGGGTTCGACCCGGTCGAAATCGTGTCGATTTCCCGGGGCATTTGGCCTCTTTCGTGCGCTGCGGACGCACTCATCCCGTACTCCCTTGGAGCAGGTGCCGACGCGCCATCCAAAGATTGGACAACGCAAACAGCGTCATGAGCTGTGCGGTGTTCTTCTTCAATCCGCGGTAGCGTACCTTGACGTGGCCGAACTGGCGCTTGACCACCCGGAATGGATGCTCGACCTTGGCGCGGATCGACGCCTTGAGCCGTTCGGCTTGGTTGAGCATCCGACCCCAAGCCGTATCGGGCAGCGCCCGTCGCTCGCCCGGACGCATCGCCACCTGCCATTCCACGCCCGTCGCTTCCGGTCGTTTCATCGCCCCTTGATAGCCAGCATCGGCATGGACACAGGTTTCCTCGCCATGCAGGAGATCATGGCCCAAGGTGACTTCACTCGTGTTGGCCGGCGTGCCAATCACCGTATGCACCAGTCCCGACTCGGCATCGACACCAATATGGGCGCGCATGCCAAAGTACCATTGGTTGCCCTTCTTGACCTGGTGCATTTCCGGATCACGGGTACCGGTGCTGTTCTTGGTCGAACTGGGCGCGGCGATCAAGGTCGCATCAACGATGGTGCCCTTGCGCAGCAGCAGTCCTTTGTCGGTCAGCACGGCATTGACGGTATCGAGCAGGGGCTGGGCCAGTTCATGGGCTTCCAGCAGATGCCGAAAACGCAGGATAGTGCTCTCGTCGGGCAACCGCGAGATGCCGGCGTCCAGCCCCGCGAACTCCCGGTACAGCGGCACTTCGTGCAGCGACTCTTCCATCGCCGGATCAGACAAGCCAAACCATTGCTGCATGAAGTGGATGCGCAGCATCACATCCACGCCAAACGGCGGTCGTCCGTTCTTCCCCTTCGGGTAGTGCGGTGCAATCAGCGCCAGCAACTCCGCCCACGGCACCACCCACTCCATCTCGTCAAGAAATTCACGCTTGCGCGTGCGCTTGGCCACCAGTTCAAATCCGGTCGTCGCGAGGCTTCTTTGTTTCATGCCAAAATCATCGCACGATCTCATAGAAATTTCTGCTCAATCTGCACGAGTTATGCAGAGTTTCCCTAGGCGGCCGCGCTCGATCGCCAGCGATTCGGGGATCGGCTTGCCGGTGATCTCGGACACCTTCATCAGGAAGTCGTCGGTCCAATCCACGCCCATCGGGATGTTGAGCTTGGGCACTTCGTGGTTCCAGGTGTTCTCGACGTATTTCCTGGTCTTCTCGAGTTGCCAGGGCTGGACCAGGATGGTGTTGTAGGCGTTGGGCGCGTCCTTGACCTCGTCCTGCGTGGTGCCGCCGGAATACATGCGGAACTCGCCGTCGGCCGGGGTGTCGAGCACTTCGGTCGGGTCGGAGAGCAGGGTCGCATCGACGCCCATCTCCTTCATCATCCGCTTGATGACGCGGAAGTTGCCGAGGTAGGTTTCGAAGCCGGGCACGAAGTTGAGCTTCTTGTTCGAGCCGATCACCTTGCCTTCCATGCTGTTGAGCGTGAAGTAGCGTGCGATGCCTTCGAACATGTTGTCCCAGCCGGTGGTATGCGAACCGACGAAGGACGGCGTATGGGCGAAGGGCACCGGGTAGTCCTGCGGAATGTGACCTTCCTTCTTCGAGTTGTTGATGAAGGCGTTGAGGTCGTCGCCGATCACCTCGGCCATGCAGGTGGTCGATACCGCGATCATTTCCGGCTTGTAGATCGCCTTGGCGTTCTCGAGGCCGTCGAACATGTTCTTCTGGCCGCCGAACACCGCAGCGTCTTCCGTCATGGAGTCGGACACGCAGGAGATGGGCTCCTTGAAGTGGCGGT
>SSTB01000141.1 GCA_009469665.1 Azonexaceae bacterium | reverse complement strand
TCCGCCGGCGCGTGCCTTGTCCCACTGGCATCTCGCCCTGGCTCTGGCCGCGGGTGCGATCTCGGGGGTTGTGCGCTCCAAGACCGGGCGCGTGCTCGTCGTCAAAGGTGACACCCACAAGGACAAGACGCTCCAGCGGGAATTCACCGAACGCGAAGACGGCTCGATCGCCGAGACCCGCATCCTCACCGACAAGTTTGTTCCCGTCATCCGCGCATGGGACATGACGCCTGGCTCCCCGACACGGGGCGAGGTGCTGACCATCCGCTAATCCCCCGGACGCCTGACGTCCCGCTGCACTTCATCGAAGGAGAAACACCATGTTCCCCAATCCGTTCAAGCGGCCCGCGCCGCACAAGCAACCCTTGTTCGCACCGGCCTCGTTGCAGTTGAGCGAGAAGGTGCATTGGCTGGCCCGCCGAGGTCTCATCGATCCCTTGTCCTATGTGCAGCGCCACGTGCGCGGCGACTGGGGCGAGATCGACGAGGCCACCCGCCAGGCCAACGATGTCGCACTCGATCAGGACAACCTGATGATCTCCCAGTACCGGATCACGCCGGAACTGGTGTTGATCGTGAAGACCAGCGAAGACCACCAGACCACGGTGGTCCAGCTTCCCGAAGAGCGCGACCTGATCTGAAGGCACCGCCTCGTCATCCCATCCACCTGACGGAGCCACTTCACTCCGCCAGGGGTGTCGTGGCTCAATAACCAAGGAGGAGCCCATGGCATCGCATCGCATCGAAACCTACTGCCAGAGGCTGGCGTTCCCCATCGGGGCGCTTATCTTCAGCAGAGCCGTTGACCACCTGGTCCGCGCAGGTCGGCTCGACCCGATCCCGTACTTCAGGCGCCACACCCGTGGCGACTGGGGAGACGTCAACGTCCAGCAATGGCAGGCCAACAGCACCGCGCTTCAATCAGGTGCTTCGCTGGAGTCGCACTACGTGATCCACCCAGGGCTGGCCATTCGCATCGTTACCGACGCGCAGCGCAGCGCCACCGTCATCGTGTTGCCGTCCGAGGACTGAGCACGGTTCACTCGCAGGCCACCCAGGCCCGCACCTTCAACCTTCGGCCACGCGCCGATTCTCTTCCCACTCCGGGGCATGCCATTGCCCCGTTGGGGGTGGTGCATGCCCCATTTTCTTTGGAGCATCACCATGTCCCTCGATCTCGAAACCACTACCGCTGAAGCCACGCCCGTGCAGGGCGAACTGCTCGACGCGGAATCCAACCCTCTGACCCTGAGCCTTCAGGATTTCGTTGGCGAGTTCGGCGACGAACTGCTCGACGCCCTCAACAGCGCCAATCCGCCGGTCTATACCGGCCAACCGCAGGCGCACCGGCAACTCATCGTCGCCAGCCTCAAGCGCAAGCTGTTCCCGGCCCAGGCCGAAGTCGTCCACGCTGCTGCCGAGCTGCTGATCGACCGTGGCGAACGCGCCGCGATCGTCAACGGCGAGATGGGTTGCGGGAAGACGACCGTCGGCATCGCCACGGCTGTCGTGCTCAACGCCGAAGGCTACCGCCGCACTCTGGTGCTTTCGCCACCGCACCTGGTTTACAAGTGGCGGCGCGAGATCCAGGAGACGGTAGCGGGCGCCAAAGTGTGGGTGCTCAACGGGCCGGATACGCTCGTCAAGCTCATCAAGCTGCGTGAGCAGTTGGGTGTCCAGCCCACGGGTCAGGAGTTCTTCGTCCTGGGCCGCGTGAGGATGCGGATGGGCTTCCACTGGAAGCCCGTTTTCACCACGCGGCGCACCCGCCACGGCGACGTGGCAGCGTGCCCGGACTGCGGCACGGTCATCACCGACCTCGACGGCGAGCCGGTCAACCCGGTCGCGCTCGAAGCCGAGGAATCCCGCAGGAAGTGCGGCCATTGCGCTGCGCCCCTGTGGACACTGATCCGCCCGCGCAGCCTGTCCGGCAGCGACCAGTCCTCGGCCGTGCTCAAAGCCTTGAAGCGCATCCCGACGATCGGGGAAGTCACCGCGCAGAAGCTGATGCAGAAGTTCGGCGACGGCTTCCTGGCCTCGATGCTCGGCGACAACATTCACGAGTTCATCAACCTCATGGATGGCAACGGCGAGCTGGTGTTTTCCGACCGTCAAGCCACGCGCATGGAACGTGCGATGGCCAACATGGAGTTCGGCTTTGGCGAGGGCGGCTATCAACCGTCCGAGTTCATCAAGCGCTACCTGCCGCAAGGCACGTTCGACCTGCTCATCGCCGACGAGGCCCACGAGTACAAGAACGGCGGCAGCGCCCAGGGCCAGGCCATGGGCGTGCTGGCAGCGAAGGCTCGCAAGACCTTGCTGCTGACCGGCACGTTGATGGGCGGCTACGGCGACGATCTGTTCTACCTGTTGTTCCGAGCCCTTCCCGGGCGGATGATCGAAGACGGCTACCGCCCTTCCAAGAGCGGCAGCATGACCTCGGCCGCGATGGCGTTCATGCGCGATCACGGCGTCCTCAAGGACATCTATTCCGAGAGCACCGGCACGGCG
>SSTB01000140.1 GCA_009469665.1 Azonexaceae bacterium | reverse complement strand
CACTGTCTGGGACGACCCGTTCAAGCCGGGGCGACGCGGCATCGACGGCCTTGCCCAGCGCATCGAGGTGAATTCTCCTCTCGACCTGGTCATCCTGCTTCTGGGGACCAATGATTTTCAATCCATGCATCCCCACAACGCTTGGCACTCCGCCCAGGGCATCGCCGCCCTGGTGCAGGCCATCAGGCAGGCGCCCATAGAGCCGGGCATGTCGGCGCCGCCGGTCCTCATCGTCGTTCCTCCGCCTTTCGACGATCCACGCGGGCCCATCGGTCCCAAGTTCTCCGGGGGGGAAAGTCGCTCCGCGGGTTTGGCGGAAGCCTACCGCGAGGTCGCTTTCACACTGGGCTGTCCCTACTTCGACGCCGGGAGCGTCACGCCCGCCAGCAGCGTGGATGGGGTGCATCTAGACGCGGATCAGCATGGGCGTTTGGGGGAAGCCCTGGTCGAGGTCGTGGCGGGCCTGTTGTAGGCAGCCAGGTCAGTCGTCCGCGGCGTCCAGACCTGGAAATAGAACCTCGGTGAAACCGAAGCGGCGGAAGTCCCGTACCCGCATGGGGAAGAGCTTGCCGATGAGGTGATCGCATTCGTGCTGTACCACCCGGGCGTGGAAGCCTTCGGCGACGCGATCGATCGGGTGGCCCTCGGGGTCCAAGCCCCAATAGCGAATCCGCCGCCAGCGGGGTACGACGCCGCGCAAGCCGGGCACCGATAGGCAGCCTTCCCAGTCTTCCTCTTCCTCGTCGCCCAGGGCTTCGATACGCGGATTGAGCAGGACCGTGCGCGGAACCGGCGGTGCATCCGGGTAGCGTTCGCTCTTATCGAATCCGAAGAGGACGACCTGGAGGCCGATGCCGATCTGTGGAGCCGCCAGGCCGACCCCGCCGGCCGAGGCCATGGTGTCGCGAAGGTCGTCGATCAGGGAGGCGAGTTCCGGTGTGGCGAAGGCGCAGACGGGCGTAGCCGTTTGCAGCAGACGAGGATCGCCCATGCGCAGGAGGGGGCGGACGGCCATGAACTCAGATCCCGCGCCTGGTGAAGCGAGAGGTGGAGGATTGTCGCCGACGGGGCGGTGGCGCGGTCGGGCGGCGGTGGCCCCGGGCCAGATGCCAGGCGCCGAAGACCGCAGTGACCACGAGGAGCGGTCCCAGGGCGACGAGGTCGGTCCGCGCCGACTGGGGAGCGATGCTCGCCTCGCGCAGGCAGAAAGCCCACCAGGGCAGGGCGCACAGGGCGAGGGCCAAGCGACTTCCCGGCGAGTAGATGGGAGCGAAGACCGGCACGGTAAAGGTGCCGGCCAGAATGCCGCACAGAAGAGGGTTGTAGGCAAAAACCCCCAGGGGCCAGAGAAACAGGGTGAGCAAATCAGGCATGAAAGGGGAAGGAGAGCCGCAAGACGGCGAGGATACTCCCCTTCCTGACGGGCGTCCCTCAGGTGCGGAAGCGTTGGGCGCTGCTCCTCAATTCCGCCGCCAATGCGGTGAGGGTGCGGGCCGATTCCGCCGTCTGCTGGGCGGCGGCGTTGTTTTCTTCCGACGACTGCGCCACCTTCTCGACGCGATGGGCGATCTGCTGGCTGGCCACGCTCTGTTCCCGGATGGCGTCGCCGATGTCGGTTACAGCACGTACCACATGGCCGACGCTGTCGCGGATTTCCTGGATGGCCGACCCGGCCTGGCTGGCCAGATCGACGCCCCGGTCCACCTGACTCACGGCCGACTCCATCTGATGCAGCGAAGCGGCTGTGTCCATCTGGATCTTGTCGATCATGCTGCCGATTTCGCCCGTGGCGCTTGCCGTGCGCTCGGCCAGCTTGCGGACCTCGTCCGCCACCACCGCAAAACCGCGACCTGCCTCGCCGGCCCGGGCCGCCTCGATGGCGGCGTTGAGGGCCAGCAGATTGGTCTGATCGGCTACGTCCTTGATGACCTGGACCACCGTGGAAATGCGTGCCGAACTCTCGCTCAGGGAATTCATGTTTTCCGCCGTGGCACGCACGGTATTGGCAATGGTGTTGATTTCCGCGATGGCCTCCTCGATGACCCGGCCGCCGTCCTTGGAAAGCTGTCCCGCCTGCTCGGCCGTATTGAGGGCGTCCCGGGCGTTGTCGGATACGTGGTTGATACTCACCGACATCTCCTCCACCGAGGCCGCCATGGAGGAGGCCGATTCGCTGGTATCGGCCGAAGCCGACGCCACCTGGGACGAGGCCCCGGCCAGGGCCGAGGCTGCTTCCTCGGTACGGGCCACCGAATTGGCCATTCCACCGATCATGTTGCGCAGGCTTTCCTGCATCTGCTGCTGGCGGGCCATGAGGCTCTCGCGGTCTCCCGCGCTGATGCTCAGATTCTGACGAAGATCCCCTTCAGCGATGCGGGCCACCGCCGCCCGAGCTTCGTCTGGCTCTCCGCCCAGGGTGCCCAGGATCGCCGTCGTGGTACGCAGGCCGAGGACGATGATCACCGCTATCGCCGCGAGGGCAATGCCGACCATGAGCATGAGGGTGTTGCGGCCGCCGGCGTCGGCCTGGGCCTTCGCCTCTTCGGCGACAGCGAGGTTGAGGTCGACGATCTTGCCCAGCGTCGCCGCCGCCTGGCTGATGAGGGGAGAAGCCACATCCAGGGCCGCCAGATACTCCTTCTTCAACTCCTCACGGGCGACCTCGTCGGCTGCTCCGGCCAGGCGTCCCGCGATGTCGTTCAGCCTGGCGTCGGCAGTCTTCCAGGTGTTCCACTCCGGGACGAATTGCTTCCACAAGACTTCTTCCTCAGGGGTCTGGGGCAGGGGTTCGTAAATCGCCCAGCCCTTGTCGATATGGCTCCAGATTTCCTTGCGGTGTCCGACGACGGCTCCGATACCGTTCCACTGCTCCGGCTGGCTGAAGATGGCCGCCACCTTGCGGTTCTCCGAGCGCAGGGCGGTCTGACCTTCACGCATCTTCTCCAGGCCGACGATGGACGGCAGGCGAACCACGCTGATTTCGTGCAACTGGGCGCCGGTCTTCTGGATGCCCAGGATGCCCATGCCAGCGACGAGAAGGAGGGCGACGAAACTTGCAGCCAGAAGCGTGATGAGCCGTGCTTTGACGGTGGTGCCGGTGTGCATAGGGTTCTCCGAAATTCAAGTGGCATTCGACCCGCGGTTTTCCTGAGTCAATTTTTGGATATTACCCATTTTTGACGAATCTTGGGCTCCCCGGGAAGGCGATTTTTTGCTGCATCACAGGGCCAGGCGGCCGCCGGGGAGCGTGTGGGCCATCTGCACCCGGGTCAAGGTAGGAAGGAGATCGAGTCCCGTAGCCGCCTTGAGGGCGACGGCACGCTCTCGCAGATCGTCCAGGGAGCAGACCAGCACATCGCCCACCGTGGCAAAGCTGATCGCGTTGCCGCTGTCGCAGGAGGGGAAGGCCAGGACGCGGCCGTCGAAGGCGCCGGCGATGCGCTCCACGCTGGCCCGGTAGCCCCGGTTGCGCCCCAGATGATTGACGGCGATGAGCCCTTGATCTGCCAGGCGCGCGCGGCAGGCGGTGTAGAAGGGCGTGGTGTCCAGCGCCCCGGCGCGGCCGTCTGCGTCGAAGCCATCCACCACGATGAGATCGTAATTGTCGCCACCCGCCGCCATGAAGCGGGCGCCGTCATCGACGACGATGGACAGGCGCTGCCGGTCGTCGGGAAGGCGGAAGTAGTGGCGGGCAACGCTCTCCATGCGGGCGTCGATCTCCACGACCGTGATGCGGCACTCCGGACGATGCCGGTAGAGAAACTTGGGCACCGATCCCGCCCCCAGTCCCACCAGCAGGGCGCGACGCGGCCAGATCTCTTCGGGCTTCAGAAGGAGGGCGGCCATCAGTTCCCGGGTATAGTGCAGTTCCAGGGACCAGGGGCGCGCGATGCGCATGGCGCCCTGGACCCAGTCGGATCCGAAGTGGAGCTGGCGAACTCCGGCTTCTTCGCTGATGTCTATCGAATGCATGGGGCGGCCTTTCAGGGCCGGCATTGTAGCGTGCTAAAGGGGCCGCCGTTTCGGCCGTAATGAAGCCGGTAGTGTCTCCAGGGGGAAAGCCGTGCTGACTGCGCATCAGATGCGTTGGGGAGTGGACCAGTGGGCCGCCTATCTGAGTGGCCAGGAGCTTCCCTGCATGCCACGCTCCAAGGTCATGCTGGCGGCCCTGGAGCAGGTCAAGGGAGAGTTCCTCTCCGCCCGGGAACTCGCCGACATCGTTTCAGCCGACCCTTTTCTTTGCCTGCGCCTGCTGCGCGAGGCGGAAAAGCGGCGTACCCAGCGCCTGGGGCACGAAACGACTACGCCCCTCGCCGCGGTGATGCAATTGGGGGTGGACGGCTTCCGCGAACTCCTTCTCAGCAGTCCGGAAACCGACGAAGACAATCTCGGGCTGGCGGCCTGCGAAGCCCGTTCCCACTTGGCTGCTCAGCTGGCGCTGCAGTGGGGGTCGGCGCGCTCGGACATCTCGCCGGAGGAAGTGGCCTTGGCCACCCTGCTGGCAGAAATGGGCGAACTGCTCCTTTGGGCCTTCGCTCCCGAATTGCCCCTCGCCGCCCTAGAGGCCTTGGAATCGGGCCGGGCCGATCGCAGCGCCCATGCTCAGGAACAGGTCTGTGGCTTCGTCTTCAAGCAACTCACGCTCAAATGCGCCGTGATCTGGAGCCTGCCCTCCCTGGTGCAACAGTTGATCCGCGGGGCCGATAATCCCCGCGCCAATCTTTCCCGCATCTGCGTCGATACCGCCCGCCACTTGGCAGCGGGGCCGGAGAGCTCCGCCCTGCCTAGCGATCTTGCCGCCGCCCGCAAGATGATTCCCGGCGCTTCCCTGCAATGGCTGGCCGAACGCATGGTCGGACTGGACGAGGCGCGCCGGGGGCAGGTGATCGAGGAGGCGGAGGAAATTCTGCGCGCCGAGGGCTGACGGGCCTCAGGCGGAGTCAGCTTCCTTGCCGGGCTCCGGCTCCGATCCCTTGTCCTCCTCGATGGTCAGGGACATGCCGCTGGTGCTGGAGGGCTCGCCCTTGCGGCTCCTGAGCTTGATGGCCAGACGCAACTCATTGGTCGAATCGGCGTTGCGAATCGCTTCGTCGTAACTGATGTGGCCGGCATCGTAGAGGTCGAAGAGGGCCTGGTCGAAGGTCTGCATCCCGAGTTCCCGGCTTTTGTCCATGACCGGCTTGATCGCCGCCGACTGCCCCTTGGCTAGCAGTTCGGCGACCGTGGGGGTGTTGAGCAGGATTTCGATGGCTGCCTTGCGCTTGCCGTCCAGGGAGCGGATCAGGCGCTGGGAGATCACGGCCTTGAGATTGCTGGCGAGATCCATCATCACTTGGGGCTTGCGCTCGTCGGGGAAGAAATTGACCACCCGGTCCAGGGTCTGGTTGGCGTTGTTGGCATGCAGGGTACCCATGCACAGGTGGCCGGTTTCGGCGAATGCCAGCGCGTGCTCCATAGTCTCCAGATCGCGGATTTCCCCGATCAGGATGACGTCCGGCGCCTGGCGCAGGGTGTTTTTCAGGGCGTTGTGCCAGGAAAGCGTGTCTATTCCCACCTCGCGGTGGGACACCAGGCACTGCTTGGAAACGTGCACGTACTCCACCGGATCCTCCACGGTGATGATGTGCCCCGGCGCGCTGCCATTGCGGTGGTCGATCATGGCGGCCATGGTCGTCGATTTGCCCGACCCCGTACCCCCCACTACCAGCACGAGGCCGCGCTTGGCGGTGATGACCTCCTTGAGGACCGGCGGTAGGCCCAGTTTTTCGAAATTGGGGATTTCGCTGGTGATGGTGCGGATCACCATGCTCACTGCCGCCTGCTGCTGAAAGACATTCACGCGAAAGCGCGCCACGCCGGGTAGGGAAATAGCGAAGTTGCACTCCAATTCCCGGTCGAACTCCTCCCGCTGGTTGCGGTTCATCATGGTCATCGCCAGGCTGCGAGCCACGTCGGCCGTCAGCTTCTGGGTCGAAAGCGCCTTCATGGTGCCGTGTACCTTCATCGTCGGCGCAAAATCCCGGGCGATGAACAAATCAGATCCGCCGTGCTGAACCATCGCTTTCAGCAGGTTATGCATGTAATTCTTGTACTGGTCACCCAGAATTTCTTCGCTCATGTACCACCTCGCTGCTGTCGGGGATAGGCCGCCGGCAGACGCTTTCGCGCCGATCACGGCCACCCGGTAAGGCTACAGGGCCTGAGCCATCAGTCAACCGTCATGGCTGCTGGCATCCCGAAGGCTGCCGGGATGGGGCATGCCTTGCGGAAAAGGCGCGAACCGCCCCGGCGGTGAAGGCGGCACGCCAGCTAGCGCGGTTCTCGGTCGCTGAGGCTCGTCCTCTCTCAGATTGAGCTTGCAGAGCAGGCAGCCGTCTCGGCAATTCCTGGGGCAGTGGCGCCGATAGTTCAAGGGATCGGAACGAGGGAGCAAGCTTCGATGTCATTCGCACTGCCATCGGCTTTCGCTACTGCATAGGGAAGCCACAGCGGCCGCCGAGGGTCGTCGGCTATGGTTTCGGTCAGCGACCCGCCGACCTAGCGGGCGAACAAGGGTTTCTTGCCAGGTACTGGGTGTTTGCGGGGTGGTCGATTGGTCCCCTCGACAGGAATCGAACCTGTATTTGCCGCTTAGGAGGCGGCCGTTCTATCCATTGAACTACGAGGAGAGGGGCCGTATTGTAGCTTGGGGCCTTCGGGGGCGCCAATTTGCCGGGCATGGACGTTGGCCGGTTGGGGCCGGTGTCAGCCGGTACAATGCGGGCGGTTCTATCACCTCGCCACCGACCTTCTTCCCATGCCTGTTCTCAAGCTTTCATGCGCCTGCCTGGCCTTTGGCCATGTGCCCCTTCTCGATCAGGCCGATTTTCAGCTCGATGCCGGGGAGCGGGTGGCCTTGATCGGCCGCAATGGGAGCGGGAAGTCTTCGCTCCTGGCGGCCCTGGCGGCAGGCGATGGGCGGGCGGGCTTGGATGATGGCGAGGTCTGGGTTCAGTCGGGGGTGCGCGTCGCCTATGTTTCCCAGGAGCCGGAGTTTCCGCCCGGCGCGTCGGTCTTCGAAGCTGTGGTGGCGGGTCTGGGGGAGATTTCCGGGCTTCTGGCCCGGTACCACGAGGTGTCGCATCGACTGGCGGAGAGCGGCGGCGGGCAGGAGTCCCTGCTCACCCAACTGGACGGCTTGCAGCATGCCCTGGAGTCCCGCGGGGCGTGGAGTTTCGAGGCGCAGGCCGAACGGGCGGTGGCGCGTTTCAACCTGGAGGCGGATGCGCCGGTGGCGACGCTGTCCGGTGGCCAGAAAAAGCGTCTGGCCCTGGCGCGGGCGCTGGTCTCGGCGCCGGAGGTGCTGTTGCTGGACGAGCCGACCAATCATCTGGACATCGCTGCCATCGAGTGGCTGGAGTCCCTGCTGGTCGAAAGCGGTATGACCTTGCTTTTTATCACCCACGACCGCCGTTTCCTCGACCGGGTATGCACGCGCATCGTGGAGCTGGACCGGGGGCGCCTGGTGAGTTTCCCGGGCAGCTTCAGCCAGTACCAGGCGCGCAAGGAAGCCTTGCTGCACGAGGAATCGCTGGCCGGCGCACGGGCAGACAAGCTGCTGCGGCAGGAGGAGCTGTGGATCCGCAAGGGCGTCGAGGCGCGGCGCACGCGGGCGGTGTTTCGGGTGCAGCGTTTGGATCGCCTGCGTGCGGAGCGCGCCGCCCGGCGGGAGCGCCTAGGGCAGGCCAGCCTGCGAGTGGATAGCGGGGACCGGAGCGGCCGCCTGGTGGCCGAATTGGAGCGGGTGAGTAAGAGCTTCGGAGGGGCGCCCGTGGTGGTGGATTTTTCCTGCCGCCTTCAGCGGGGCGACAAGCTTGGGCTGATCGGCCCCAATGGCGCCGGCAAGACCACACTGCTGCGGCTTTTTCTGGGCGAGTTGGAACCGGACGAGGGCAATCTGCGCCGGGGAACACGGCTGGAAATCGCCTATTTCGACCAGTTCCGCGCCCAACTGGATCCGGAGGCGACCCTGGCCGACGTGATCTCGCCCGGTTCGGACTATGTGGAGGTGGGCGGAACGCGCAAGCACGTCATCGGCTACCTTGAGGATTTTCTTTTTGCGCCGGAGCGGGCCCGCTCGCCGGTGAAGTCCCTTTCCGGCGGCGAGCGCAATCGCCTCTTGCTGGCGCGCCTGTTCGCCCGGCCGGCGAATGTCCTGGTGCTCGACGAGCCGACCAACGACCTCGATATCGAAACCTTGGAGCTTCTCGAGCAACTGCTGCAGGACTACGACGGAACCCTCTTTCTGGTGAGCCACGACCGTGCTTTCCTCGACAATGTGGTGACCCAGACGGTGGCAGCCGAGGGGGGCGGGACGTGGCGCGAATACGTGGGAGGGTACTCCGACTGGCTGACCCAGTCGGCCACCCGCGCATTGGAGCCCCCGCCCACGGTGCGTGCCCCCGTGCCGCCGGTGGCGAAGTCTTTTCCAGCGCGGGAGCGGGGGAGCAAGCTGTCTTGGAAGGAGCAGCGGGAACTGGAGAGTCTGCCTGACCGCATCGCGGACCTGGAGGGGGAGCAAAAAGATATTGCCCTGCGGCTGGAGGATCCTGATCTCTACCGCCGCGACCCGCAGGGCGCGCAGACAGCGGCGGCCCGCCTTGTTGCGATAGACGACGAGTTGATCGCCTTGCTTGAGCGCTGGGAGAACCTTGAAGGCCGCGGTGGCGTCGAAGGGGCATGACTCGGCCTCAGTCCTCCTCCCGCAGCCCGCGATGAAATTGGTCTGGCGCAGCTTTTTGCTGGGGGCTGCGGTTGCCGCGGCGGTTCTGGTGCTGGGGGCGGCCTTCCTGGCCTACCAGGCGCCGGAACTCCTGCTGGACTGGGTCAATCTGCGTTACTGCGGCTGATCGGGGGGCGTGTCCTGCGCAATGCCCAACCGTTGGGCCAGGGCTTCGCGGCTCAGGTGGACGAGGTCGGCGATTTCCTGCAGGTCATCGGGCAGGGCGGGGTCGTTCCAGCCCTTGGCAGAGTGTCGCGCCAGGCGCACGGCGAGGGTGACGTTCTTGACGCGCAGTTGGCAGGCATTATCGTCGTCGATCAATTCCTTCAGGAGTTCGGGCAGATGCCAGACGCCGCAGAGCGCCATCTGGATTTCCAGGAAGGTGA
This sequence comes from Azonexaceae bacterium, assembly GCA_009469665.1. Next base: position 38,621 of record SSTB01000140.1, on the reverse strand, counting down.
AGCCTAGCACTTCGCTTTGCGCCACGGCGCTGCGCAGGCCCGGCTGGGCGGCCAGCCTTGAGCGCATGCGCAGCAGCAGTCGGGGGGCGAAGCAGCCCACCAGAATTTCGGCCAGGTCGTGCAGCAGGGCGGCGATGCGCACTTCCTCGGGGTTCTTGTCGTGGCGCCAGTGGGCCCAGGAGTCGGCGTAATCCGCCGCCCGCTGGGCGCGCCGGATGGTCTGCAGGACGGCGAGGAGCGCCTGGGGATCCTCGTCTGCCAACATGCCTTCGATTGTCGGCATGTCCTGAAAGCGGTTGAAGAAGGGTTCGATTCCCGCCATGAGCACGGCGCCGGCGATAGTAGTGATGTCGCGATGCAGGGCCTTGCCCGTGATGGGCTGGATGTAGGCCAGTACGCGCACCGTCATGATGGGATCCTGGAGGATGACCCGCGCGAGCCTGCGGCCATCTACGGAATCGAGGTCGGCGCGCATGGATTCGATCTGCCGCTTTGTTTGGCGCAGGACGGGCAGGCTGTTGCCGGAGAACAGCAGCAGCCAGGCTTCAATATCCTGCAGCGGGTGGTCGAGCATGAAATCGATCTGAAAACGGAGTCGGGGCGGCAGTGCCGGAATTAGGGGGAAGCGCGGTGTTTGCCGCTTCTGCCATGGTTTCCGGCAGTGTATGCAGCGCTCCTGGCGAGAGCAAGCCCCGCGGGCGTGCGATAATGACGCGATTCGCCGGAGTTCGGATCGCCATGCGCTACGCCATCATCCCCGTGACCCCTTTTGAACAGAACTGTTCCGTCTTCTGGTGCGAAGTCACGCGCCAGGCGGCGGTCATTGATCCGGGGGGCGACATCGAGCGCATCGAGCGTTGTCTTGCCGAGCAGCGCCTCAGTCTGGCAAAAATTTTGGTCACCCATGGCCATATCGACCATGCTGGCGGGGTCGCGGCCCTGGCGGAAAAGACCGGGGTGCCCATCGAAGGCCCCCAGCGCGAAGACCAGTTCTGGATCGATGGCATGGCCGAACAGAGCCGCATGTTCGGGTTTCCCGGGGTGCGTCCCTTCGTGCCTACCCGTTGGCTGGAAGAGGGTGACCGCGTGCAGTTCGGCGAGGTGGAACTCGAAGTCCTGCACTGCCCGGGCCATACGCCGGGGCACGTGGTGTTCTATCATCGCCTGAGCAAGTTGCTCCAGGTGGGGGACGTGCTCTTTCAGGGCTCCATCGGGCGGACGGATTTTCCGCGGGGCGATTACGACACCTTGATCGCTTCCATCCGGGGCAAGCTGTTTCCCCTGGGGGATGACGTGGAATTCATCCCCGGGCACGGCCCCATGTCCACCCTGGGTGAGGAACGCCGCTACAACCCCTTCCTGGGCGGGCGTTAGGGCTTTTCCCCGCTGCGCGGGGAAGGTTTAGTGCTCAACTTGCCACGGAGCGGATCTTGGCAGCCCAGGTCAGGGCTTCGATCTGATCTTCGACGTAGTCTTCCGGCGCGATGGCGTGCTCCCGCAGCAGCGAGGAAGCCAGGTCGAGTTCTCCATGGTCGGCGGAATCGGAAATTTTCAAGAGCTTGCCCAGGGCGCCGCCGTGATGCGCCAGGGCCTCGGCGACCGGCTGCGGCAGGGGCAATTGCGGCAGGATTTCCGTCATCGAGAGGTTGAGCAGTACGGGCAGGAAGGAGAAGGTCCCCACCATGAAAGCGGCGTCGCCCACGTTTTCCACCCCCTCGATACCCGGGACGCGCGCACTGATGATTTCGAGCAGACGCCCGCGGTTGGCCGCGTTGAGCAGCAGTGGATTAGGGGCGGCACCGTTGGCAGTGTCGGCATACACCAGCAATTGGAGCCAGCGCTGGAGTTGCCGGCGTCCCAGGAGATTGATGGCTTGCGAGAAATTGGTGATCGGCGAGCGCGGCGCGATGGCCGCGGAGTTCACGAGGCGCAGAAGCCCGTAGGACAGCTTGGGCTGCTGCTTGAAAATTTCTTCCAGGGCCCGAGTATCTGCATCCTGGGCGACCAGGGCAAGCATTTCAAGGAGCTTGAGGCGCGAGACATCGGCCTTGCCCAGCGCCGTGTTGCGCGTCAGGAGGTATTCCCCCGAGACGATGCGGCACTGGTTGGAAATCGCCCAGGAGAAGTCGTTGCGGGTGCGCACGGAATGGACGACGATGGCCGAGCGCACGGCGAGCCCCATGAGGGTGAAGGGCGGCAGCGTGCGGGCGTGGCCCACCGAGAGCACCACGTACTCGAAGGCACCGGTAGGGGGCAGCGGGTCGCCCGGGGCGAGGGAGAGGGCAATTTTTCGCCCTTCCCGGCGCAGGCCGGCCTCGAGTGTTTCCGCCGCTTCCTGACCGTCGGGGTTGGCCGGGGGCGCGAGGAGAAAGACGATTCTGTCGGCGGGAATTGCCCGGGTGCGGTTAAGGTCGGCTTCGGTGGCGACGGGAACGAACCATCTAAGGCCAGAATTGACCGTCTGGGCAGCGGGCAGGGAAAAAAGGTGGGCGATTTCGTCTGGACAGGGGCTGGTGCCCGAGGCGGCAAGATGGAACCCGGCCCAGGTTTCGTCGGGATTCAGCCAGGGTTGGATAAAGAGCTGGTGTTCGCCTGCCATGAGTGACCCCCACATCTTGTTTTCCGTGGATGGTAGCAAGTTTGTCCGGCTGCGTCAGCCGAAAGTCAAGGTAACTGCGGCTCTTGGCCCCCAGGGGGGCTCCTGGCCATAATGACGTCATGAATCCGGACTACTGGGCCTCCGCCATCTCCGACCTCGCGTCCGCCGATACCGTCCTGGCTAGACTTGTCGCCGCATATCCGGGCGGCGCCCTGCGTTCGTTGGGGGATCCTTTTGCGACCCTGGCCCGCTCGATCGTCGGCCAGCAAATTTCCGTCAAGGCCTCCGACGCGGTATGGGGGCGCCTCTGCCAACAACTCGGCCGGGTCACGCCGGGGGGCGTCCTTGCCTTGTCGGCAGCGGATCTTTCGGCCTGCGGGCTTTCCCGTCGCAAGGTCGAGTATCTGGTCGATCTGGCCGGAAGTTTTGCTGCCCGACGCATCGATCCGGATGGCTGGCAGCTCCTTGACGATGAGGCCGTCATCGCGCAACTGACCGCCGTGCGTGGCGTCGGTCGCTGGACGGCGGAGATGTTCCTGATCTTCCATCTTCTGCGCCCAGACGTCCTCCCCGTGGACGACGTCGGCCTGCAAAAGGCCGTGGCGCTCCACTATAGGCAAGGCCTGCGCCCGGGGCGGGCGGACCTCGTCGCCCTGGGGGAAGGCTGGCGCCCCTGGCGCTCGGTGGCGACCTGGTATCTCTGGCGCAGTCTCGATCCGGTGCCGGTAGAGTATTGAACCTGGAAACCTCGGTTGATCGCTTGCCAATGCCCGGAATCCTCTGTGCACATGACTCCACGCCACTCCGAAACGCTTACCCTGCGGGTGAATTCCGCTACGGGCCCGCTGGCGCATCCGGGCGGGCGCCTGGCTTTGTCGCTCTTCCTTGCAGGCACGAGCCTGCCGCGTCGTCGCTTCGCGCCAGACACCCGCCCGAACGCACCGACGGACTCGTCCAACTGAGTTTTCCAGGTTGAACGTCCCCCGCAGGCAGCGCGGTATCGCTGGAGGGGCGGTTCTTTTGGGCTAGAATACCGGCCGGCCTGACGGGCATGTTTCGAGCGCCCCCGAACCTGAGTGGCGCCCATGCCCGTTTCCCTCCCCGCCGCCCCAGCTTCTGCCTTGCGGGTGAGGGGGGGTCATAGAGACGCTGTACGGATAGGGACGTCCCCATGAAAATCAGTTTCCTCGACTTCGAGCAATCGGTCGCCGACCTCGAAGCCAAGATCGAAGAATTGCGCTCCGTCCAGGAGGGCTCCGAGGTGGACATTTCGGCAGAGATCGCGCGCCTGGAAAAGAAGAGCGCCCAGCTCACCAAGGAAATCTACGCCAAGCTGACCCCCTGGCAGGTTGCCCAGGTGGCTCGCCATCCCCAGAGGCCCTACACCCTCGATTACATTGCCCGACTGTGTACCGACTTCGAAGAATTGCATGGGGATCGCGCCTTTGCCGACGATCATGCCATCGTCGGGGGGGTGGCCCGCTTCGAGGGCGCACCCGTGGTGGTCATCGGCCACCAGAAGGGGCGCGATACCAAGGAAAAAATCTACCGCAATTTCGGCATGCCCCGCCCCGAAGGTTACCGCAAGGCCCTGCGCCTGATGAAACTGGCCGAGAAGTTCGGCCTCCCGATACTGACCTTCATCGACACGCCGGGGGCCTATCCCGGCATTGACGCGGAAGAGCGCGGCCAGTCCGAAGCCATCGGCAGAAACCTCTACGTGATGACGGAACTCAAGGTTCCCGTGATTGTCACCGTCATCGGTGAAGGCGGGTCCGGCGGCGCCCTGGCCATTGCCGTTGGCGACGTGGTGCAGATGTTGCAGCACTCGACCTACTCTGTCATCTCGCCTGAAGGCTGCGCTTCCATCCTTTGGAAAAGCGCTGAGAAAGCCCCCGAAGCGGCCGAGACCATGGGCATCACGGCGACACGCCTGCGCGCGCTGGGCTTGGTCGATCGCATCATCGCCGAGCCCCCAGGCGGTGCTCACCGGGACCACGAGGCCATGGCGGCAAATCTCAAGAAAGCCCTCCAGGAGTCCCTGGCGCAGGTCGGCACAATGTCTGTGACCGAACTCCTGGCGACTCGTTACGAGCGGCTCATGGGCTATGGGCGTTTCAAGCTTCAGCCCGCGGCGTGACCGTCGCCGCTCTGCGGAAGCGTGACGGGGGCGATGGGCGAGGGTTCCGTCCCCGCAGCCGTGGCGGCCTTTCTCGCGCCGCGAGTCTGCCCGGCTGAGCCGCTGTGCGTGGGCTTGTCCGGAGGAAGGGATTCGGTTGCCCTGCTTGCGGCCCTCGTCGATCTTGGCCGGGAGGGTGCGGTGTCGGCCCTACACGTCCATCACGGACTATCTCCTGCTGCCGACGATTGGGCGTGTTTTTGCGTTGACCTCGGGGTTCGTCTGGGCGTGGCTGTGCAGGTGCGGCGGGTTGTCGTGGCTCCTCGGGGCGAAGGCGTCGAAGCCGCTGCCCGGGCGGCCCGGTACCGCGCGTTCGCGCAAGAGGGCGCCTGCAACGTGCTTCTGGGGCACCACCGCGACGATCAGGCCGAGACGGTCCTGTTCAACCTGCTTCGTGGTTGCGGAGTTGCGGGCGCGGCAGGTATTCCTGCCGAACGCAGATGTTCCGGCCAGCGCATCCTGCGGCCGCTTCTGGGTGTCGGCAGGAACGCCATCAATGGATACCTGATGGGGCGCGGTCTGCCCTGGATCGACGACGAGAGCAACGCCGACACCGCCTTGTCGCGCAATTTTCTGCGCTGCGCCATTCTGCCTCCTTTGGAAGCGCGCTTTCCAGGGGCCAGCGAACGCCTTGCGTCAGCCGCCGGCCGTTTCGCCGCGGCTGACGCGCTGCTTGGCGAGTTGGCCGGTCTCGATTGGGAACGACTCGCCCTAGGGGAAACCTTGCCGCTAGCAAGTGCGCGCAGCCTGTCGGCACCGCGCCTTGCCAACCTCTTGCGGGGACGCCTGCGGCATTTGGGGTGGCAGCCACCGACTGCGGCCCGGCTCGACGAGTTCGTACGCCAGATTCTGGCAGCCGGACCGGGCAAGCGCCCGGAGCTCCACCTTCCGGTCGGCAGAATGGCCGTGCGCCGAGGCGCACTATGCTGGATTGCGACGGGAGCGCTTTAGCGTCCGCGGTGACCGGCCCGCCGTCGCGCCAACGCCGCTGGGGACGAGATATCCGGAAACAGTTTCCTCTGCCGGCCGGCTCCCGCCCATTCCGCCCTTGGGTTAGAATCGACACCTTGTCCATTTTCACGCCACGGCCATGATTACCGGATCCATCGTCGCCATCGTTACCCCCATGTTCGATGACGGCAGCCTTGATTTCGCTGCCTTCCGCAAGCTCATCGACCTCCATGCCCAGGAAGGAACCGACGCCATCGTCGTGGTGGGGACTACCGGCGAATCGCCCACGGTCGATGTCGAGGAGCACTGCGAGTTGATCCGTGTCGCCGTAGAGCATTCCGCCGGCCGCATTCCCATCATCGCCGGAACCGGGGCCAACTCCACGGCCGAGGCTATAGAGCTCAGCAGGTTCGCCAAGGATGCGGGCGCCCAGGCTGGTTTGTCCGTGGTGCCCTACTATAACAAGCCGACGCAGGAGGGGCTCTACCGGCACTTCCGAGCCATCGCTGAGGCGGTGGAATTGCCTCTGCTGCTCTACAACGTGCCCGGCCGTACCGTGGCCGACATGAGCAATGACACGATACTACGCCTGGCTCAGGTGCCGGGTGTCATCGGGGTCAAGGATGCCACTGGCAACCTGGATCGGGCCTGCGATCTCATCGCTCGGGCGCCTCAAGGCTTTGCGCTTTACAGTGGCGACGACATGACCTGTGTAGCCAGCATCATGCTAGGTTTCCACGGCAACATCTCGGTCACCGCCAACGTGGCGCCCCGGCTCATGCACGAAATGTGTGTGGCCGCCGCTGCCGGTGACGTGGCCAGGGCGCGGCAAATCCACTTCCGTCTGCTGGGACTGCACCGCGATCTGTTCTGCGAAGCCAATCCGATCCCGGTCAAGTGGGCGGTAGAACGCCTGGGGCTGATCCAGGGAGGGATACGCCTGCCCCTGACGCCGCTTTCTCCCGCAGGTCAGGAGCGGGTTCTTGCCGCCTTGCGGCAGGCCGGCCTGGTCGGCTGACGGAGCGTTCATGAAAGCGATTTCTCCAGCTCTGTTGGGGCTTTGTGTCGTGACGGCCGTGGCCGGTTGCAGCATGCTGCCCGAATCGAAGAAGATCGAATACAAGTCGGCGGGAAAAGCGCCGAGCTTGGAGGTTCCTCCGGATCTCACCCAGATCACGCGGGATGACCGCTATCTTGTTCCGGACACCGGTGCCCGGGGTAGCGCCACCTATACGGCGTATGTCGCCGATCGTTCCGGGGCGAGCCAGTCTCAGAACAGCGCGGTGCTCCCAGCAGTGGACAATGTGCGCATCGAGCGGGCCGGAAACCAGCGCTGGCTGGTCGTCGCCCTGCCCCCCGACAAGCTGTGGGGGACGATCAAGGATTTCTGGCAGGAAACCGGCTTCATCGTCAACGTCGAGCGGCCCGAAGCGGGCGTCATCGAGACCGACTGGGCGGAGAACCGAGCCAAGATCCCCAGCGATATCATTCGCAATACCCTTGGCAGGATTCTCGATTCCCTGTACTCGTCGGGCGAAATGGATAAGTTCCGTACCCGCCTCGAGCCGGGGGCCACGCCCGGAACCACCGATATTTTCATTAGTCACCGCGGCATGGAAGAGGTCTATACCTCGTCGGCCAAGGACGAAACTAGGTGGCAACCCCGGGCCGCCGACCCGGAGTTGGAGGCGGAGATGCTGCGTCGTCTGATGGTCCGCCTGGGAACCGAGGAAAAGCGCGCCGACGTGGCCATCGCCCAGGCCAAGGCCGAGCCCAAGGCCAAACTGGCGAACAGCGACGATGGCTCCGGTGGCGTAGAGGTTCAGGAACGCTTCGACCGCGCTTGGCGGCGGGTCGGGCTGGCTCTCGATCGCGTCGGCTTCACGGTCGAGGATCGGGATCGCACCAAGGGACTTTACTTCGTGCGCTACGTGGATCCGCATCTCGATGCACGCAAGGAGGAGAAGGGATTCCTCTCCAAGCTCGCCTTCTGGAAGAGCAGTGAAGTGGACCTCGACAATAAGGTCCGCTACCGCATTTTCGTGCGGGACAATGGGGGGTCGAGCACCGTCCAGATCCTGACCGGCGAGGGTGGCGTAGATCGCTCCGATACGGCGCGCAAGATTCTGGGTCTGCTCTACGCGCAGTTGCAGTGATTCGCGCCGCTTCCCTCGGTAGCGGCAGCGCAGGAAATGGATTGCTGGTTGAGACCGCGGGACGGCGGGTGTTGCTCGACTGCGGTTTTGGCCTGACGGCAGCGACATCCCGGCTGGCCCGCCTGGGCGTCTTCCCGCAGACCATTGATGGCATCATCCTCACCCACGAGCACGGCGATCACGCGGGGGGCGCTTTCCGCCTTGCCCGCCGTCACGGACTCCCTGTCTGGCTGAGTCGTGGCACTCTGCGGGCCTGTTCGGCCCTGGCGGAAGGTGTCGACTGCCGGGTCCTCACCTGTGGCGAGCGCTTTACGCTCGGCGACCTCGAAATCCTTCCCTATACCGTTCCTCACGATGCGCAGGAGCCCCTGCAGTATGTGTTCAGTAGCGGCGGACGGTCTATCGGTGTTCTGACCGATGCCGGAGAGATTACCGACCAAGTGAGAGCTTGCCTGAGCGGCTGCAATGGATTGGTGCTGGAGTGCAACCACGATGCCGGACTGCTTGCCCGGTCACGCTATCCCGCGTCGCTCAAACGGCGCATCGCCGGTCCCTTCGGGCACCTAGCAAACGACTGTGCGGCGCGGCTTCTGCAAGATATCGACGTGTCACGCCTGGAATGGGTGGTCGCTGCTCACTTGAGCACGGAGAACAATCGTCCAGACCTTGCGGCGCGGGCTTTGGCTGAGGCGCTGGTATGGCCCATCGAGCGCGTGAAGGTGGCGACCCAGGATGAGGGGTTCGCTTGGTGTGGGCTCTGAGCAGCTGTCGATAAACCGTAAATCCCCTGCCCGTCGTGCACAGCCTCTAGTGGAAAAGTCGCCACATTCGAGGAAGGACGAGTGGTAGGCACAAAAAAAGCGGGGCATACGCCCCGCTTTCTCTTTGCTTGCGGGCCTGATTACTTCTTGGCTTCGGCAGGAGCGGCAGCCGGAGCGGCGGCGTCGGCGGGCTTGGCGTCGGCAGCAGCGGGAGCGGCCGGAGCAGCGGCGTCGGCGGGCTTGGCGGCTTCCGGGGCAGCAGCAGGAGCGGGAGCCGGGGCGGCCGGAGCAGCAGCAGGAGCGGGAGCCGGGGCCGGGGCGGCAGCGGGTTCTTCCTTCTTACCGCAAGCGGTGAGGGTCAGGGCAACCAGGGCAGCGAGGAGGACGGACTTGTTCATGGAAAATTTCCTTATCAAAATTAACGAACAGACTAGCCAAAAAATTTTTGGTGACTGAACGACCAGTCAGTGCTGGATTATAACAAGAATCGGCCTTGGCTCCCGTGGCAAATGGTGCACTGCGCAATGGTGTTGTTTTATGGCTACAACCCCGTCGTGGTTGCGGTGATTGGGGTACCAGCCTCCAGCCAGATGTCTTCGAAGCGCTTGCAATAGGGGGAGAGTTCCTCGGTCTCGGCGATGAGGAGCTTGCTACGCGGGTTGTCCCGGTCGAAGCGAATAAGCCCGTGGCTTCCGTCCGCCAGCACCATCGCGTCTCGCAAGGAGGCGAGGGAGTCACCGCTCTGCTGTACTGCCATGCGGTGGTTGAAAGAAGTCATCAAACCCAGAAGACGAGGATGATGGGTGCGCAAGGGGTGGGCGTCCTGGACGACGACCCGGACAGTGCCTCCGCTGGCAAGAATGCGACGTAATGCGTCGATGCGCGTGGAGGCGTCGAGTTGCAGCGCAACGAGATCCGGATCCCAGATGAGAACCTCGCTGGCGCCCACGGCCAGCAAACGATCAAGCGCGCCGCGGTAGTCAGACCAACTGGTGTAAAGTTCCCTCGCCATGGCCTCCAGTGTAGTCGATTGGTAGAATTCGCGCTTTTTCGCGGAGTCCCCATGCCCGTCGCGGCCATCGAATCCCTTGACCACGAAGCCAGGGGCATTGCACGCCAGGAAGGCAAGACGATCTTCGTCGACGGCGCCCTGCCAGGAGAGGTCGTCGAGTACGCCAGTTTTCGCCGCAAGCCCAGCTACGAACTCGCACACCTAATCCGCGTGGTCTCCGCATCGCCTGTCCGGGTTGCACCCCGCTGCCCCCATTTCGGCATCTGTGGGGGCTGCGCGATGCAGCACTTCGATCCGGCCGCCCAGGTGGCGGCCAAGCAGCGGGTGCTCGAAGACAGCCTGTGGCACATCGGGCGGGTGCGGCCTGAGGAGATTCTCCCTCCGATCCAGGGTTACCCCTGGGGGTACCGGCGGCGGGCCCGCCTCGGGGTTAGATGGGTGCCCAAGAAGGGTGGCATGCTCGTTGGATTCCACGAACGTCGCAGCAGCTATATCGCCGACATGCAGTCCTGCGCGGTGTTGCCTCCAGAGGTTTCCGACATGCTCCTGCCTCTGCGCGAGCTGATTGGGGGCCTTTCGATTCGTGAGCGCCTGCCCCAGGTCGAGGTGGCGGCTGGAGAAGTCTGCATCGCACTGGTCCTGCGCATTCTTGAGCCCCTGACTGGCACCGATGAGGATCGCCTGCGGGACTTCGCAGATCGGTACGGTGTCGTCATCTATCTTCAGCCCAAGGGACCGGATACGGCAGTGCGATTTCATCCCCTGCCGGGCCCCAGGCTTTCCTACGCGCTACCCGAATACGGTCTGGAGCTCGAGTTTCGGCCGACGGAATTTACTCAGGTCAATCACGCCGTGAACCGGGTGCTGGTGCGGCGAGCCATCCGCCTTCTGGACCCGCGGCCCGGTGAGCGCATTGCTGATCTTTTTTGTGGTCTGGGGAATTTCACGCTGCCGATGGCCAGTCAGGGTGCAACGGTCGTGGGTATCGAGGGGAGTGCTGCGCTGGTCGCCCGGGGACGCGAAAGCGCCTTGGCCAATGGTCTTGCGCATCGTGTCGAATTTGCCGTGGCCAACCTTTTTGAATGTACAGAGGAGTCCCTTGGCTGCCTTGGGCACCTGGACAAGATGCTCATCGATCCTCCGCGCGAGGGGGCCATCGAGGTGGTCAAGGCCCTGGGAAGCGCAGGGGGACCGAGCCGCATCGTTTACGTTTCATGCAACCCGGCTACGCTCGCACGGGACGCTGCCGTATTGACCGGGGTCAAGGGCTACCGCTTCCGGGCTGCCGGGGCAGTCAACATGTTTCCCCATACAGCCCACGTTGAGTCGATCGCGGTTTTCGAACGGGGCTGACAGGCGTCTCTCCCGGGGAGAAGCCGCAAGCGGCTCCCGCACGAAAAAGGCGGCCATGGCCGCCTTTTTCGCCAAACAGGGCTACGGTCAGTCCCGTTCGCCGCTCAGGGCCATGAGCAGATTGAGCAGGCTGACGAAGATGTTGTAGATGTCGAGATAGATCGCCAGAGTGGCGCTGACATAATTGGTCTCGCCGCCACGAACAATACGATTGACGTCGTAGAGGACGTAGGCGGAGAAGATGGCCACGGCCGCAGCAGAAATGGCCAGGTGGAGCGCAGGCATCTGGAGCCAGATGTTGGCAACGCCAGCCAGTAACACCAGGATCACGCCAGCGAAGAGAAAGTTGCCCATGCCGCTGAAATCTCGCTTGCTGACTGCAGCGATGGACGCCAGGGTGAAGAAAAGAGCGCCGGTGCCACCCGCCGCCAAAGCGATGAGGGAGCCGCCGTTGGAAAATCCGAGGGCCACCTGGAGGATGCGCGACAGCATCAAGCCCATGAAGAAGGTGAAACCAAGCAGCAGCGCAACGCCCCAGCCGCTGTCCTTGGTGCGCTCGATGCCGTACATGAAGGCAAAGGCGATGGCCAGGAAGGCAATGAAGGCGATGAAGGGGCTGCCGGCGAGGAAACTGAACTGCAACTGCACGCCTACCAATGCCCCTAGGATGGTCGGAACCATGCTGAGGCCGAGCAGCATGTAGGTGTTACGCAGGATGCGGTTGTGCTGCAGTTCCAGGGTCTGGGCGGTTTGACCGGGGAGGGGGAAACCGTTTGTCATACTAGTGCTCCTGAGAAGAAAGTGAGTGTGAAGCGACCGTAAGACTACCCATCGGGGGTGAAAGTTGCAACTTGACCAGCGTGACTGACTACTCGCCAACAATCCGGGTTAAACTCGCGGCCGCGCGGGGGTTTCCCCCACGGCCGGAGGTCGCGGAGGTGTGGCAGAGTGGTCGATTGCACTGGTCTTGAAAACCAGCAAGGGGCAACCCTTCGTGAGTTCGAATCTCACCGCCTCCGCCATCGTGCGTACGGGTTTGTGTTCTTCTGGGGCTACAGTGATCGGCGCCGCTGATCTGGCGGCCAGAATTGACCGTGTTGCCGCGCTCGTGGCTTCAGCGCGACGGCTGTTGTTCATTACCGGCGCAGGCATTTCCGCAGATTCCGGTCTCCCGACTTACAGGGGAATTGGCGGTTTGTACGATCGGGAACTCACCGACGAGGGCCTGCGCATCGAAGAGGCTCTCTCAGGTGAGGTGTTCGCGGCTTTCCCCGAGGTCACCTGGAAGTATCTCGCCCAGATCGAAGAGGCCTGCCGTGGGGTGGCGCCCAACGCCGCGCACAGGGCGATGGCCCGCATTGAACGCGAACGGCCCGGCAGTCTCGTCCTGACCCAGAATATCGACGGCCTCCACCGCCGCGCAGGGAGTTTCAATCTGATCGAGATCCACGGCAATCTCCAGAATCTCGCTTGTACCTCATGTCACTTCCGTACTTATTGCCCCACGCTGGAGGGCTGGGAAATTCCCCCGCACTGTCCCGAGTGCGACGCTGTATTGCGGCCGGCAGTGGTTCTGTTTGGCGAGGCCCTTCCCTCCGGGGCCATGGATCGTTTTCTGGACGCTCTTGAGGCCGGATTCGACGCTGTATTCTCGATCGGTACTTCGAGTGCCTTTCAGTATATTGCCCAACCGGTTCTGTGGGCGGCCCGACGCGGGATTCCTACGGTCGAGATCAATCCCGGCGAGACGGTCCTGAGCGGTATCGTCGATACGCGCCTTCCGCTGGGTGCCGCTGCGGCCATGACTGCGCTGATTGAATCTTTGGAGTGGTAGGGGCGCGGCGGGGGCGATCCGTAAGTCTGCTGGATTTCAGGCCCCGGCAGCTGAAGTTCTGGGCTATACCTCCAGAAAGTCGCGTACCTCGGCCGCCCGGGCCATAGTATCCCGGTAACCCAGGTCCATCAGGGCCTCGGTGTATGGCTGCTCGAAAAGCAAGTAGCTGGTGAGGGCGCCGCCGCGCCGATTCATGGCGCCGATTCCTCGCAACAATATCTTTACGGGTCGGGGAAGGGCATCGGCGTGGTTGGCGGCGATCAGGTCGAGGCGCTCCGAGGGGGCGATAATCAGCGTGCGAATCTTGCGCAGTGGAACTTCGGCTTGGGCGAGCACATCCGGGGAGAGGGAAGCGACGGTTTCGTTGATGCGTTGCAGGCGCTCGATATCCACGGCGAGGCTGTCCAGGAAGATGCTGGCGAGGGCGTGGCCAGCGATCTGGGCCAGGGAAGGATGGCGGGCGCTGCTGTTGCGTTCCTTCGGCTCGTTCAGTCGTCCGGCGCCGATGACGAAAATGCGTTCTGCACCGAGGTGGATGGCGGGTGAGATGGGAGCCAGCTGGCGCATCGACCCGTCACCGAAAAATTCGCGGTTGATGTGGGTGGCGGGGAAGATGAAGGGTATTGCGCTGGAGGCCAACAGGTGGTTGACGTTGATCTTGCAGCGGATGCCCACGCGCTGCACCCGGCGCCAAGGCTCAGCAGTGGGGTGGCCCTGGAAGAAGGTGATGCTTTCGCCGGATTCGTAGCCCGACGCCGTGATGGACAGGGCGTGGAGGGCGCCGGAGCGGATAGCATGGTCGACGCCGCGAAAATCGAGGTAACGGTTGAGCAGATCCCGCAGGGGCGTATTGTCGAGGAGGGAACGGGGACGGCTACGAATCGCCCAGCCCGCGACCAGCATGGAGAGCCAGTGGGCGCCGGAGCGCACGATGCCTGCGGTGTCCGCGCGATAGATGTGGCCCGCGTGCATGCTGCGCCAGACGTGGGCCACCATTTCGACAGCCTTGCCGAAGTTATCTGCCAGACAGGCGACGCTCGCTGCATTGATGGCCCCCGCCGAGGTTCCGCACAGGATGGGGAAAGGATTTTGGCGCGGGTTTGGGAGCAATTCAGCAACGGCCATCAGCACGCCGACCTGATAGGCGGCGCGTGCGCCGCCGCCGGTGAGGATAAGCGCGGTGCGGGGGCGGGAGTTCATGCGCTGGTGCCTTGATGTGGGGGGCTCTGGCCAATGATAATGACATGTTCAATGACATCGTCGCCTGCGGATGTGAATAACATACCCATCGATTTTCCCCGAGGCGCTTCTATGCGCCTTTCCTGAACATTCGCGAGTATAGGAGAGCGACGCATCGCCCTCAATCGCGGTATCGGCCGGAACGGGCGGTCAGGGCCGAAAGGCGTCGGCCCAGCAGTTTGGCGTTTCGTAGAGCCGTATGCGCTCGAGACGCAGATGATTGCCGTAAGTGTCGCGGTAGACAGGATCGAGAATGATGAAGGCGAGGCGGGCGAGATTCTCGGCAGTCGGGACACGATCTAGGACGACCGTCTTGTGGTCGGGGATACTGGACAAGAAAGCCACCACGGCGGAGTCGCCAGCATAGGCAAGAAAGGCGTGGTCCCAGAGATCGACCACATGACGCCGGGCCAAATCCTTCACTTGCGAGAAATCCATCACCATGCCATTGGCAGCATCCCCCTCTCTTTCGATGATCTCGCCTGCCAGGCTGATCTCGAGTGCATAGCGATGGCCATGCAGGTGCCGGCACTGGCTGCGGTGGTCGGGAATGCGATGGCCGGCGTCAAATTCCAGGCGGCGGGTGATGAGCATTGGGCGGCAGGGTTTGAGGGTGGCGGGATTATACAATGGCACCATGCTTACTCTCTCCGACCATCGCCGCGACTATGCGGGACTCACCTACGTCTATCCCGTCGTTTCCCGCCGGGCAGGGGGGCTTTCGCTGGGAATCAACCTCAATGTCAATAACGCCTGCAATTGGGCCTGTGTCTATTGTCAAGTGGAGGGCTTGACCCGTGGCGGACCCCCCCCAGTGGATCTGGTCCTTCTGGAGAATGAACTGAAATGCTTTCTGGAGAGGCTGGCCCATGGCGATTTTTTCCAGCGCGAGGTTCCGCCGCATTACCGCCGACTGGTAGATGTTGCATTTTCGGGTAATGGCGAGCCTAGCTCTGCGGCGGAATTTCCTGCTGCGGTAGCTCTGGTGCGGCGGCTGCTCGAGGTGCGGGGGTTGACGCCGGGTGTCCGGATCCGACTCATCACCAACGGCAGCCTGCTACATCGTCCGGCTGTTCAGGCGGGGATTCGCGCCCTGGGCGAGGGTGAGGGAGAGGTGTGGTTCAAGGTCGATCGCCTGGGGGCGGACGCGACCCTCGCGGTCAATGGCGTGCGCCTGGACCCGGGCAAGGCGCTGCGCAATCTGCGCCGCTGCGCGGCACTTGCGCCCACCTGGATCCAGACCTGCTGGTTTGCGTTGGACGGTGCTGCGCCAGACAGTGCGGCCCGGGATGCTTACTGTGAATTCGTAGGGCAAGTTGCCGGCCGCATTCGTGGCATCCACCTCTACGGTCTGGCGCGCCCCTCGCAGCAAGCCGCTGCACCTCGACTCGGTGTCCTCGCCGAGAGCGAACTCTGCGAATTTGCCCGGTACATAAAAAAGAAAACGGGCGTCCGGACTGTAGTCAGTCCGTGACGCCCGCAAGTGTGGGTTGACCTGCGGTCAGGCAGCCTTCTTGGCCTTGGACCGGGCAGATTTCTTGAGCGATTTGAACAGTTCCGACTCGTTGGCACGCAGGTACTCGATGACTTCCCAGTCTTCCCGCTTGATGGCCTTGATGTCGATCTGCTCGACATGGACGAGGCGCAGCAACTCGCGCACCGGCTTGGGCATGTTGCGGCCGCTTTCGTAACGGGAGCCGCCGCTCTGGGTCACGCCAATGGTGGACCAGAATTGCTGTTGATTGAGGCCGAGCTTGCGACGGATTTCGCGGGGCTCGATTTTCTCGATGGTCTTGGTTGTGCTCATGATGAAATCTCCATACGCCGACGTTGTAGGGTTAGCCCGATATACTTTTTGTGTATGACCAAGGTCATAGGACGAATTGTATAGAGACTTTTGCGGTTTGCAAGTGGCATCGTGAAATTTTTATTGGGTTTTTCGTTCGGGCAAGTCCTTCATCGCATTAAGGAAAGCTGGGGATCGGGTGGCGTTGGGCCGGGCGGTGAGGTTTCTTTGCCAAACGCCCGGTATGCTCTAACATCGCCGGAAACATCCGTGGGAGAGAGCCATGCAGGTCCGGGAAATCATGCGCATCAAGGGAGCCACCCTGTATACGACGACGCCGCAACAGGCGCTGGGTGTGGCGGTTGAAACCATGGCCGAGTTCGATGTCGGCTCCCTGGTTGTCATGGAGGGAGGGCGCATGGCGGGCATGCTCACGTTCCGCGAGGTTCTCAAGGCGTTCAATGACCATGGTGGCCAACTTGCCGGGGTCACCGTCGGTGAGGTCATGGTTCCCGACCCGGTGACAGCGCCACCATCCATGGAAGCCAACGATCTGCGCCGTCTGATGATCGACAAGCATTCTCGCTATCTGCCCATCATGGATGGCG
The DNA here is from genome assembly GCA_009469665.1 of Azonexaceae bacterium. Next base: position 22,143 of record SSTB01000140.1, on the reverse strand, counting down.
AAACGCTGCTGGGCGTGATTTCGTTCCTGGATGTCGCCAAGGCGGTCCTCGAAGAACAGAACTTCGAGAACAAGATGCTCAAGAATTACATTAAGAACTGGCCCGGCGATTCCGGGAATTGAACGGCACCGCCCGCGCGAAGGCGCGTCGGGTTTGTGGGGGATTGGGCTCGGGTCAGCGGCCGTTCCATGTAAAACGTTTCGTGCGCTGCCATCGTAGGTCTTGTTGGGTGCGCGGGTTGCCGCTGGCGCGTGCGTCGGGTTTCGGCGATGGCGCCTTCCTTGCGGGGGCGGGAGGAGGGAGGGAGGGCCTGCGGGCGACCATGGTAGACTCTCGCTCCATTCTAACCACTTGGCACTACGATGTCCGGCAATACCTTCGGTACCCTGTTCAGCGTTACTTCCTTCGGCGAATCCCACGGGCCCGGCATCGGTTGTGTGGTGGATGGTTGTCCTCCGGGGCTCGCGCTCTGCGAGGCTGACATCCAGGCTGAACTCGACCGTCGCAGGCCCGGAACCTCGCGCCATGTGACGCAGCGGCGGGAACCGGATACGGTGGAAATCCTTTCCGGGGTCTTCGAAGGCAAGACGACCGGTACCCCAATCGGCCTCTTGATACGCAATCAGGATCAGCGCAGCAGGGACTACGGAAACATCGCCGAGACCTTTCGCCCTGGGCACGCGGACTATACGTACACCCAAAAATATGGTTTCCGTGATTACCGCGGCGGGGGGCGTTCCTCGGCGCGGGAAACCGCCGTACGAGTGGCTGCCGGCGCCATCGCCCGCAAATGGTTACGGGAACGCCACGGCGTCGCAATTCGCGGCTGGATGAGTGCCCTCGGTCCCCTCGCCATTCCTTTTGTCAGCGAAGCTGATATCGACACAAACGCTTTTTTCGCCCCCAATGCGGGCCTAGTGCCCCAGTTGGAAAGCTATATGGATGGTCTGCGCCGTGATCTCGATTCGGTGGGGGCCCGCATTACCGTTGTCGCCCGTGGCGTCCCGCCCGGCTGGGGAGAGCCGGTCTATGACCGCCTCGACGCCGATCTTGCCTATGCGATGATGGGCATCAATGCCGTCAAGGGTGTTGAAATCGGTGCGGGTTTTGCGAGCGTTGCCCAGCGGGGAAGTGAGCACGGCGACGAAATGCGCCCCGAGGGATTTTTGTCCAACAACGCAGGGGGCATCCTCGGTGGCATTTCCACCGGTCAGGACATCGTGGTCAGCATAGCCATCAAGCCCACATCGTCCATCGCCCAGCCACGACGCTCGGTGAATGTGCGTGGCGAGCCCGTCGAGGTCGCAACGGAGGGGCGGCATGACCCGTGCGTCGGTATCCGCGCCACGCCAATAGCCGAGGCGATGCTCGCCCTGGTCCTCATGGACCACGCCCTGCGCCAGCGCGCCCAGTGTGGGGATGTGGTATGCACCACGCCCCGCATTCCAGGGAAAATCGGCTAAGATTTCCGCTTTTTTCGCCGTTTTGGCACCAGCAGGACCAGAGGGGACCCAAATGCAAGTCGATCACCACGAACTCCACAACGAATTTCCTGAAATGCGCGACGCCATCGATGTCCTCAAGGCGTCGAACGCCCAGTTCGCGCGGCTCCTGGCCAGTTATCACCGCCTGACCGGTAAGGTGGAGGATTTGGAAGAGCACGACATGCCAGTTTCCGATTTCACCCTCGAGGACATGAAGAAGCAGCGCGTCAAGTTGAAGGACGAGCTCTATCACTTGCTGCTGGCCTTCCGTATCGGCCAGAAGCACCCGGCCTGAGTGCGCGCCCGGGTAGAATCCCGGGGATGCACGTCCTGCCCTACTGGCGCCTTTCGGGCTACTACTTCTTTTATTTCGCCTTCATTGGCGCCTTCTCGCCCTACTTCGGGCTTTATCTCCAGTCGCTCCGCTTTTCTGCCTGGGACATCGGCCTTCTGATGTCCCAGATGCAGCTCATGCGTGTCTTCGGCCCCAACCTTTGGGGGTGGTTGGCGGACCGCAAGGGCCATCGCTTGACCATTGTGCGTCTCGCTTCGCTCCTCGCTCTCGTGGGGTTTACCGCCTTTTTCTGGTTAGACCGCCTGGCCCCCATGCTGGCCGCCATGGCGGTGCTCGCTTTCTTCTGGAGTGCCGCCCTGCCCCTGGTGGAGGCGCTGACCTTCGATCACCTGCGGGAGGAGGGCGCCCGCTACAGCCGCGTCCGTCTTTGGGGATCGGTTGGATTCATCGTGGCTGTTCTGGGGGCCGGCGCACTTCTGGATTACGTGCCGGTGGCGGGGATCGTCTGGATCTGTTGGGCAATTCTGGCAGGCATCCTGCTGCTTGCCCTGGTATTGCCGGAGGCACCACCCGTTCGCGTCGCTGGCGAGGCGCCGGGTTTACGGGAAATTCTGCGGGAAGGGCGGGTGCGCGCCCTTCTTACGGCCTGCGTCGCCATGTCTGCGGCCCACGGTGCCCTTTATGTCTTCTACTCCATCCACCTTGCAGGCCACGGTTACAGCACGACTGCGGTGGGCATCCTCTGGTCAGTGGGGGTGCTGGCCGAAATTGGCATGTTCATTCTGATGCCTCGCCTCCTGGAGCGATACTCGCTCGAGGGGCTGCTTGCCTTCAGCTTCGCCGTGGCGGTAGTCCGTTTTCTGCTTATCGGCTGGGCCGTGGACACCCTCCTGCTCGCTATCCTGGCGCAGACCCTGCATGGGGTGACCTTCGGAGTCTTTCACGCCGCTGCGATCGCCGCCGTTAACCGCTGGTTTCCCGGGCGGGCTCAGGGCAGGGGTCAGGCGCTCTACTCCAGCCTTTCCTTTGGGGCCGGCGGACTCCTCGGGGGACTCCTGAGCGGTTGGGTCTGGGACGGGTTGGGTGCTGGCTGGACCTATACGCTCAGTTCAGCATTTGCGCTGGCCGGACTGGTGCTGATGCTCGCCTGCGGCCCGGCGCAGCGCCACGCGCGGTGAGATTCGGGCCTTCGACGGGCGCTGAAGCTATGGGATAATCCGCCGCTTTACGGCTCTTTTTCGCCACCATGCCGAAGACGCTCTACGACAAGCTCTGGGAAAGTCATGTTGTCCGCCAGGAGGACGACGGGACAGCCCTCCTGTACATCGATCGCCACTTGGTACACGAAGTCACCAGCCCCCAGGCCTTCGAAGGCTTGAAACTCGCGGGCCGCAAACCCTGGCGGATTTCATCGATCGTTGCCACCGCCGATCACAACACGCCGACGGATCACTGGGATGAAGGCATCAAGGATCCTGTTTCCCGGCTTCAGGTCGAAACCCTGGATGCCAACATCCGCGAAGTCGGCGCCCTGGCTTATTTCCCCTTCAAGGATCCCAAGCAAGGCATCGTCCATGTGGTGGGTCCCGAGAACGGTGCCACCCTACCGGGTATGACCGTGGTGTGCGGCGATTCGCATACCTCCACCCATGGCGCGTTTGCGTGTCTTGCCCACGGGATAGGCACTTCCGAGGTGGAGCACGTACTGGCCACCCAGTGTCTGGTGCAGAAAAAGTCGAAGACCATGCTGGTGGCCGTCGAAGGTCGCCTGGGCAAAGGCGTGACGGGCAAGGACATCGCCCTGGCAGTGATCGGTACCATCGGCACCGCCGGCGGCACCGGCTACGCCATCGAATTCGCCGGCAGTGCCATTCGTGGCCTGTCCATGGAGGGGCGCATGACCCTGTGCAATATGGCCATCGAGGCCGGTGCCCGCATGGGATTCGTCGCGGTGGACGACACCACGATCCATTACCTCCTGGATCGGCCGTTCTCTCCCCGGGGCGACGCCTGGGAGAAGGCGGTGGCCTACTGGCGGACCCTCAAGTCCGACGAGGGTGCCCGCTTCGACACCGTGGTCAGCCTGCGGGCCGAGGACATCCAGCCCCAGGTCACGTGGGGCACCTCCCCCGAGATGGTAGTCGCCATCGATGCCGTAGTCCCCGATCCCTCCAAGCAGGTGGACCCGGTGAAACGGGAAGGCATGGAACGTGCCCTGCAATACATGGGGCTGACGCCCAATACACCGATCAAGGCCATCGCCATCGACAAGATCTTCATTGGCTCCTGCACCAATTCCCGCATCGAGGACTTGCGCGAGGCTGCGGCCGTGCTCAAGGGGCGCCACATTGCAGCCAACGTCAAGCTGGCCCTGGCTGTGCCGGGTTCAGGCCTGGTCAAGCGCCAGGCCGAGGCTGAAGGTCTGGATAAGGTTTTCGTCGCTGCCGGCTTCGAGTGGCGGGAACCGGGCTGTTCCATGTGCCTGGCCATGAACGCCGACCGCCTGGAGCCCGGTGAGCGCTGTGCCTCCACCTCCAATCGCAATTTTGAGGGTCGCCAGGGCCCGGGCGGCCGGACCCATCTGGTCAGCCCGGCCATGGCGGCTGCCGCATCCGTTGCCGGCCACTTTGCCGATGTCCGCGACCTGCTATGAATCGGAGACTTTCATGAAAATCATCGTTCTGACCCTCATTTCCGCCCTTGCCCTAGCGACAGCCACCGGCTGCAACACGGTACGTGGGATTGGCCAGGATATCGAAAAGGGTGGCGAAGCCATTCAGCGCGCGACTAAGTGAGCATGCCCATGGTGAATACGCTCTTTTCTTCGCACAGCGCGTTGTGCCGCCCGGTGCTTCCGCCCGGCGATCGTTACGGCCGGCACATGTTTTCTCCACGGGGTAATTGAACATGGACCGGTTTGTACGTCTCGAAGGCTTGGTGGCGCCCCTGGATCGCAACAACGTCGATACCGACGCCATCATCCCCAAGCAGTTCTTGAAGTCCATTAAGCGTTCCGGCTTCGGGCCCAACGCTTTCGACGAGTGGCGCTACATGGATGTCGGCCAGCCGGGGCAGGATTGCGCCCAGCGGCCGAAGAACCCGAATTTCGTGCTCAATCAGGCGCGCTACCAGGGGGCGGAAATCCTGGTTACCCGCCAGAACTTCGGCTGCGGCTCCTCCCGCGAGCATGCCCCTTGGGCGCTGCTGGATTTCGGCTTCAAGGCCATCATCGCCGAGAGCTTCGCCGACATCTTCTTCAACAACTGCTTCAAGAACGGCATCCTGCCCATCGTGTTGCCCGCCGCCGAGGTGGAGGCCCTGTTCCAGCAGGTGCAGGCGACGCCGGGCTACAAGCTGCTGGTGGACCTGCCGGCCCAGGCCGTGGTGCGCCCGGATGGCCATGGGGTTCCTTTCCAGGTCGATGCCTTCCGCAAGGAATGTCTCATCAACGGCTGGGACGATATCGGCCTGACCCTGCGCCACGCCGACAAGATTCGCGAATTCGAAGAAAAGCGTCGTATCGAGCAGCCCTGGCTGTTTGCGTAACAAGGAATGACCATGAAGATTTGTGTGCTCCCCGGTGATGGCATCGGTCCCGAAATCACGGCCGAAGCCGTGCGTGTGCTCAAGGCCCTCGATCTCAAGTTCGAGATGGAAGAGGCGCTCCTCGGCGGTTCGGCGGTGGATGCCACCGGCGTTCCCTATCCCGAGGCCACCCAGAAGCTCGCCCGCGCGGCGGATGCCGTGCTCCTCGGCGCCGTAGGTGGCCCCCAGTGGGACAGCCTGCCCCGGGAGCAGCGTCCCGAGCGCGGCCTGTTAGGCATCCGTAAGGATCTCAACCTCTTTGCCAACCTGCGTCCGGCCATTCTCTACCCCGAGCTGGCCAATGCCTCGACCCTGAAGCCGGAAGTGGTGGCGGGTCTCGACATACTGATCGTGCGGGAACTGACCGGCGACATCTACTTTGGCCAGCCCCGCGGCGTGCGCGAAGAGAACGGCGAGCGCGTGGGTTTCAACACCATGGTTTACAGCGAGTCGGAAATCCGCCGCATCGGCCACGTCGCCTTCCAGGCCGCCCAGAAGCGCAACAAGAAATTGTGTTCGGTGGACAAGATGAACGTCCTTGAATGCACCCAGCTGTGGCGTGACGTCATGATCGAGGTGGCCAAGGACTATCCGGACGTGGAACTGTCCCACATGCTCGTGGATAACGCCGCTATGCAGTTGGTCAAGGCCCCCAAGCAATTCGACGTGATGGTCACCGGCAACATGTTCGGCGACATCCTGTCCGACGAGGCCTCCATGCTCACCGGCTCCATCGGCATGCTTCCCTCGGCCTCCCTGGACCAGAACAACAAGGGCCTCTACGAGCCCTCCCATGGTTCCGCCCCGGACATCGCCGGCAAGGGCATCGCCAATCCCCTCGCCACCATCCTGTCGGCGGCCATGCTGCTGCGCTACACCTTCGGCCTGGAAGAACAGGCACTACGCGTGGAAAACGCGGTCAAAAAGGTTCTGGCCCAGGGTTACCGCACCGGCGACATTTACGAGCGCGGCACCAACAAGGTGGGCACCCGGGAAATGGGCGACGCCGTGCTGGCGGCCCTGGCGTAATACGAAGAGTGCTTTGGCGCGTTAAACGATTTTTTCGGAGAGAGTAGAAATGAGAAAGGTTGGTCTGGTTGGTTGGCGCGGCATGGTCGGTTCCGTCCTCATGCAGCGCATGGTGGAAGAGGGCGACTTCGCCTACATCGATCCCGTCTATTTCTCCACCTCCAACGCCGGCGGCAAGGCCCCGGTGTTCGGCGGCAAGGAAGCCTCCCTGCCCCTGCAGAATGCATCCGATATCGAGGCCCTCAAGGCCTGTGAGATCATCATCACCTGCCAGGGCGGCGACTACACCAAGGAAGTCTTCCCCGCGCTCCGTTCCGCCGGCTGGAAGGGCCATTGGATTGATGCCGCCTCCGCCCTGCGTATGGCCGACGACGCGGTCATCATCCTCGACCCGGTCAACATGCACGTGATCAAGGACGCGCTGGCCAAGGGCGGCAAGAACTGGATCGGCGGCAACTGCACCGTGTCCCTCATGCTCATGGGCCTGGGCGGTCTCTTCCAGCACAACCTGGTGGATTGGATTTCCTCCATGACCTACCAGGCCGCCTCCGGCGCCGGCGCTCAGAACATGCGCGAGCTGATTGCCCAGATGGGCGCCATCCACGCCTCCGTCGCCGACCTGCTGGCCGATCCCGCTTCCGCCATCCTGGAAATCGACCGCAAGGTGGCCGAGACCATCCGTTCCGACGCCTTCCCCAAGAAGAACTTCCGCAATACCCCGCTGGCCGGCAGCCTGATCCCCTGGATCGACGTGCCGGTCGAAGGCGGTCAGTCCAAGGAAGAATGGAAGGGCGGTGCCGAATGCAACAAAATTCTCGGCAACCCCGCCTTCCGCAGCCCGGGCTCGATCCCCATCGACGGCCTGTGCGTGCGCATCGGCGCCATGCGCTGCCACTCCCAAGCGCTGACCATCAAACTCAAGAAGGATGTGCCCCTGGACGAGGTGTCCGACATCATCGCCAAGGGCAATCAGTGGGCCAAGGTTGTGCCGAACGAGCGCGAGATCAGCGAGCGGGAACTGACCCCTGCCGCCGTCACCGGCACCCTGACCGTGCCGGTCGGCCGTTTGCACAAGATGGCCATGGGGCCTGAGTATCTGGCCGCATTTACGTGTGGCGACCAGCTCCTGTGGGGGGCTGCCGAGCCCCTGCGCCGCATGCTGCGTATCCTGCTTGACGCCTAAGCCTCAAGGCCTTGAGGGCACAAGACCGGGGCTGCGGCCCCGGTTTTTTTTGTTGGGAATATGCCTACAGGGCGAAAAACTAGAAGCGGGATTAGCTTGCATAGCTAAGTTCATGATGTTATTTTAAAAGCCCCATTTCGACGCTCAGGGTGGCGCCGTGAAAAAAAATCTCGCGAATCGATTCAAGATGCGTGCTGCGGTCGCTGCCGTGGCCTCCTGTCTGACCCTGATGCCCGGGCTCGCTGATGCGGCTGGCCTGGGCAGGATCACTGTCCTTTCGGGACTGGGTCAGCCCTTGCGGGCGGAGGTCGAACTGAGCGCGACGCGCGACGAACTGGTCGGCATGACGGCGCGACTCGCGCCCCAGGATGCCTTCCGCCAGGCGGGGGTCGAATTCCCCTCTGGTCTGCTCGATCTGCGCTTCGCGGTCGACCGGCGGACCAACGGCAAGTCCATCGTACGGATCACGTCGTCCAAACCGGTGAACGAACCCTTCCTCGATTTCCTCGTGGAACTCAACTGGCCGGCGGGCCGGCTGGTGCGGGAGTACACTTTCCTGCTCGATCCGCCGGAGGTTGCTGCTGCGGCTGCAGGTCAGCCCGTTTCCGTGGCCGAAGCCAAACCCGTGGCCTCCGTGCGAGGGGGGGGGGCCGGTGGGGCCGCTCCGGAGGGGGCCAGGGGTCCCGTCAGGCGCGAGGCCAAACCCCGGGCGGTGGCCCCCGAGCCGGCGGCGTCCGCCGGGGGAGGGAGCCGCGAGGTCAAGACCGGGGATACTCTGGGAAAAATAGCCCGGGAAACGCGCCACGAGGGCGTTTCACTGGAGCAGATGCTGGTTGGACTGTTCAAGTCCAATTCTGACGCCTTCATCGGCGGCAATATGCATCGCTTGAAATCCGGTGCCATCCTGAACGTTCCTGACCGGGAAACCGTTGCGGCTATCCCCGAATCTGAAGCGAAGCAGGTCTACGTCTCGCAGACGGCAGACTGGAATGGCTATCGCAAGAAACTCGCGGCAGCGACCGCAGACGGGCCTGCCCGGGCTGATGGGGGCACCCAGGCCGCAGCGGGTAAGATCACCCCCAAGGTGGAAGAGAAAGCTGCACCGGCCGAAGGAGGCAAGGACCAGGTCAAAGTATCCAAGACCGAGGCCGCCGGCAAGGGGGCCAAGGGACGCAGCGGCGAAGAGGATGCCGTCGCCAAGGACCGGGCGCTCAAGGAAGCCAACGAGCGCATGGCCATGCTGGAAAAGAACGTCACCGAGCTCCAGAAACTGGTGGAGTTGAAGAACCAAAGCCTCGCGGAGCTGCAAAAGCAGTCCTCGGGCAAGAAGCCCGAAGAGGGCAAAGCGGCTGAAGCCGCCCGGAGGGCAGAGGAAGCGAAGAAGGCAGAGGAGGCCAAGAAAGCCGAAGAGGCCCGTAAGCTCGAGGAAGCCAAGAAGGCCGAAGAAACGAAGAAGGCCCTAGAGGCCCAGATGGCCGAGCAAACCAGAAAGGCCGCCGAAGCCAAGAAGGCGGAGGAAGTCAGACTGGCCGAAGAGGCCAAAAAGGCCGAGGAAGCCAAGAAGGCCGAGGAGGCCAAGAAAGCCGCCGAGGCTGCAAAGCCCGCAGAACCGCCCAAGCCTCCCGAACCCCAGGCTGCTGCGGAAGCTCCGAAGCCAGTTGAAGCGCCCAAGCCGGCCGAGGCACCCAAGCCGCCGCCCAAGAAACCCGTTCCCCCGCCGCCGCCCGAGCCGGAACCGGAAGAGATGGATCTCTTCCTCCCCATCGCCGGGGGCGGTGCCGTTGCGGCGCTTCTGGCCGGCTATCTGCTCTATCGCCGGCGCAAGGCCCCGTTGCCCTCCGTGCCGACAACTGCGGTTCCGAGTCCTTCCAGCCTGGGGCCCAATTCGGTCTTCCGCGCCACGGGGGGCCAGAGTGTGGATACGGGGCAAACGCCTCCCCAGACGGCCGATTTCAGCCAGACCGGACCGGGCACCATCGACACGGACGAGGTCGATCCTGTCGCCGAGGCCGATGTTTATATGGCCTACGGGCGCGACGCTCAGGCCGAGGAGATTCTCCTCGAGGCCATGCAGAAGGACCCGCAGCGGCTCGCCATCCACGCCAAGTTGCTCGAAATCTACGCCAACCGCAAGAGTGTCAAGCAGTTTGAGACCCTGGCGAGCGAACTCTACGCCCAGACCGGCGGCGCCGGTCCCGAGTGGGAGAAGGTCGCCGGTCTGGGAGCCAAGCTCGATCCGGGCAACCCCCTCTACACTACCGGCCGTGCCTCGGTTGGGGGGGCGGCGGAATTCGACGCCGACGCCACCATGGTCGCGTCGGCCAAGACGGGAGACGCCCTGCGCTCTACGGTCACCTTGCCGGGGGCCTTGGGCCAGATGGCTTCCGCCGCCACTGCGGCGCCTCCCTCAGGCTCCTACGCCGGGGCCGAGGCGACGGTGGTGAAGCCCTTGCAGGAGGCCGCCACGGGCAGCGAAACGGCGCCGGTGGAAAACGAACTCATGAGCCTCGATTTCGACTTGGGTCCGGCGCCCGCCGCAGCACCTGCGGAAGCGGCTCCAGCGCCCGCCGAATTGGACGAGGACGAGGTTGCCTTCGTCGATACGGTGACCAACGCCGAGGCCAACGTCGTCGATTTCAATCTGGATGCCAATCGCCCGCCCCAGGCCGCCGTGCCCGCGGCCACGGACGAACCGGATATGCTTGATTTCGACCTGGGCTTCGGTACTGAACCCGCCCCGGCGGAGGATTACCAGAGCACCCACAAGCTTCACGTCAGCGATACCCTGGGGGCGGTCGCCAAGGGGGCAGCGCAAACTGCCGCCGAGGCCCCGTCCGCCGACGAATTCAACCTGGATTTGCCTGTGGCCGGGGAAACCATGGTCAACCCCCAGGTGCTCGACCTCGATGCGCCGCCCCTCAGCCCCGAGTCCACCGTCGTTAACCCCATGGCCATGATGCAGGAACCTCCGTCCAAGGTTGATGACGAGATCGTCGACATTGGCGTGGTGGATGGCGATGCTCTCGAGTTCGACGTTAAGCTCACCGATTCGACCATCCTGGGGCAGCCCATGCAGGCGCCCAGCTTCGATATGGGTTCGATCAATCTCGATCTGGCTGCTGAGTCCGTCGCGCCGCCGGCACCCGCGGAGGCGCCCGCCCCTGCTGAAGAGGCCGCGGCCGACGACAGTGTGGGCATGGGAACCCAGTGGGAGGCGGTCAGCACGAAGCTTGATCTCGCCAAGGCCTATGAGGAAATGGGCGACCTGGAGGGTGCCCGGGAACTTCTGCAGGAAGTCCTGAGCGAAGGTTCGCCGGCCCTGGCCGAGCAGGCCCAGGCCATTCTGGCGCGCATCGGCAACTGAGCCTAACCTTGTTCAGCGATGGCCCCCGATGCGGGGCCATCGTTGTTTCCGGGCGCGCGGTCGGGCCTCTGCGGGGTGGGTCAGGGCGGTTCCGGGCTAGAATCCGCGCATGATCCATCCCGGCGCCGTCGTTCTCACTTGGCTGTTCTCCACCGTGTCCCTGCAATTCCTTGGGGCTCACGCCCTAGGCCTTGCCACGCTAGCCCTTTTACTGACCGGTAAAGGGGTCGTCGGCCGCTGGGCCCGCCAGTTGCGCCGGGCGCGGTGGTTGCTCCTGACCCTGGCGCTGGTCTTCGCTTTCGGCACGCCGGGGGAGGCTGTCTTTCCCGTTGCCTGGGCGCCCACCGACGCCGGTGTGGAAGCGGCAGGCCTACATGGTTTCCGCCTGGTGGTTCTCCTGGGTCTACTCGCCCTGTTGTTCGAACTGCTCGACCGCAGAGGTCTGATTGTCGGTCTGGGGGCCATCGCCGCACCCTTGCGCTTCGTCGGCCTACCCGTCGAACCTGCCGTGGTGCGTCTGGCCCTGGTCTTCGAATACCTGGAGAGCCAGCCGGACAAGGGGTCGTGGAGAGGCATTCTGCAAGGGGCGGAAGGCGAAGCTGCTGGACCAGACGTTCTGCAACTGGAAATCACCTCCTGGCGGATGCGCGATGCTCTTCTGTTGGGCGCGGCACTTGTCGTCCTTGTCGGCCTTGGGGCGCTGTCATGAGGATCGCCCTGGGGCTCGAATATTGCGGAGCGGACTTCCAAGGCTGGCAGAGCCAAAAGGAGGGCGGTACTGTCCAGGACGCGCTGGAGGGCGCGCTGGCTTGCATTGCCGCCAGACCGGTTGCGACGCTGTGCGCCGGCCGCACCGATGCCGGCGTCCATGCCACACAGCAGGTGGTCCACTTCGACACCGCTGCCGAGCGGCCCCTGAGCGCCTGGGTGCGGGGCGTCAACGCTCACCTGCCCGGTGGCGTGGCGGTGCGCTGGGCGCAGCCGGTGGGCGAGGATTTCCACGCCCGCTTCAGCGCGCGGGGCCGGCGCTACCGTTATGTCCTGCTCAATCGCCCTCAACGGCCGGGTCTGTGGCGGGGGCGTGCCGGCTGGTTCCACGGCCCACTGAGTCTCGAAGCCATGCGGGCCGGCGCTGCCCACCTCCTTGGTGAGCACGATTTTTCCGCCTTTCGGGCCGCCGAATGCCAGGCCAAGTCACCCGTCAAGACCCTGTGGCGGGCCGAGGTGCGACAGTCAGGCGAATGGTTCGTCTTCGATTTCGCTGCCAGCGCCTTTCTTCACCACATGGTGCGCAATCTGGTCGGTAGCCTGGTCTATATCGGAAAGGGCACCCAGGCACCGGCGTGGATGGCCGAACTGCTGACCCAGCGGGACCGCAAGTTGGCGGCGCCGACCTTTTCGCCCGACGGCCTCTATTTTCGCGGCCCCATTTACGAAACGCATTGGGGCCTGCCCGAGCCTGATGACGATTTCCCGCCAGGAGTATCTGCATGACCCGTTGCGACCGCACCCGCATCAAGATTTGCGGCCTCACGCGCGAAGAGGACGTCGATGCCGCGGTCGCGGCGGGGGCCGACGCCATCGGCTTCGTTTTCTACCCGCCCAGCCCGCGCTACGTCACACCCCATCGGGCGGCCGAACTGGCGAGGCGTCTGCCGCCCTTCGTCGCCGCGGTTGGGCTCTTTGTGAACGCCGCGACGTCGGTGCTTGAAGCCACCCTCGGCGTGGTGCCCCTGCACGTTCTGCAATTCCATGGCGACGAAAGCGAGGCCGATTGCCTCCGCTACCGGCGCCCCTACCTGAAGGCAGCGCGGGTGACCGCCGACCTGGATTTGGTACAATGCGCGGCCCGTTTCCCGACGGCCCAGGCGCTGCTCCTGGACGCCTTCGTCGAGGGCTACGGGGGTGGGGGAAAAACCTTCGACTGGTCGCTGATACCGGCGCAATTGCCATTGCCCGTGGTCCTTTCCGGCGGGCTGGATGCTTCCAACGTGGGCGATGCAATTAGGCGGGTACGGCCGGCAGCGGTGGATGTCTCTTCCGGCGTCGAGGTGGCCAAAGGCATCAAGGACGCGGCCAGGATCAGAGCCTTCATCGCTGCGGTCCGGGCTGCGGAAACGAATTTGGACTCAAGTCATGCGTAAACAACCGGGTGGCCTCACCCGCATCTTCTGGCGGCGTCATTCGGCCAAGCACACCTGAGACGGCAAGACTCTGCAGACCCGCAGTTTCTTGACCCTTTCCGGAGATTTCCCATGTTGGCTACCCCCTACACCCTGCCCGATGCTACCGGGCATTTCGGCCCCTACGGCGGCGTCTTCGTCGCCGAAACCCTGATCGCCGCCCTGGATGAATTGCGTGCCGCCTATGAGTTCGCCCGCAAAGACCCCGCCTTCATGGCCGAGTTCAACTACGAACTCAAGCACTACGTCGGCCGTCCTTCGCCCATCTACCACGCCAGGCGCTGGTCCGAGATCCTCGGCGGCGCCCAGATCTACCTGAAGCGGGAAGACCTCAACCACACCGGCGCCCACAAGGTGAACAACTGCATCGGCCAGGCGCTGCTGGCCCGCCGCATGGGCAAGCCCCGGGTCATCGCCGAGACCGGCGCCGGCCAGCACGGCGTCGCCACCGCTACCGTCGCCGCCCGCTACGGAATGGAGTGCGTGGTCTACATGGGCAGCGAGGACGTCAAGCGCCAGGCTGCCAACGTCTACCGCATGAAGCTCCTCGGCGCCACCGTGGTGCCCGTCGAATCCGGCTCCAAGACCTTGAAGGACGCGCTCAACGAAGCCATGCGCGACTGGGTTACCAACGTGCATGACACCTTCTACATCATCGGTACCGTCGCCGGACCCCACCCCTACCCGATGATGGTGCGCGACTTCCAGGCCGTCATCGGTGAAGAGTGTCTGACCCAGATGCCCGCAATGGTCGGCCGCCAGCCCGATGCCGTCATTGCCTGCGTGGGCGGCGGCTCCAACGCCATGGGCATCTTCTACCCCTATATCCCTGTGGAAGGCGTCAAGCTGATCGGCGTCGAAGCCGCTGGGGAGGGCGTCGAAACAGGGCGCCACGCCGCTTCCCTCACCGCCGGCGTGCCCGGCGTGCTGCACGGCAATCGCACCTATTTACTGCAGGACGAGGACGGCCAGATCACCGACACCCATTCCGTTTCCGCCGGCCTCGACTACCCGGGGGTTGGCCCCGAGCATGCCTACCTCAAGGACTCCGGCCGTGCCGAGTACGTGCCGGTGACCGATGCCGAGGCGCTGAAGGCCTTCCACGACCTCTGCCGCCTGGAAGGGATCATCCCCGCCCTGGAGTCGTCCCATGCCCTGGCCTACGCTGCCAAGCTGGCGCCGACGCTTTCCAAGGACAAGATTCTGCTGGTCAACCTCTCCGGCCGGGGTGACAAGGACATGCACACCGTGGCCGAGAAATCCGGGATCCAATTCTGATGTCGCGCATCCAGCCCACTTTCCAGCGCCTCGCGGCGCAAGGCCGTAAGGCGCTCATTCCCTTCATCACCGCCGGCGACCCCGACGCCGCCCTCACCGTACCCCTCATGCATGCCCTGGTGGAAGCCGGCGCCGACGTCATTGAGCTGGGCGTTCCCTTCTCCGACCCCATGGCCGACGGACCCACCATCCAGCGCGCTTCCGAGCGCGCCCTGGCCAAAGGCATGACCCTCAAGCGGGTGCTGGACCTCGTGGTGGCCTTCCGCGCCGCCGACAGCGCTACGCCTGTCGTTCTCATGGGCTACGCCAACCCCATCGAGGCCCTGGGCCTGGAGAAATTCGCCGACGCGGCCGCGGCAGCCGGCGTCGATGGCGTCCTGGTGGTGGATTACCCACCCGAGGAGGCCATGGCTTTCGGCGCCGCCATGAAGTCCCGGGGCATGGATCCCATCTTTCTCCTGGCGCCCACCTCCACCGATGCCCGCATCGCCCAGGCCGGCCAGGTGGCCAGCGGTTACGTCTATTACGTATCCCTGGCCGGGGTGACCGGGGCGGGGCACCTCAACATCGACGCTGTCGCCCAACGCATCCCGCAGATTCGCGAAAAGACCGGCCTGCCGGTGGGCGTAGGCTTCGGCATCCGTGACGCCGCCTCGGCCGGCCGCATCGCCGCCTTTTCCGACGCGGTCGTGGTCGGCAGCCGCATCATCGAGGAAATCGAACAATCCACCCCGGAAACTGCCTGCGCCCGTGTCAAGGCGCTGGTGGCCGATATCCGCCGGGGCGTAGACGGAGCGCAAGCATGAGCTGGCTGAACAAACTTCTGCCCCCGAAGATTAAGCACGAACAGGGCACCCAGCGACGCAGCAACCTGCCCGAGGGTCTGTGGAGCAAGTGCCCGTCCTGTGAAGCGGTGCTTTACGCCACCGATCTGGAAAACAACCTCCACGTCTGCCCCAAGTGCGGCCACCACAATCGCCTCAGCGCCCGCCAGCGCCTGGCTATGCTCCTCGACGGCGAGGCGTGCTACGAAATCGGTGCCGAAGTGCTGCCGGTGGATAGTCTCAAGTTCAAGGACAGCAAGCGTTATCCCGCCCGCCTCAAGGAGGCTGCCGAAGCCAGCGAGGAATCCGATTCCCTGGTCGTTCAGCAGGGCAGCATCAAGGGCATCCGTGCCGTGGTGGCCGCCTTTGAATTCGACTTCATGGGGGGGTCCATGGGATCCGTCCTGGGCGAGCGCTTTGTCCGCGGCGTGCAGATCGCCGCGGAAGGCGGCATGCCCTTTCTCTGCGTGACCGCGTCCGGCGGTGCCCGCATGCAGGAAGGGCTTTTCTCCCTCATGCAGATGGCCAAGACCACCGCCGCCCTCACCAGGCTGTCGGAGAAGGGCCTGCCCTTCGTCTCCATCCTGACCGACCCCACCATGGGCGGGGTTTCGGCCTCCTTCGCCTTCGTCGGCGACTTGGTCGTCGCCGAGCCCAACGCTCTCATCGGCTTTGCCGGTCCGCGGGTCATCGAACAGACCGTGCGGGAAAAGCTGCCGGAAGGTTTCCAGCGGGCCGAGTTCCTGCTGGAGAAAGGCGCCATCGATGCGGTGATCGATCGGCGCGAACTGCGCGACCGCATCGCTCAGATGCTGGCCCTGTTCCTGAAACTGCCCGCCTCGGCCTGATGGACATGGGGCCGGACCACGGCGCGTGTTGATGAGTACGGGCATGCTCCTTTCTCCCGTCCGAGCCCTGCCTACCGCCCCGAGGGCTGGGGGAGTCTCTGGGGACGCTGCGCGTCTTCCGCGCTGATGGTCCTCGCCGACTGGCTGGCCCATCTTGAAGCCTTGCATCCCTGGGGCCAGGCCGGGATCGCCCTTGGCCTCGACCGCATCCGCCGGGTGAAAGAAATCCTCGGGCAGACGCAGCACTGCCCGGTGATCGTCGTGGGCGGCACCAATGGCAAGGGTTCCACCTGCGCCTACCTGGAAAACATTCTCCTGCGCGGGGGCTACAGGGTAGGCTGCTATACCTCGCCCCATCTGCTGGCCTACAACGAGCGGGTGCGTGTCGGGGGCCGGCCCGTCGCGGATGAGGCCCTGGGCGAGGCCTTCGCCAAGGTCGAGGCGGCGCGGCGTGACAGCGGCGTCGCCCTCACCTACTTCGAATTCGGCACCCTGGCGGCCTGGGAGGTCTTCGCCGCGGCTGACGTCGAAGCGGCCATCCTCGAGGTCGGATTGGGCGGGCGTCTCGACGCCGTTAACGTCTATGAGGCCGACGCCTCCATCGTCACCGCGATCGACATCGACCACACCGACTGGCTGGGGCCCGACCGGGAGGCCATCGGCTTCGAGAAGGCGGGCATCTTCCGCTCTGGGCGCCCGGGCTTCTGCGCCGATCCCCGGCCACCTCGTTCTCTGCTCGACCATGGTGCAGCCATCGGCGCCGACCTGCGCCTCCTCGGCCGCGACTTCGGTTTCGAACGGGAGACGGCTCTCGGTGGCGAGAACCGTCAACAATGGCGTTGGTGGTGCCGTTCCGGCGAAAGGCTGCTCAAGCGTTCCCTGGCCTATCCCGGTCTACGCGGACCAACCCAGCTCTACAACGCCGCCGTGGCCCTTGCGGCCCTGGAGGCCCTGGCAGACCATCTGCCGGTGACCATGCAGGCCATCCGGCCGGGTCTCATTGAAACCGAGTTGCCGGGCCGCTTTCAGGTGGTGCCGGGCAAGCCGGCTATCGTGCTGGACGTGGGCCACAACCCCCAGGCAGTGCGCGTCCTGGCCGACAACCTCGGCAGCATGGGCTTCTTCGACCACACCCATGCGGTGGTCGGCATGCTGGCCGACAAGGACATCGCCGGCGCCCTGGCGCCCCTGCGCGGCAAGGTGGACGCCTGGTACCTCGCCAGTCTCGACGGTCCCCGGGGCACCCCGGCCGCCCACTTGGCTGAAATCATCACCCGGGAGGGGCTGGGCGGTGAGGTCTCCTGCCATCCCTCGCCAGCCGAGGCCCTCGAGGCGGCCCGGGGAAGGGCGGGGGAAAGTGATAGAATCCTGGCCTTTGGATCGTTCCATACGGTGGCCGGCGCCCTGCAAGCCTTGCGGGCCCGGCGTGAGTAGTCAGTCAGATAGGTTCAGCTATGTTCGGCCCGCCCCGCATCCCCGCTCGCTTTGTCGCTCATCCTCGCCATAGCTTCGGTCATGGCTGCGGTTCGCTTCGCGCGATCGGGGTGCGGATGCGCGCTGCGGCTCGACGCAAACCGATCTGACCGACTGCTAGCCCATGCAAGAAGCAGACCCCCAACTCCCCCTGAAGAAGCGGGCCCGCCGTCGCCTGGTTGGCGCCATTGCCTTCGTCACCCTGCTGGCGGTGTTTCTTCCCATGCTGATGGACCACGAACCCCGTCAGCCCAGCCAGGACGTTGAGATCCGCATCCCCGGCCAGGACGAGAAGCCCTTCGCGCCCAAGTTCGCCGGCCCCGCCGACAAGGCCGCCCCGCCCGCAGCCGCGCCGGGGCCACGGCCGGTGGAGGCCACTGTGCCTCGGCCTGTGGAAGCGCCCAAGGCGGTGGAGGTGGCCAAGCCCGTTGCGCTGCCGCCGGTGGAGAAGCCGGCGCCCGTAGCCGAGAAGCCCGCCGCGAAACCCGCCGACAAGCCGGCCGAGAAGCCCGCGGAAAAACCGGCCGAGAAAGCTGGCGAGAAGCCTTCAGGCAAACCCGGCGCAGCGGAAGCGCAACGGGCGGCGGCCATCCTGGACGGCAAGGTTGCGACTCCGGCGGCCGCGGCGGGGGGCGAGCAGGTGATTCTCATCGGCGCCTTTGCCAACGAAGGCAACGTCAAACAGATCAAGGCCAAGCTGGGCGAACTGGGCATCCGCGTCTATACCGAGCCCCTGGATTCGCCCCAGGGCAAGAAGACCCGGGTGCGGGCCGGTCCCTTCCCCAACCGCGAGGCGGCGGAGAAGGCCCTGGAGAAAATGAAGCGCATCGGTGTCTCGGGAGTGGTGGCGGCCAGGCCATGACGCTGTTCGATTGGGTGGTCGTCGCGGTGGTTGCGGCGTCCCTGTTGCTGGGTTTGTGGCGGGGTGTCGTGGGCGAGTTGATCGCCCTGGTGGCCTGGGGGCTCGCGCTCTACGCTGCCCTGGAATTCGGCGCACCGGTGGGCCAGAGTATGGGGACGTTGATCGGCGACCCGACCTTGCGCGCCCTGGCAGGCTACGCGGCGGTTTTCGTCGGCGTGCTGGTGGTCATGGCTCTGCTGCGTCTGGCGGTGCAGGGATTGGTCAAGGCCCTCGGGCTTGGGCTTTCCGACCGCCTGCTGGGCATGGTGTTTGGCGTCCTGCGCGGTGTGCTCATCGTACTGCTGGGGGTGGCGGTGGCTGGCATGACCCCGGCGCCGCGGCAGCCGTGGTGGCGGCAGGCGACCCTGGCGCCGCCGCTGGAAACGGCGGTCCTGGCCTTGAAGCCCTGGCTGCCGCCGGATGTGGCGAAACGAATTCGATTTACCTAGGTAGAAGACTATGTGCGGGATACTCGGAGTCATGGCGACAACGCCGGTCAATCAGCTCCTCTACGACGGGCTGATGGTGCTGCAGCATCGCGGGCAGGACGCGGCGGGCATCGCCACGGCGGAGGGCAACACCTTCCACCTGCACAAGGGGCCCGGGCTGGTGCGGGATGTCTTCCGTACCCGCAACATGCGGGCGCTCCCCGGCAACTGGGGCATCGGCCACGTGCGCTACCCGACGGCGGGGTCCGCCTACAACTTCGCCGAGGCACAGCCCTTCTACGTCAATTCGCCCTTCGGCATCGTCCTGGGCCACAACGGCAACCTGACCAACGCCGACCAACTGAAGGAGGAGATGTTCCGTCTCGACCGCCGGCACATCAACACCAATTCCGATTCCGAGGTGCTGCTGAACGTCCTGGCCCACGAGCTCCAGGCGGCCGCCCACGGCTACGAACTGGACGTGGAGAGCATTTTTCAGGCGGTGGCTGGCGTTCATCGTCGCTGCCGCGGCGCCTACGCGGTGGTGGTCCTGATTGCCGGCTATGGCCTGCTCGCCTTCCGCGACCCCTATGGCATCCGGCCCCTGGTCTATGGCAAAAACGAGACCGAGGCCGGTACCGAATACCTGATCTCCTCCGAGTCCGTGGCCCTCGACACCCTGGGCTTCGAGATGGTGCGCGACATCGAGCCCGGCGAGGCAGTGTTCATCGACCTCGACCACAAGCTGCGGAGCCGCCAGTGCGCCCAGCAACCCACCTACGCGCCCTGCATCTTCGAATACGTTTATCTGGCGCGGCCCGACTCGGTCATCGACGGCGTTTCGGTCTATGAATCCCGTCTCAAGATGGGCGAATTCCTGGCCGAGAAGGTCAAGCAGACCATTCCGGTGGAAGAGATTGACGTGGTCATCCCCATCCCCGATTCCAGCCGGCCGGCGGCCATGCAACTCGCCCAGGCCCTCGGTATCCCTTACCGGGAGGGCTTCGTCAAGAACCGCTATGTGGGCCGCACTTTCATCATGCCCGGTCAGGCCATGCGCCGTAAGTCGGTGCGCCAGAAGCTCAACACCTGCGGCCAGGAATTCAAGGGCAAGAAGGTGCTCCTGGTCGATGACTCCATCGTGCGCGGCACCACCAGCCGGGAAATCGTGGATATGGCCCGGGCCGCCGGTGCCCTGAAGGTCTACTTCGCCTCCGCGGCACCGCCGGTGCGCTTCCCCAACGTGTATGGCATCGACATGCCGACCCGGGCGGAGCTCATCGCCACCGGCCGCACCGACGCCGGTATCGCCGCCGAAATCGGCGCTGACGCCCTGGTCTATCAGGACATCGAAGCCCTCAAGCAGTCGGTGACCGCCCTCAACCCGGACCTGACGGTCTTCGACGCCTCATGCTTCGACGGCTGCTACATCACCGGCGATGTGGACGAGTACTACCTCGATGCCGTGGAAGGCCTCCGAGGCGGCGGCAAGAGCGGAAGGAGCGACGACGAGGGTGACGGCAAGGCCTCGCAGCAACTCGTCCTGCAACTGGCTTCCGGAGGACAGGACTGATGGCCGATACGCCCCCATACCGCCTGGAAACCCTGGCCGTCCGTGCCGGCCAGGAGCGCAGCCAGTTCGGCGAGCACGCCGAGGCCCTCTACCTGACGTCCAGCTTCGTCTTCAAGAGCGCCGCCGAGGCCGCCCGCCGCTTTTCTGGCGAGGAGCCAGGCAACGTCTATGCCCGCTTCTCCAATCCCACGGTGACCCTGTTCGAGGAGCGCCTGGCCGCCCTCGAGGGCGCCGAGGACTGCGTGGCCTTCGCCAGCGGCATGGCCGCCATCATGGCCACGGTCATGGCCCACCTCAAGGCGGGTGATCACATCGTCGCGTCCAGCGGCCTGTTCGGCGCCACGGTGCAGCTTTTCAGCGCCATCCTTTCGCGGGCCGGCATCGTCACCAGCTTCGTGCCCCAGACCGATCCCGCCGCCTGGGAAGCCGCCATCCGGCCGGAGACGCGGCTCTTCTTCCTGGAGACGCCTTCCAATCCGCTCACCGAGATCGCCGACATCCGCCTGCTTTCGGATGTCGCCCATCGCAAGAACATCTTGGTGGCGGTGGACAACTGCTTCTGCACGCCCATCCTGCAACAGCCCCTGCAACTGGGCGCCGATCTGGTGATCCATTCCGCCACCAAGTACATCGACGGCCAGGGCCGGGTCCTGGGGGGCGCCGTGTGCGGGCCGAGAAAGCTCACTGAAGAAGTGTTCAAGTACCTGCGTACCGCCGGTCCCACGCTTTCCGCCTTCAATGCTTGGGTGCTGTTGAAGGGTCTGGAAACCCTCAAGCTGCGCGTCGAGGCCCACGCCGCCAACGCGGCGCGCATGGCGTCCTGGCTGGAGGCCCATCCCAAGGTGTCCCGGGTCTTCTACCCCGGCCTCAGCTCCCACCCTCAGCACGAACTGGCCAAGCGCCAGCAGCGCACCGGGGGCGGCATCGTCTCCTTCGAACTCAAGGGCGGCCGGGAAGAAGCCTGGAAGGTCGTGGATCACTGCCGTCTCCTGTCCATCACCGCCAACCTGGGCGACACCAAGACCACCATCACCCACCCCGCCTCCACCACCCACGGCCGCATCAGCCCGGAAGCCCGCGCTGCAGCCGGCATCGGCGAAGGCCTGCTGCGCATCGCCGTGGGCCTCGAAGCGGTCGAAGACCTGCAGGCCGACCTGGAGCGCGGTCTCTCACTGCTCTAAGCCCGGGCTTTTGCTTCCACCCACAAGCCGCGCCGCTCATTTTTCAATCCCCTGACGGGGTGCCCTGCTCGGCACTCCTGGAGTTTCCATGCATTTCAATCAACTTGGCCTTGCGGCCGAACTGCTGCGCGCCGTTGCCGAACAAGGCTACGACACCCCGACCCCCATCCAGGCCCAGGCCATTCCGGCCGTCCTGGCGGGGCGCGACCTGATGGCCACCGCCCAAACCGGGACCGGCAAGACCGCCGGGTTCACCTTGCCCATCCTGCAACTGCTCTCCGGGGGCGGCAACGACCGCCTCACCCGGTTGGCCAAGACGCCCCGCGTCCTGGTCCTCGTTCCCACCCGGGAGCTCGCCCTGCAGGTCGAGGAGAGTGTGCGCACCTATGGCAAATACGTGCCGGTCAGCTCGACGGTGGTCTTTGGCGGCGTCGGCATCAATCCCCAGATTTCCGCCCTGCGTCGCGGCGTCGATATCGTCGTCGCCACCCCGGGGCGCCTGCTCGACCATGTG